>JACRDA010000185.1 GCA_016212965.1 Myxococcales bacterium
AGGCGTCCGTACGCCTCGAGCGCGCGGGCGCGGACCCGATCGGCCGCGCCCGCGTCGCGGGCGAGGGCGATCAGGCGCGTGCCGCCCGCCGCCGCCGCCTCGGCATCGAAGAGGGCGAGCACGCCGGGCGCGTGCGCACACGGCCCGGCCCCGAACAGGCGCTCGAGCTCGTCCGCAGGGGCGCGCGCGGGCGCGTCCGTCGCGAGCAGATCGAAGCGCGGATCGGGCGCGAAGGCCGGGGGCAGGTCGCCCGGCTCGGACGCGAAGAGCGGCGCCGCGGGGGCGCCCCCTGCCTCGAGGACGCCGCGGTACATGGCACTGCCCTGGAAGACCGTGATCTGCGCGGCCGAGAACTGCTGCCCTCCGTACGCGATGGGGAACATGATGTTCTGGAGGTCCGGGCAGGCCTGCGGGTTGCTCTGGATGACCGCCGGGTCGCAGGTCGGCGTGTCGAAGAGCGGGTCGGTCTCGACGATCTGGAACTCGGTCGTGTGGAACAGGCCCGCGAGGTGGCTCACCTCGTGACCGAGGATGCTCGCGTCGTAGGCCTGGTCGCCGCTCGGCTGGTAGGCCACGCCGCTCCGCGTCGTGCCGTGGCGCATGGGGCTGCCGGGAATGCCGGCCGCGACGCCGATGGCGCCGCCGAACTCCGCGTCCGAGAAGTCGCCGACGACGACGAGGTTGAGGGCCGGCGCGCTCGCCCCGGCCGAGACGCTCGCGAAGAGCGTGCGCAGCTCGTCGTAGTTGCCGATGCTGGTCGCGCTCGACGGCGCGGCGAAGAACTGGAGCGCTCCCTGCGCGAGGCCGATCGCGGGCGAGAAGTAGTCCGGGAACAGGTGGCTCTCGATGACGCCCTGCATGTAGCTCTGCGACACCGTGCCGGGCGGGATGAAGACGTTCACGTCGAGCACGCCGCCGTGAAAGAGGCCGTCCAGCGTGCGGCGCGCGTACACGCGCACGTGAGCCGTGCCCTGCGTCGTGTCGCCCGCGACGTCGTAGGTCCAGAGCCCGGGCTGCACCGGCCAGGCGTCGGAGGTCGTCGTCTGCGGATCGGCCGCCGAGACCCAGCCCATGTCGCCGAAGACCTGCGTCGAGTGGCCCGCCATCGCGAAGTTGACGATGACGCTCGAGCCCGCCGGGGGCTTGAGCCGGTAGACGCCGATGCCCTTGTCGAGCGCCGTCGCTTCGGCGAGCAGCGTGAAGCCGAGCGTGCGGTCGGGGATGGGCACGAGGTACGGCCCCTCCTGGAAGTCGACGACCCCGAGGTCGACCTCCTTCAGGGCCTGGAGCGGCTCCCACGGGTCGGGCGTGCCGCCGCTGCCGCCGGTCGAGCTCGTCGTGCCCCCGCCGCCGGCGCCCGCCGAGCCGCCCGCGCCGCCGGTCGCGGTCGTGGTCGTCGTGGTCGTCGCGCTCGCCCCGCCGCCGCCGCTCCCGGCGCTCTCCACGCTCGACCCACAGCCGGTGGCGGCCCACGCGACGAGGATCGGAGCAACGCCTGCGAGGCCAGCGGAAGCGAGGCGGGGACGCGGATGCATGGAGCCCATCATCGCACGGGCGACGAGTCCGACGTGAGCGCCGCGGCGGAGCGTCGGCCCGGCTACCCCGCGGCGCGGGGCTCGCTTATGATGGCGCGATTTGGTCACCGCCGGCCGCACCGACCAGGCGCGCGAGCGCGACGGCTCGCTCGCTGCCGACCTGTTCACGCACCTTCGGGCGGCGAGCACCGGCCTGCTCGACGTCCTCGGGGACGGCGTGCGGCTGCGCATCTACCTGGTCGACGGCGTGCCGGTCGCAGCCGACGGGGGCCCGCTCAGCACCACCCTCGGCCGGCTGCTCGTGCAGGAGCGCATCATCGCCGCCGAGGCCTACGAGCGGGTGATGCACGTGCTCGCGACGGCCCCGCCCGGCGAGCGGCGCTTCGGCGCGGTGGCGGTCGAGCTCGGCGTCCTCGGGCCGGCCGAGCTCGAGGCGGCGCTCGCCCTGCAGGTGCGGCACAAGGTCGTGCAGGCGATGCAGTGGGAGTCGCCGCGCTCGGCGTTCACGCCGCACGACGGCGTGCGCGGCATGCGCCCGCAGTACCCGGTCGGCGTCGAGGCGGCGATCGCCGACGGGGTGCGGCGCTTCTACGACGCCGGGCGCACGGCGCGGGTGCTCGGCGACGACCCCGGCGTGTTCCCGCAGCTGCGACCGGGGGGCTCGGACCCGACGCAGCGGCTCGGCCTGCGGGCGAGCGAGACGCGTTTCCTCGAGCTCTGCGACGGCACCAACCGGCTCGACGCGCTGCTCTCGGGCGCGACGCTCGATCCGCTCCACGCCCGGCAGCTCCTCACCATCCTGCTCCTCACCGACCGGCTCGCCCTCCTCGGCCGGCGCCGCGTGGCCACGCTGGACAAGCTCCGCTCGGCCTCGAGCCGCGTGCCCATGCCCCTGCCCCTGCCGCGGCGCGGGCTCCCTACCCTGCCGACCGGACAGACGCCCGCGGCGCCGCCCGCGTCCACGCCGCGGCGCATGGCCCCGACCCAGCCCAGCGGACGCGCGCCGGTCCATCCGGCGTCGGCGGCGGCCGAGCCGCGCCCGCCCCTCGCGTCGACGCCGGACGCGAACGCCCTGTCGGCCGACGGGAGCTGGCTCGCGCACCCGACCGGCGCGCCGCCCGAGCCACCCCCGCCCTCGACGCGCGGACGGGAAGCGCCGGGCGCGGCGTCGCTCACGCGCCAGTCGCGCCTCGCGGCCGAGGCTGCGTTCCGGGAGGGCACGCGCGCCTTCAACCGCGGTCTCTTGCACAACGCGCTCGACGCCTTCCGCGAGGCGCGGCGCATGCTGCCGGAAGCCCCCGAGTACGCGCTCTACGAGGCGTGGACCGAGCACGCGCTCGCCGCGGAACCGGACGCCGCGGCGGAGCTCGCCGCGCCGCGGCAGCAGAGCCTCGAGCGGCTCGTGCTCCTGTGCCTCAACCAGGACCGCCAGATGGCGATCGCGCACTACGTGCGGGGCCACGTTCTCCTGCGCACGGGCGCAGAGGACAAGGCCCTGCGCGCCTTCAAGCTCGCGGCGCAGCTCGATGCCGGACTCGTGGACGCGCGGCGGCTCTGGAACATCCTCGAGCGCCGGGCGCGGGGGGACTGAGAGCCTGCCGGGGCGCCCCGCGGCGGGGTTGCTCCCCGCGCCGTGCGGGGTGTAAGGATCCGCGCCGTGGGAGGTGCGGATCGCGAGGAGGGCGCACGCAGGCTCACGCCGCTCGAGGCGCCGAGCGCCGGCGCGACGGCCGCCCCGGCGAGCAGCGAGTCGACGACCCTCGTGGCCGGAGCGAGCGCACCCACGCTCGCGCGCGACAGCCTCATCGGTACGATCGCCGTGAGCGAGAGCGTGCTCTCGGTGCGCGAGCTCGCGGCGGTGCCGAGCGGCGAGGCACGCTACCTGCCCCTGCGCGAGCTCGGGCACGGCGGCATGGGCCGGGTCGACGTCGTGTTCGATCGCGCGCTCGGTCGACCCGTCGCCCAGAAGACCCCGATCGACGCGGACGTGGCACCGCTGCTCGTCATCGAGGCGCAGATCGGCGCGCAGCTCGAGCACCCGTCGATCGTGCCCGTGTACGACGTCGGGCGCGACGCTGCGGGGCGGCCGAGCTACACGATGCGCGTCGTCAACGGCCGCACGCTGCGCGACGTGCTCGACGACGAGCGCACGGCCGGCGAGGGCCCGAGACGCGGGCTCGCGCAGCTGCTCGGCATCCTGCGGCAGGTATGCCTGGCGGTCGACTACGCGCACAGCCGCGGCGTCGTGCACCGCGACCTCAAGCCCGAGAACGTCATCGTGGGCGAGTTCGGCGAGGTGTACGTGCTCGACTGGGGCGTCGCCTACCTCACGGACACGAGCGACATCCGCTTGTCGCTCGAGCACGAGCGCGACGCGTCCATCGCGGGCAGCCCCGGCTACATGGCGCCCGAGCAGGTGCTCGGCGGCAAGCTCGACGGGCGCGCCGACGTCTACGCGCTCGGGGTCATCCTGTACGAGATGCTCGCGGGCCGCTCGCCCTTCGAGCACGAGCGTGATCTCTCGGGCGTCGTCGCGCGCATCGTCAAGCCGACGGTGCCGCCGCCGAGCCTGGTCGCCCCGGGCAGCGTGCCCGCCGCCTTCGACGAGGTCGTGCGCGGTTGCCTGCGCAGAAAGCCCGACGAGCGCCTGCCCGGCGCCCGGGCCATCGTCGACGCCATCGACCGCTACCTCGACGCCGAGCGCGAGCGCGTGGAGCGCGAGCGCGAGGCCGAGGCCCGCGCCGCCGAGGGCGCCGAGGCGCGCCGGACCATGGAGGCGCTCGAGCGCGAGGCCGCGGCGCTCGGCCAGGAGAGCGAGGCCCACCTCGCCGAGCTCCAGCCGTGGGAGCCGGCCGAGGTGAAGGAGCCCTGGTGGGAGCTCGCCGAGCGCGCCCGCCGGCTCGAGCGCGAGGCCGCGCGCGCGCGGGCCCGCTCCGAGAGCGCGTTCACGGCCGCCCTGTCGCGCGGCCCCGACCACGCGGCGGCGCGCGCCGGGCTCGCGGCCCTGCACTTCCGGGCGTTCCTCGCGGCCGAGGAGGCGGGCGACGCGCCGCGCATGGCGCAGCACCTCGAGCTCGCGCGGAGCTACGACGACGGCCCGCTCGCGCTCGAGCTCGCGGACGAGGGCGCCCTCGAGGTCGAGCTCGTGGGGCCGGACGGGGGAGCCGCCACCGCGAGCGGGCCCGTCGAGCTCGACCTCGCGCGCTACGAGACGCGCGGCATGCGGCTCGTGCCCGGCGAGGCGCGCCCGCTCGAGCTTGGCCGCCGCCTCGTCCTCGGCTCGGGCTCGTACCTCGTGCGCGCGCGGCGCCGGAGCGGGCCCGGAACCGAGCGCGAGGCCGAGGAGGTGCGCTACCCGCTCGTCGTCGAGCGCGCGAAGCTCCACAAGCTCCGCCTGCGCCCGCCGCGTCCGGGCGAGGTGCCCGAGGGAATGGTGCTCGTGCCGGGCGGGCCGTTCCTCGCCTTACCGCCCGGGGGGCAGCGGCTCGTGCGCATGGAGCTCCCGGATTTCGCGATCGGGCGCTTCCCGGTGACGTTCCGAGAGTACGTGCGCTTCCTCGACGCCATCGAGGACGAGGCCGAGCGCGCGCGCCGGGTACCGGGGCACGAGGCGGGGCCGCTCGTCGAGCGTGGGCCGGGCGGGCAGTGGGTGCTCGCGGCGCGCGTCATCGAAGGCGAGGAGGCACGGCGGCGCGTGCCGGAGGAGCAGCGCTTCCGCACACCCGTGTTCGAGGTCAGCTGGTTCAGCGCTTGCGCGTATGCGCGCTGGCTGTCCGGGCAAACCGGCCTGCGCTACCGACTTCCTGCGGACGCCGAATGGGACAAGGCGATGCGTGGCGCCGACGGCCGGCGCTACCCGATGGGCAACTTCCTCGACGCCAGCTTCGCGAAGCTGCGCGCGTCGCGGCCGGAGGCGACGCAGCTCGAGCCCGTCGGGGCCTTCCCGCTCGACGAATCCCCCTACGGCGTGCGCGACCTGGCAGGGGGCGTCGGCGACTGGACCGCGACGATGCTCGATGGCGGGCGTCCGCCCGAGCCGGAGGACCAGGGCCACGCCGCAGAGGACGGCCGACAGGCGTACTGGCGCGGCGGCAACTGGGGCATGGCCGGTGCCGCGGTGCCCGGCATGCGCTATCCGATGGCGCTCGACCGGCGCACGTCCGGTACGGGCTTCCGCCTCGCCCTCCTGGTCCCGAGCGGCACCTCGAGCACGCTCGAGACCGAACCGCTGCCGTCCTGAGAAGAAGATGCCCGCGTGCGCCTCCCCGTGGGAAGACGCACGCGAGCGCCGAGCTCACCCGGGGTTCGTGGCGTCGATCCGCCCGATGAGGGTCGTCGTCTTCGAGACCGCGGCGGCCGCCTTGGTCTGCACGTCGGCGAGGGCCGCGCGGACGGTGGGTTTCTCGGGCTCGGGCGGCTGCGCCCAGCCCGCCGTGATCGCGTCGAGCCGCGCGTTCGCACGCTCGAGGATCCGGGACACCTTGCCGAGTCGCTTGGCAATGCCGGCGGCGGTCGTGTCGTTGTCGTCGTCTTTGTCGAGGTCGTCGATGGTCCTGGTGTCGGGCACGGGCCCCTCCTTCGCGTGAGTGCGCAGCGCGACCGCGAACCCCCGCGGCGCGCCGGCGCGGCGCGACTCTAGCAGCGCGCTCCCGTTCGGGGCGAGCATTCGGAGGCACGCATGCGACTCCGTCGGAGGCGCGGCGCGCCCACCCGAGGGCTCGCGGCTACAGGGATCAGGCCTCGGACTTCCGGCTCGAGACTCGAGGGAGCGGATGCACAAGAAGAACAGAAGGGAAGAAGGCGGCGCTGGGGACAGCGCCGCGGGGAACGAGGAGCCTCGAGCTGGCAAGCCCCTCCCCTCACAGCTTCCGTTCTTCGCGCCTCCTCCTACGAAAACAAGGTCGTCGTAGGTGACCGTGAGTCGCAGCATCCCGCACGCTTGGCTTCTGGTCTTGTGGTCTTCTGGTCTTCTTGTGACCTCTGCTCCTGCCTGCGGGGCCGAGTCTTCACTCACTCGTGGCGGCGGCCGCCCGCCCTACCGGGCGTGCGCCGCGGCCTCTGCGCCTGAAGCCCGAAGCCCGTAGCCTGAAGCCACCGGCACACTGGAGCCGAGCCTCCAGTCAGAGCGCGGGCGGCAAGAGTCCGAGCGCCCGGCGCGTGCGCGCGAGGAAGCGCTCCTCGGGCTGGCTCACGCCCGAGTGCGTCGGGATCGCGGACTCGCACGACGCATGCGCGATGTCGTAGCCGATCTTGATGAGCACGCGCTTGAAGGCGCGCGCCTGCTCGGCGCTGCAGCGCTCGTCGAGCACGCTGCGCACGCGCTCGAGCTCGCCGAGGAGCGACTCGGGATCGACGGCCACGAGCCCGCGGCGCTGCGCCCCGCTCGGCCCGACGGCCTCGGCGAGCACGGCCCGCACGAGCTCGTCCGGGCAGCGGGCCTTCTCCTTCTCGATCGCCGCATCGAAGGCGTCGGCCTCCTTTTCCGGCGAGTCGACGGCCGGGTCGACGCCGGACATCGCGAGCCACAGGGTGAGCGGTGCGTGGCAGAGCAGCGCCCAGCTCGAAGCATCGAGACCCGCGTGCGGCTTCATGGCCACCTCTGCGGCGCTCCACCGGATCCGTCCACCAAGGTAGCCACGAAACGGAGCCGCGGCCAGTGCCGACTGGTGGCGCGAGCCGCCCGGCCCGGACATTGGTGGCGAGCCGCCCGCCGTGGTGTGAAACAATGACCGCTCGCCCGCCCCGGCGGGCAGGAGCACGAGCCCATGACCGAGCCCCGCCCGAGCCACGTCCACGGAGCCGACGAGCCACCGCTCATCGAGGACACCATCGGGCGGCACTTCGACGCGCGCGTCGCCGCGCGCCCCGACGCGCTCGCACTCGTCGTGCGCCACGAGGGCGTGCGCCTGAGCTACGGCGAGCTCGCCGCCCGCGTGGACGCCTGCGCCGCGGGCCTGCTCGGTCTCGGCCTCGAGCCGGGCGATCGCATCGGCATCTGGTCGCCGAGCTCGACGGCCTGGGTGGTGACCCAGCTCGCGACGGCGAAGGCGGGCCTCGTGCTCGTGAACGTGAACCCGGCCTACCGCGCGACCGAGCTCGAGCACGCGCTCGCGCAGTCGAGGTGCCGGGCGCTCGTGACGGCGCCGCGCTTCAAGGCGAGCGACTACCTCGCCATCCTCGCCGAGCTCGCGCCGGAGCTCGCGGCGAGCGCGCCGGGCGAGCTCGCGGCGGCGCGCCTGCCAAGCCTGCGCTGGGTCGTCCGCACGGGCGGCGAGCCGACGCCGGGGACGCTCGACTTCGCCGACCTGCCCGCGCGCGCCACCCCGGCGAGCCGCGCGCGCCTCGGCGAGCTCGCGCCGCGCCTCCACCCCACCGACCCCGTCAACATCCAGTTCACGAGCGGCACGACGGGCTTTCCCACGGGCGCGACGCTCAGCCACCGGAACATCCTGAACAACGGCTTCTTCGTCGGCGAGGCCATGCGCCTCGGCCCCGAGGACCGGCTCTGCATCCCGGTGCCGCTCTACCACTGCTTCGGCATGGTGCTCGGCAACCTGGCCTGCATCACGCACGGGTCGGCGATGATCTTCCCGTCCGAGGCCTTCGACCCGCGCGCCACGCTCGCGGCGGTCGAGGCCGAGCGCTGCACCGCGCTGCACGGCGTGCCGACCATGTTCATCGCCGAGCTCGATCACCCGGACTTCGCAGGCTTCGATCTCTCGAGCCTGCGCACGGGCATCATGGCGGGCGCCCCCTGCCCCGTCGCGGTCATGAAGCGGGTCGTGTCCGAGATGCACATGGCCGAGGTGACCATCGCGTACGGCATGACCGAGACGAGCCCGGTGTCCTTCCAGAGCAGCCCGAGCGACCCGCTGGCGCGGCGCGTGAGCACCGTCGGGCGCATCCAGCCGCACCTCGAGGTCAAGCTCGTGGACGTGGCGGGCCAGGTCGTGCCCCGGGGCACACCGGGCGAGCTCTGCACGCGCGGTTACTCGGTCATGCGCGGCTACTGGGGCGACGAGGAGCGCACGCGCGAGGCCATCGACGCGGACGGCTTCATGCACACCGGCGACCTCGCGACCCTCGACGACGAGGGCTACTGCAACATCGTCGGGCGCCTCAAGGACCTGGTGATCCGCGGCGGCGAGAACGTGTACCCGCGCGAGGTCGAGGAGTTCCTGTACCGCCACCCCAAGGTGCAGGAGGTGCAGGTCTTCGGCGTGCCGGACGCGAAGTACGGCGAAGAGCTCTGCGCCTGGGTGAAGCTCCGCGAGGGCGAGACCGCGACCGAGCAGGAGCTGCGCGACCACTGCCGCGGGCGCATCGCGCACTACAAGGTGCCGCGCTACGTGAAGCTCGTCACCGAGTTCCCGATGACCGTGACCGGCAAGGTGCAGAAGTACGTGATGCGCGAGCGCATGCGCGCCGAGCTCGCACGGGACGAGGCCGAGACGGCGTGAGCCGCCCGCGCCGCGGCGCCGAGCTCAGCCCTTGTAGAGCGCCTCGAGGCGCGACTCGTACTTCGCGAGCACGTTGCGGCGCTTGAGCTTGAGGGTCGGCGTCAGCATGCCGTTGTCGGTCGAGAAGTCCTCGAGGATGAGCGCGAACTTCTCGGGGCGCTCGAAGCCCTTGAAGCCCCTGCCGTACTTCTGGAGCTCCTCCTCGACCAGCTTCTTCACCTCGGGGCTCTCCTCGAGGTTGTCGGTCGCGACACCCGAGGCGGCCGCCCACTTCTCGACCGCGGCCTTGTCGAGCACGACGAGCGCCACGTTGTACGGGTGGTTCGCGCCGTGGATCATGACGTTGGCGATGTAGGGCGACAGCTTCAGGTCCTCCTCGAGCGGCGAGGGCACCACGTATTTCCCGTTCTCGAGCTTGTACTGCTCCTTGATGCGGCCGGTGATGTAGAGGTAGCCGTCCTCGTCGAGGTAGCCCATGTCGCCGCTCCGGAAGGTGCGATCGGGCATGAGCACCGCGGCGTTCTCCTCGGGGCGGTTGTGGTAGCCCTGCATGATGTTGGGGCCCCTGATGAGGATCTCGCCGTTCTTCGCGTCGTCCGTCACGCCCCGGTCGATGGTGATGGTGACGCCCGGAATCGCCCGGCCGACGCTGCCGATCTTGCGGCGGCCCGGGAAGTTCGCCGTGGCGATGGGACTCGTCTCGGTCAGGCCGTAGCCCTCGTAGACCTCGATGCCGAGCGCATCGATGAACTCGGCGACCTCCTTCGAGAGCGCGGCGCTGCCGCTCACGGCGTACTTCAGCCGGCCGCCGAACTTCTGGCGGATCTTGCTGAAGATGAGCTTCCGCGCGAGGCCGATACCGAGCTTCGCCCCGAGCCCGATCTCGCCGCCGCGCGAGCGCACCGTCTGGTTCGCGATGGCGCTCTTGAACAGCTTCTGGATGGCGCCCGGCTTGTCGGCCATCTGCTTGTTCACGCCGTCGTAGATGCGGTTGAAGATGCGCGGCACCGCGAAGAGGATGGTGGGCCGCACCTCCGAGAGGTTGGCGACCAGGTTCTCGACCGCGTCGTTCACGGCGAGCGAGCTCCCCATGCTCAGCATGGCGTGCAGTTCGCACGTCTGGCCGAAGGAGTGCGCCCACGGCAGAAAGGACAGGCTGCGATCGCTCGGGTCGAACGGGAACAGCTCGTGGATGGCGTTGATGTTCGAGCAGATGTTGTCGTGGCTCAGGATCACGCCCTTCGGGTTGCCGGTGGTGCCCGAGGTGTAGATGAAACCGGCGATGTCCGAGGGCTTCGGGTGCTGGGCCGCGACCGGCTTCTTCGCGCCCTTCTCGAGCAGGGCGGCGTAGGAGCCGGGATCGCTCGCCTTGGCCTCGAAGCCGATCACGTGCTCGAGCCCCGGCAGCTCGGCCTTCAGGCCCTTCAGCTTGTCGTAGATGCCGTTCGTGGCGCCGATCGCGACCTTGGCGCCGCAGTCCTCGAGGATGAACTTCCACTCGTCCGCCTTCTGCGCCTCGTACATCGGGACGAACGACGCGCCGAGGCCGTAGGTCGCGTAGGCGGCGACGGCCCACTCGACGCGGTTGTTCGAGACGATGCCGACCTTGTCCCCCGCGGCGACGCCGAGGCCCGCGAGACCGCCGCGCAGATCGTCGACCAGCTTCTTGAACTCCCCGTACGTGATCCACGTCCAGGCGCCCGAGCTCTTCGTGCCGAAGAGCTCGTTCTCTGCGAACTTCTCGCAGCTCTTCTCCCAGAGATCGACCAGGTTCTCGAACTTTTCCGACATGGCACCCGCCTCGCAGCGTCGGCACGGCCGGGCCCTCCCGATACGGGTGGCGCGCGCGCCCACGGCGCCCGGACCATAGGAAAGCGGCGGGCGCCGGTCAACGACCGGCGAGCGCCCGGAAGGTCAGGGCGCCATCTGGCACTTGCCGGCGACGCACTCGATGCTCGTCATCGCCACGCAGTCGTACATGCACTCGGAGCTGCGCGGGGCGTCGCGCCAGTCCTCGAGCAGCTCGCGCATGGCGTCGGCCTCGGCGACGTTCACGAGGATGTAGCAGCCGAAGGGGCACTGCGAGCCGACGCTCACGCACTCGGAGGCCACGGCGCAGTAGTTCGCGGCGGCGAGCTCGTCCTTGACGTGTTGCTCGGTGGGGCCGCAGGCGGCGAGACCGCCGGCCCCGGCTGCGGCGAGGAGGGTGGCGAGCGCGAAGGGGCGGAAGATGAAGCGCATGCCTCAGCGTAGCCTACGGGTCACAGGACGCCGAGCGCGCGCGCCCGGGCCGTGAGCTCCACGAGCTCGCGCCGGTCCTCCGAGCCGTCGTCGACCGACGCGGCGAGCTCGGCGACCCGGCCGAGCGTCCAGTGCTTGGCGTACGGGCTGGCGCGCAACACCTCGGCGAAGCCCGCCGCCGCGACGGCGAAGCGGTAGTCGGCCGGCAGGGCGTCCCCGCTGCTGGCGAGGCTCTCTCGCCCCACCGGCAGCGCCCGCTCGACGGCGCGCTCCGAGCCCTCGGGCGGCTTGTAGCGCAGGCGTACCGTGAGCCAGGGAGCGTCCGTCGCGAGCTCGGTCTCGGCGAAGACGACGTCGTAGAGCGCCGTGGCCGCGTGCCCCATCCCCACCTCGCCCCCGTCGACCGCGTCGACGCGAAAATCGCGGTCGGCGACCGCCCGGTTCTCGTAGCCGAGCAGGCGGTAGCTCGCGACCGCGCCGGGATCGAGCTCGGAGGCGCCCGCCGACGACGAAGCGCGGCGAGGGCGCGCGGGTCGCCGGCTCGAGTGCGACCGAAAGCGCGAAGGCCGCGAACGCGATCTCCGCCCGGGCGCCCACGACGAGCTCGAGCTTCGCACCGGCCGCATGCCACACGGACGCCGTGCCCCGGGGACCGCGCAGCCATACGCCCCGAGCCCCGCGCGGCACGGCGAGCCGCACGCGCCCCGCGGCGTCGACCTCCACCAGCCGGGGCGCGTCGCCTGCGGCTGCGAGCTCGGGTGGGAGGCAGGCGCCGGCGAGCTCCCCCGCGCGACAGCTCCGGGCCGGTGCGAGGTGGCGCACCCAGAGCACGTCCCCGCGCCAGGCGAGGGTGAGCGCGAGCGAGGTGCCCGGCAGCTCGCCGAGCACGCGTGCGGAACCTCGATCCGTCGTCGGCGGCATGGAACATGGGACAGCGCTCCGGACCGGAAGTTCCGCGGCGCGGCTGCGCCCCGCGCGCTCTGCGCTTGCCAGCCGCCCGTCGTGCACCGACGATCCGCGGCGTGACGAGTCCCCCGAGCACCACCTGGCAGGAGCAGCTCGCGCCCGACGAGGACGAGCGCTTCGAGCGCCTGGCGCGAAAGCTGCGCCGACTGCAGCACGATCGCGCCGCCGCGGGCGGCGCCGGGCGCGCGCTCCACACGAAGGGCCACGGCTACCTCGGCGAGCTCCGCGTGCTCGAAGATCTCGCGCCGCCGCTCCGGCAGGGCCTGTTCGCCGAGCCCCGGAGCTACCGCTGCTACGTGCGCTTCTCGAACGGCGCCGGCACGCGCCAGTCGGACCGCGCCGGCGACGTCCGCGGCATCGCCATCAAGGTGCTGGGCGTCCCCGGCCGGAAGGTGATCCCCGGTCTCGAGGACGCTACGACGCAGGATTTCCTCCTCATCCACTCACCGTCGACGCCCTTTCGCGACGCCGAGGAGTTCGTGGGTGTCGTCGTGGCGGCACGGAGCCCGCTGCTCGCGCTGCCGCGCCTCTTCGGGCTGCTCGGCGTGGGCCGCACCTTCGAGCTCCTCGGCAAGCTCAGGCGCTCGCTCGGCCAGCCGTTCCGCTCGGTGGCCACGGCGCGCTACTACAGCGCCCTGCCGCTGCGCTACGGCGCGCACGCCGCCAAGCTCACCCTCGTCCCGCGCGCCACGGACGAGCCGGCCGGCCCGCTCCGCGACCCGCAGCACCTGCGCATGGAGCTCCAGGCGCGCCTCGCCGGGTGCCCGGTCGAGTTCGACCTCTGCGCGCAGCTCTACCGCGACGAGGCGACGACGCCGATCGAGGACCCGACGACGGTCTGGAGCGAGGACGCCGCCCCGCTCGAGCGCGTGGCGACGCTCGCCATCCCGCGGCACGACTCGTCGAGCGCGCGGGCCCGGGACATCGCCGCGCGCATCGAGACGCTGTCCTTCGACCCGTGGCACGCGCTCGAGGCGCACCGGCCGCTCGGCAGCCTGATGCGCGCGCGCAACGTCGCCTACCGGCACAGCACGACGGAGCGCGGCGCGGCGCCCGAGCCGGACGGCAGCGAGCTCGACTGACGCTGCCCGCGGCAGTGCGAGCCGGACGGGCGTCCGCGCGCGCCGCGCGCGCGACGTGGTACGCTCCCGGCAGGAGTCGCATCATGACCAAGGCCCCGCTCGTCCTCTGCGCAGCGCTCGTCGCGTGCGGCACCGAGTTCTCCACCGGAGGGAGCGGTGGCACCGGCGGCGCGACCTCGACCACGTCCACGACGACGTCGAGCACCACGTCCACGACCGCGTCGGGTGGAGCCGGCGGCCAGGGCGGCGACGCGACGGGCGGCGCAGGCGGTGCCGGCCTCGAGAACTGCCTCGACGGCGTCGACAACAACGGCGACTCGCACGTCGACTGCGCGGACCCGCAGTGCTCGGCCGTCGGGTTCGCGTGCCGGCCCGAGCCGGGCCCGGGCTGGGTCGGCCCCATCGTGCTGCAGGATGCCGCGCTCGACTGCCCGGCGCGCTGGCCGGCGGCCGTGATGTCGGGCGGCGCGTCCGTGACGTTCGCAGCGACGGTCTGCGGCTGCACCTGCGGGGGGGCCGTGGACGTCACGTGCGACACCGTGCAGAACGTCGGCCGGTACGCCGACGCCGCGTGCAACACGGCGTCGATGCTGAACCAGTTCCCCATCGGCGCGTGCACGAACCTGCAGAACGGCGCGAGCTTCGGGGCCATCGAGGTCATGCCGGTGCCGTGCAGCGGCGGCACCTGCCCACCGGTCCCCGGCGTGAACAAGCCACCGGCGACCTGGGTCGAGCCGAGCGAGGCCTGCGCGCCCGGGGGCACCCCCGGGGGCTGCGACGACGGCCGCTGCGCGCCGCCGGGCGGAGCCTCGCTCGTGTGCGTGGCCAAGCAGGGGGCGCAGCAGGCGTGCCCGGCCGGCTACCCCACCGGGCGCACGATCTTCACCGCGATGAACGACACCCGCGGCTGCACCGCCTGCAACTGCGGCCCGGCCGCGCCCGGCACCTGCGACACCATGCTGCACTTCTACGCGAACGGCACCTGTGCGGCGCCGGCGGGGGCCGTGTTGCCCGACGACGGCGTGTGCACGCCGATGGATCCGCAGGAGATCTTCCTGTCGGCGCGCCCGGTGCTCCTCGGCACCAACAGCGCCACGTGCGAGCCGAGCGATCCGACGCCCACGGGCACCGTCACGGCCGCGACGCCGTACACGGTGTGCTGCATGTGACGGGGCGGCCGCCACGCACGGCCGGCCGACTCACTCGCGCAGCAGATCGTGCACGCCCTTCAGGGTCGGCACCTGGCGGCACACGAGCGACACGCCGACCGTGAGCGGCACGGCGAGGATCGCGCCCGGCAGGCCCCAGATGAGGCCCCACACGAGCAGGGCCAGGATGACGGCCAGGAAATTCAGGCCGAGCTGCTCGCCGAAGAGCTTCGGCTCGACGAAGTTCACGAACACGAGCGGCACGGCGACGGTCGCGAGCGAGGCGGCGATCGCGAAGCCCGGATTGTCCGAGTTCTCGAGGATGTGCAGGGCGATGACCGGCACGAGCGCGATGACGGGCCCGAAGGTCGGAATGAAGTTGAGGAGCATCATGAAGAAGCCCGCCAGCACCGCGAGGTCGAAGCCGAAGGCGAGCAGCACGAGCGTGAACGAGACGCCCATGGCGAGCGACACGCCGGCCTTCACGAGCATGTAGCGCTGGATCTTCTCCTCGAAGGTGCCGAGCATCTTCGCCGAGCGCGCGCCGTCGGTCGAAGCCTCGCGCGCCACCTGCTGCAGGCGAGCGTCGAACTTCTTGCGCCCGAGCGTCACCGCGATGGTGAGCACGAGCACGAGCCCCACGTTCGACAGCACGGTGGTGAGGGCGCCGGCGATGTTGCCGACGTTGCCGAACACCGCGAGGGCGAGGTTGCGCAGCGTGTCCGGGTCGTCGACGTGCGGTCGCACGTCGTCCGGGATGGGCAGGCGGTCGAGCAGCTGCTGCACGGTCGTCAGGTACTCGGGCAGGCGCGCGTCGAGGCGCTTGGCGGCCGCGGCAAGCACGCCCATCGTGCCGGCGAAGGCCGCGAACAGGACCCCCACGATCACGATGGCGCCGAGCCAGCGCGGGATGTGGATGCGCTCCATGCGCCGCAGGATGGGCTCGATCGTGTACGCGCCGAAGATGGCGTACGCGAACGGCAGGATCACCGAGCGTGCCCACACGAGCGCGGTGACGATGACCCCGGTCGCGATGATGCCGAGCAGGATCTTGGTGATGCGCTGCGACGCCTCTTGCGACGGCTGCATGGCTACGGATTAGTCCTGTGCCCGGCCGGTGAACAGGCGCACGCGCTCAGCCCCAATCCGGCGGCAGGGGTCTGGCCCCGCATCTGGGGCTCCAGGCTCCCGGCTTCAGACTCCGGGCTGGAGAGCCCCGCGCCCAAAGGGACCCGCACCCGCAGGGTGAGCAACCGGAGGTCGGCTCGGGACGAACTTCCTCCTGAAGCCTGAAGCCTGCAGCCTGAAGCCGCCGCGCTTGCGCGGGATCAGGGACTCGGGGGGCGTCACCGCGCCGCGTGAAGCGGCGCGCGGGAGGCGATATGCTGGCGCCGTGGGCAAGAAGCTTCTGACCGGGTGCCTCGCGGCCGCAGCTCTCCTCGTCGCCACGCGCGCGGCGCAGGCGCAGCTCTTCGTGTTCCAGGTCGAGGGCGGCAGCGTCCACAAGACCGACACCTACGCCACGCCCACCTGGGACGTGGTGAGCCTGAAGTTCGCGTACCAGAAGCCCATCATCTTCGCGATTCCGAGCAGCGACGGGGGCAACCCGGCCGACTTCCGCATCCGCAACATCACCTCGACCTCCTTCGAGCTCACGCTCGCCGAGCCGCCGAGCGAGGACGGGCCGCACGTCGCGATGGACATCGCCTACGTGGCGGTCGAGGCTGGGCAGTGGAGCCTCCCCGACGGGCGGCGCATGGCGGCCGGCCTCGTCTCGACCTCGCAGCTCATCTACAAGGGCGGCGGCGGCACGCAAGTGGTGGCGCTCCCGCCGGGCTTCCAGAATCCGATCGTCCTCACGCAGATCCAGGGCCTCGCGAACGAGCAGGGCAGTCTCCCCTCGGAGCCGTCCCAGCCGTGGATGACGACCGCCGTCCGCAACGTGACCGCCAGCTCCTTCGAGCTCGCCATCGACGGCACCGAGTGCACGACGACGCCGCTCGCCCTGCCCGAGACCATCGGCTGGCTCGCGATCGACGGCAACGTGCAGGGGCAGTTCGCGGACAGCGACGCCAACCTCGTGCGCTACGAGACCATCCGCACGGGCGCCGTCGTGCCCGGCTGGGACAACGGTTCGGTGCAGGTGCCCTTCCTGCAGAGCTACGCGAGCCAGCCACTCTTCGTGGCCAAGCTCCAGACCCGCTCTTCGGGCGACGGCGGCTGGCCCCGCTTCCTCAGCCCCGGGACCTCGTCGGTGCGCCTGCGCGTCGACGAGGATCGCTGCCAGGACAACGAGCGCGTCCACCCCGGCGAGGTCGCGGGCCTGTTCGTGTTCTCGCAGAGCTTCCGCATCCAGGATCCGGATCCGGACGGCGACGGCATCGCGACGTCCATCGACAACTGCCCCTTCGTCGCGAACCCCGGGCAAGAGGACGGCGACGCCGACGGCGTGGGCAACGCCTGCGACAACTGCGCCGCCATCCCGAACCCGAGCCAGAGCGACGGCGACGCCGACGGCGAGGGCGACGCCTGCGACTGCGGCGACGGGCTCGTCGTCGCGGGCGAAGCCTGTGACGACGGCGACGGCGCAGCGGGCGACGGCTGCTTTCTGTGCGCGGTCGAGAACGGCTGGACCTGCAGCGGCTCGCCGAGCGTGTGCTCGCCCATCTGCGGCGACGGACAGCTCATGGGCAACGAGGCCTGCGACGACGGCGACACCGCCGGCGGCGACGGCTGCTCCGCGAGCTGCGCCGTGGAGCCCGGCTTCACCTGCAGCGGTCAACCGAGCGTGTGCGTGACGACCTGCGGCGACGGCATCGTGGCCGGCACCGAGCCGTGCGACGACGGCGACCTCACGGGCGGGGACGGCTGCTCGTCGAGCTGCGCCGTCGAGCCGGGCTGGTACTGCGCGGGCTCGCCCAGCACCTGCGTCACGCACTGCGGCGACGACATCCTGGCGGGCGCCGAGGAGTGCGACGACGGCAACGGCGTCAGCGGCGACGGCTGCTCGAGCAGCTGCAAGGTCGAGGGCGCCGGAGGCCAGGGCGGCGGAGGCAGCGGCGGGGGCGGGGCCGGGGCCGGCGGCAGCGGCGGCGGGGGCAGCAGCGCAGGCGGTGCTGGCTCGAGCGCCGGCGGCAGCGGCGGGGCTGGCGCCCAGCCGAGCGGCGGCAGCGGACCCGACGGCG
>JACRDA010000186.1 GCA_016212965.1 Myxococcales bacterium
GCCGCCGCTGGGCGCGCGGCGGGCGCCGGGGTGGCCTCGGGTGCCGCCGTGGCGGCCGCGGGCGCCGCGGCGAGCCCCGGGTCGCTCCCCACGGCGAGGCCGCCGAGCGGGCCCTCGCTCAGCGCGAGCCCCTGCGTGAAGCTCTCCGGCGCGAGCATCGTGGTGGCGGCGGCGAGCTCCTCCTCGGTCGCGCCGGCGCCCAGGCGCTCCTGGCGTCTGCGCATGGCGATCTGGACGACGACCTCGCTCAGCATCGCGCCGCCGATGACCGCCGTGACGATGGCGTGGATGGCGCCGTCCTGGTACTGCATGACCGCGCTGACGACGATGGCGATGGCGAGCGCGCCCATGGGCGACACCACGAGCACGCGGCGCTCGACCGCGCCGAGACCGAGCTTGCGCGCCCGCCCGAGGCCCGTGCCGACGAGCTTGCCGAGCAGCCGCGCCGCCACGAAGACGGGCATGAGCACCCACCCCTGCCACTCGCGCGGCTGCCAGAGGGCGCCGACGAGCAGGAGGAACGAGAGGTAGATGGGCCGCTCGAGGGTGCGCAGCGTGTTGGCGAGCCGCTCCTTGTAGGGGCCCGGGAAGTTCTGCACGAGGACGCCTGCGACGAAGCACACGACGACCGCGGAGAGCTCGAGCTTGCCGGCGATGCCGGCCGCGAAGCCGACGGCGCCGACGGTGAGCACCACGTACTCGGCCGGACTGCTCGTCTTGACGAGCATGATCGCGTAGACGAGCAGCCCGCTGACGGCGCCGAGCCCGATCGACAAGAGGAGCCAGGCCGTGCGCGGGAGCTGCCAGGTCGCCCCCGCCTCGGGCCGGAAGTAGGCGCTGAGGAACACGAGCCCCACGATCGCGGCGAGCTCCTCGGCGCGCATGATGGCGCGCACGCGCGTCTGCGCGGCGCGGTCGCCGCCCGCCTGCCCGACGAGGTAGGGCGCGCTCTGGCCCGTCACGACGCCGGCCGCCCCGAGGATGAGCGCGTCGCGCAGGAACACGGGGTCGGCGAAGGACGAGAAGTTGAAGCCGCCGAGCGAGAACAGGAGCAGGGCGGCCGCGCCGACGATCGCGGCGAGCGAGATGCCCGTGCGCACGGCCACCACCGCGGCGACCTCGCGCGGCATGCCGAGCAGGCGCACGTCGAGGCGGAAGCCCACGATGAAGCCGATCCACCCGAGCCCGAAGCGCACGAGCGGCTCGAGCAGGCGCACGGTCTCGGGCGTGAGGATGCCGACCCCCGGGCTGCTCGCCACGAGGCCGAGCGCCACGAACGGGAAGCCCGCCACGATGACGAGCGACACGGCGAGCGTGCGTTCGAGCTTGCGCACCTTCGGATGGGCGCCGACGTAGGCGAGGGCGAGCAGAGCGAGCAGGCCGAGGATGGTCTTGACCGCGACCCAGCTCGACTCGCCGCGGCCCCGCGCGGCGGGGGCGTGCGCGCCGTCGCCCCGTGGCCCCTCGGCCGCGCTCGCGTGCGCCCCACCGCCCTCGCCCCCTGCCGGAGCGGCTGCAGGTCCGGCGTCGGGGTGCGCGTCGGACGGGGTGGCGAGCGCCGCGGGCGCACCGGCATCGGACGGCGCCTCGGCACCCGCGTCGGTGAGACTCGCGCCCGCGTCGCCGGGCTCGGGACCCGCGTCGGCCGCTCGGGAGTCGGCGGGTGCGCTGCCGGGCGCGCCCGCCGCGCCTGCGTCCTGAGCACGCGCTGCGGGCGCGAGCGCGAGACCCGCGACGAGCACGCCCGCCGCCCACAGCCACCGGCGTCCACCCAGCATCGCCGCCATGCTAAATCAGCGAGCGCGATTTCGATCCAACCTTCGCGTACCCCCTCGTGGACACCCCCCTCGCGCTCGTCATCACCGATCTGCCCACGGTTCCCCGGGGCGAGCTCCTCGGGCGCCTCGAACGCGCCCGCGCGCTCGCGCCGGCGCTCCGCGCCCGGCTCGCCGTGCAGCTGCGCGACCCGGAGCTGCCGACCGACGAGCTCTGGGCGCTCGGGCGCGAGCTCCGCGCCCTGACGCGCGCGCTCGGTGCGAGCCTCGTCGTCAACGACCGGCTCGACCTCGCGCTCGAGCTCGAGGCCGACGGTCTCCACCTCGGCCGGCAGTCGCTCGGGGTCGACGACGTGCGCCATCGCGTCGGCCACCGGCTCTGGATCAGCGTGTCGTGCCACGGGCCCGGCGAGCTCGCCGTCGCGGCCGCGGCAGGACCCGACGCCGTCCTCTTGTCACCGGTGTTCGCCTCGCCGCGCAAGCGCGAGCCGCTCGGCCTCATGGCGCTGCCCGAGGCGAAGGCCGCGCTGCCGGCGGGCGTCGGCCTGCTGGCGCTCGGCGGCGTGACGGTGGAGCGCGCCGCGGCCTGCGTGCGGGCGGGCGCGGACGGTGTCGCGGCGATCCGCGCCGACCTCGTGGCGGCGCTGCCCCGGCTCGCGGCCGAGCGGCGTCCGGCGAGCCCCTAGCCGCTGGCCCCTTCCCGCGCCAGGCGCCGAAGTACGTAGGGCAGGATGCCGCCGTGCGCGTAGTAGCGGGCCTCGGCGGGCGTGTCGATGCGCAGGCGCGCGCGCACGAGCGCGTGCGTGCCGTCCTCGCGGCGCACCTCGACGTCGACGAGTCGCGGTCCCGCCTCGCCGACCGCCGCGACGTGGCGCGCGAGCCCGCGCACGTCGAAGTGCTCCTCGCCGGTGAGCGCGTGCGTGGCCGCGCTCTCGCCCGGCAGGTACTCGAGCGGCAGGATGCCCATGCCGACGAGGTTCTGCCGGTGGATGCGCTCGAAGCTCTCGGCGAGCACGGCCCGCACGCCGAGCAGGCGCGGCCCCTTGGCCGCCCAGTCGCGCGACGAGCCCGAGCCGTACTCCTTGCCGGCGAGCACCACGAGCGGCACGTCCTCGCGCTCGTAGCGCACGGCCGCCTCGTAGATGCTCGTCACCTCGCCGCTCGGCAGGTGTCGCGTCACGCCGCCTTCCGTCCCGGGCGCGAGCCGGTTGCGCAGGCGCACGTTCGCGAAGGTGCCGCGCACCATGACCTCGTGGTTGCCGCGGCGCGAGCCGTAGGAGTTGAAGTCGCCCCGCGCGACGCCGCGCGCCGCCAGGTACTTCCCCGCGGGCCCGTCGGCGCGGATGTCGCCGGCGGGGGAGATGTGATCCGTCGTGATGCTGTCGCCGAAGACGGCGAGCGCGCGCGCGCCGACGAGGTCGCCGACGGGCGCGGGCTCGGGCTCGAGTCCGGCGAAGTAGGGTGGGTGCTTGACGTAGCTCGAGCTCTCGTCCCAGCCGAAGAGCTCGCCCTCCGGCACCTCGAGCGCGGCCCAGGTCTCGTCGCCCGTGAAGAGGTCGCTGTACACGTGCGCGAACATCTCGTCGCGGATGCTCGTCGCCGCAGCGGCCTCGACCTCGGCGCGGCTGGGCCACACGTCGCGGAGATACACGGGCGCGCCGTCGGCGCCGTGGCCGAGCGGCTCCGACGTGAGGTCGAGGTCGACCCGACCCGCCAGGGCGTAGGCCACGACGAGCGGCGGCGAGGCGAGGTAGTTGGCGCGCACCTCGGGGTGCACACGCCCCTCGAAGTTGCGGTTGCCGCTGAGCACGGCGGCGGCGACGAGGCGCCCCGCCGCGATGGCGCGCGACACGGGCTCGGGCAGCGGACCGCTGTTGCCGATGCAGGTCGTGCAGCCGTAGCCGACGAGGTGAAAGCCGAGGGCCTCGAGGTGGGGCGTGAGCCCGGCGGCGTCGAGGTACGCGGTCACGACCTTCGAGCCGGGGGCGAGGCTCGTCTTGACCCAAGGTCGCGAGCCGAGGCCGCGCTCCACCGCCTTCTTCGCGACGAGGCCGGCCGCGAGCATCACGGACGGGTTCGAGGTGTTGGTGCAGCTCGTGATGGCGGCGATGACGAGCGCGCCGTGCCCGAGCTCGTGCGCCCCGTCGAGCTCGAGCGCGACCCGCGCGCCGGCCCGCTCCGCCTCGCCCGTGCGCGCGAGCATGGTCGCGAGCGCCGCGGCGAAGTTCTGCTTCACCGCGCCGAGCGGCACGCGATCTTGAGGTCGCGTGGGACCCGCGACCGACGGCTCGATCTCCCCGAGGTCGAGCGCCAGCACCTCGGCGTAGTGCGCCTCGGGCGCTCCCGGCTCGTGGAACAGGCCCTGCGCGCGCGCGTACGCCTCGACGAGCGCGACCTGTGCGGCCGGCCGCCCGGTCGAGCGCAGGTAGCGCAGCGTCTCGGCGTCGATGGGGAAGATGCCGGCCGTGGCGCCGTACTCGGGTGCCATGTTGGCGATCGTCGCGCGATCGGCCAGCGAGAGCTCCGCGAGGCCCGGCCCGAAGAGCTCGACGAACATGCCGACGACGCCGCGCCGGCGCAGGCGCTCGGTCACGGTGAGCACGACATCGGTCGCCGTCGCACCCTCGCGGAGCGCGCCCGAGAGCCGCACCCCGAGCACCTTCGGGATGAGCATGCTCACCGGCTGCCCGAGCATCGCCGCCTCGGCCTCGATGCCGCCGCAGCCCCAGCCGAGGACGCCGAGCCCGTTGATCATGGTCGTGTGCGAATCGGTGCCGACGAGGGTGTCCGGATAGGCCTGCCCGGCGTCGTTGGTCATGACCACGCGCGCCAGCCGTTCGAGGTTCACCTGGTGCACGATGCCCGTGTCGGGCGGCACGACGAGGAAGCGCGCGAGGGCCTTCTGCCCCCATTTGAGGAAGCGGTAGCGCTCGCGGTTGCGCTCGAGCTCGCGCGCCGCGTTCCGGCCGAAGCTCAGGCGCGAGCCGTAGTCGTCGACCTGCACCGAGTGGTCGATGACGAGCTCGACCGGGACGAGCGGGTTGATGCGCCCCGGATCGCCCCCGAGCCGGCGCATGGCGTCGCGCATCGCCGCGAGGTCGACCATCGCCGGTACGCCGGTGAAGTCCTGCAGCAAGACGCGCGCCGGGCTGAACGCGATCTCGCGGCTCGGCTCGGCCGTCGGGTCGAGGGTGGCGAGTGCCGTGACGTCGTCCGCGGTGACGGCGCCGCCGTCCTCGTGGCGGAGCAGGTTCTCGAGCAAGATCTTGAGGCAGAAGGGCAGCCGCGCCACCCCCGGGTAGCGCCGTTCGAGCGCCGCGAGGCGGAAGATCTCGTAGCGCTGCCCGCCGACCGCGAGCGTGGACCTGCTGCCGAAGCTGTCGCGCATGGTGTCTTCTCCCGGCACAAGTCTGGGCCCTCGCGGGGCGGAGCGCCATGGGCGGGACCCGTTGTGTCGCGGCCGGCGCTTCACTACGACCGGGGGCCCATGAGCGCCAAGAGGCAGCCGGTGTTCGCGTCCGTGCGCAACGAGATCGACTTTCCGCGCGACGAGGCGGCGATCCTCGAGCTCTGGAAGGCACGCGGCATCTTCGACAAGACCCTGCGCGCCGAGACGCGCGCCACCGGGCCGAGCCGCGGCACCTACGTGTTCTACGAGGGGCCGCCGACCGCGAACGGCGTGCCGCACAACGGGCACGTGCTCACGCGCGCCATGAAGGACGTGTTCCCGCGCTACCGGACGATGTGCGGCTACGACGTGCCGCGCAAAGCCGGCTGGGACACGCACGGCCTGCCGGTCGAGGTCGAGGTCGAGAAGGATCTCGGCATCCACGGCAAGGCCGACATCGAGCGCTACGGCGTCGAGCCTTTCATCGCGCGCTGCATCGAGAGCGTGTTCCGCTACACCGACGCCTGGGAAAAGGTGACCGAGAAGATCGGCTTCTGGGTCGATCTGCCGAGCGCCTACGTCACCTACCACCGCTCGTACGTCGAGAGCGTGTGGTGGGCGCTGTCGGTCCTGCACCAAAAGAAGCTCCTCTACCGGGGCCACAAGGTCGTCTGGTGGTGGCCACAGGGCGGCACGGCCCTGTCGGCCGCCGAGGTCGGCTCGAGCTACAAGTCGGTCGACGATCCGTCGGCGTTCGTCGCGTTCCCGCTCGTCGACGTCGGGCTCGGCGAGGAGGGCGTCGCCCTGTGCGTCTGGACGACGACGCCGTGGACCTTGCCGTCGAACGGCTACGCGGCGGTCAAGCCCGACGTCGTCTACGCCGACGTGCGGCTCGAGGTCCCGCCGAAGAAGGGCTCGGACGCCGCGCCCGCCGCGCGCCGCCTCGTCGTCGCCAAGGCCCTCTTGCCCGAGCTCGTGAAGAAGCTCGGCGCGACGAGCCACACGGTCGTGCGCGAGCTCGCGGGCACGGAGCTCGTCGGGCGCCGCTACCAGCCGCCCTTCGACACGTTCGCCAAGGCGCTCGGCGACACCACCGTGCTCCGCAAGGACGGCACGCGCGTGCACCCCTACTTTCGCGTCATCGGCGCCGACTTCGTCACGCTCGACACCGGCACCGGCATCGTCCACGTGGCGCCGGCCTTCGGCGAGGACGACTTCGTGGCGCACAAGGCCGAGCTCGCGCGCCTCGCGAGCCCGGCCGAGGTCCCGCTGCTCTGCGGGGTCGAGCCGGACGGCAAGCTCGGCGCCGTGATGGGCCCGCTCGCGGGCACCTTCGTGAAGGACGCGGACGCGCCGCTGCTCGCCGACCTCGAGGCGCGCGGGCTGCTCGTCCACGCCGAGAAGTACCGCCACGACTACCCCTTCTGCTGGCGCGCCGACGACGACCCGCTCATCCAGCTCGCGCGGCCGGCCTGGTACATCCGCACGACCGAGCGCATCGGCGACGCCATCCGCAACAACCGCACCGTGCGCTGGCTCCCCGAGCACATCCAGGAGGGGCGCTTCGGCGATTTTCTCGCGAACAACGTCGACTGGGCGCTGTCGCGCGAGCGCTACTGGGGGACTCCGCTCAACGTCTGGGTGTGCGAAAAGGACGAGAGCCACGAGCTCGCGCCGACCGGCACGGCCGACATCCTGCAGCGCAACCCGCGCGCCTTCGACCACTTCCACGCCGCGAAGCAGAAGGATCCGAGCCTCAATGACCACCTCGTCGTCCACAAGCCGTGGATCGACCAGGTCACGCTGCCGTGCCCCCACTGCGGCGCGACCATGCGGCGCGTCCCAGAGGTCATCGACTGCTGGTTCGACTCGGGCTGCATGCCCTTCGCCCAGTACGGCTTCCCGCACGCTGCGGGGAGCGTGGCGGCCTTCGACCGGGCGTTCCCGGCCGACTTCATCAGCGAGGCCATCGATCAGACCCGCGGCTGGTTCTACTCGCTGCTCATGATCGCGACGCTCGTGTGCGACGACGAGACCCTCGCCGCGCACGGCATCGCGCCGCGCGCCTACCCCGTGCCGTACAAGAGCTGCGTCGTGCTCGGCCACGTGTGCGACAAGGAGGGCAAGAAGGAGAGCAAGAGCCGCGGCAACTACACGCCGCCCGACATCATCCTCGAGCGGGTGCGCATGGAGTTCGCGGCGCTCGACGTGGCGAAGACGAAGGTGCACGCGCCGAAGCCGGACGTCGCCTACGTGGCGCGCGAGGACTACGAGGGGCTCGATCTCGAGGGCGAGCGGGCGACCGTGAGGCTCTACCGCGCCGACCGCGAGGCGGAGGCGCGCGTCTTGTCGCTCGAGCCGTCGAAGGCGCTGCCGCGGCGGGTCGTGGCCCTGCCGGCGGACGCGCTCGCGGCGCTCGGCGTGACGAGCTCCGGGCACGGCCTCACGGGCAAGCCGAGCGACGTGCCGCGCCTGCCCCAGGGCGAGCGGCTCTTCGTCGAGGACCCGAGCCACCCGGCGCCCGGCGCCGACGCCTTTCGCTGGTTCTTCTACGCGGCCTCGCCGCCGTGGTCGAGCACGCGCCACTCGCTGTCGAACGTGCGGCTCCAGCAGAAGGACTTCCTGGTCAAGCTGCGCAACGTCTATGCGTTCTTCTGCATCTACGCAAACATCGACGGCTTCTCGCCCGCGGCCGGCAACGCGGCAGCGCGTGAGACGACGCCGGCTGCGCTCGCCGCCTCCACGGGCTACCGCCCGGCGCGCGAGCGCTCCGAGCTCGACCGCTTCATCCTGGCCGAGCTAGCGCTGACCGTCGGCGCCGTGCGCCAGGCGCTCGACGAGCTCCGGAGCTACGACGCCGCGCGGCGCCTGGTCGATTTCGTCGAGGCCCTGTCGAACTGGTACGTGCGCCGCAGCCGCGCGCGCTTCTGGGCCTCGGCGGACGACCCCGCGCACGCGCGCGACAAGGCCGACGCGAGCTACACGCTCTACGAGGTGCTGGTCACGACGGCGAAGCTCATCGCGCCCTTCACGCCCTACTTCGCCGAGGAGATGTACCAGAACCTGGTGCGCCGCCCGTGGCCCGCGAGCCAGCCCGAGAGCGTGCACCTGTGCGCCTACCCGGAGCCGGACGCGGCGGCGCTCGACGCCGAGCTCGCCCTCGACATGCGCGCCGTGCGGGCGCTCGTGTCGCTCGGCCTGCAGGTGCGCGCGGACGCCAAGATCAAGGTGCGGCAGCCGCTCGCGCGCGCCGACGTGGTCGTCGCCTCGACCGAGGTCGGGCGCGAGCTCCGTCGCCACGAGGCGCTCGTCGCCGAGGAGCTGGCGGTCCACGAGGTGCGCTGGCTCGCGCCGGGCGAGGAGGCGGGCGCCGTCCGCTACGACGTGAAGCCGAACTTCCGGGCGCTCGGGCCGCGCATCGGCAAGAAAGTGCAGGCCGTCAAGCAGGCCCTCGCCCGGGCGAACGCGGCCGTGCTCGCGGCCGAGCTCCAGGCGCACGGCCAGACGACGCTCGACGTCGACGGCGAGCCGCTCGCGCTCTCGAACGAGGAGATCGAGGTCGTGGTCGGCGCCGCGCCGGGGTTCGCGGCCGCGAGCGGTCCGGTGGGCGTGGTCGTGCTCCACACGACCATCGACGACGCGCTCCGCGACGAGGGCCTGCGCAACGAGGTGCTCGCGCGCCTCCAGGCGCTCAGGAAGGAGCTCAAGCTCGAGTACACCGAGCGCATCGCGCTCTGGATCGACGGCACGGAGCGGCTGCGCGCCGTCGTCCTTCGCTTCCTCGACCACATCCGCGCCGAGGCGCTCGCGAGCTCGCTCGAGGTCGGCCCCGGGCCCGCCGACGCGACGCGCGTGACGGCGAGCCTGCAGGGCGAGGACGTCGTCATCGCCGTCCGTCGCGCGCGCTGAGCTCCTGCTCCGGAGCCCGTGGTCCGTGGTCGCAGCCCGGCGGCGTGTGCCGGCGGGCTGCGGGGCGGACGCGTCGCGGGGCGGTGTCAGATCGAGCAGGACATGTCCTGCCCGCAGCACATGGGCGACTTCACCTTGCCGTGGCCGTCGGGGCACTTGGTCACGTGGACCTTCATGCCGTCCGCCTTGGTGATGGTGTCGTGTACGAGCTCCTTGCCGCACTTGCCGCAGGTCATCGTGCCCACGCTCATTCCGCACTTCTCGCAGCTGTATAGGGCCATGGCTTCCTCCAGTTGGCGATGGCGTCGCGCATCCGGCGCGCGGGCACAAGGGGCAGGTGCGGACGCCGAGCGAGTTGCGTGCGCGGCCGCGGCGCGGGCAGAATCGGCGCCTCGCATGGCTCCGACCCGCACGCGCGCCTTGTTGGCGCTCACCCTGCTCGGCACGCTGCCGGTGGCGGCGACGGCGCGCGCCGCCGAGCCGCTCGTGGTCGACGCCGACGACGACGACGGCAACCGCATCCCGGACGGGGAGCAGGACGTCGTGAGGCCGAGCGCGGAGCTCGGCGAGCTCGCGCTCGACCGGGCGATGCGGGGCGCGGTGGTCGCGCTCGCGGGGCCCGTGCGCCTGCTCGCCGACGGCCGACCCCTCGCCGACGGCGCCCGCGTCCCGGCGGGCGTGCGCACGCTCGCCGTGCAGGCGACGGCGCCCGGGCCGGCGGTGGTCGCGATCGGCGCGGCGCGCCTCGCGCGCTCGGCCGTCGAGGTCGTCGCGCTCGCCGGCACGGGCGCGGAGATCGATCTCGCGCGCTCGCACGCGAGCCTGGTGCGCCTGCCGCCGGCGCGGCTCGGTCCGGACCCGGCGGCGTCGGACGGCGACGCCGACGCCCTGCGCTTCGTCCTCGCGGGCCGCCCCGAGGATCTGCCCGCCGCCGTGGCGCTCGCGGCTTTCGCCGCGTCCGGTCGCCGCCTCGGCACGCTCGGCCGGGTGGAGCTCTCGCCCGCGAGCTGTCCCGCGCGCCTCGCGGCCGCGGCGGGGCTCGCGTGTCGCTCGACGCCGCCCATCCGCGTCGTCAGCGACGAGATCGACGCCGAGCACCCGGTCGCCGCCGCGCGTTCCATCGTGGGCGAGCTCGGCGGCGTGCTGGTGCTCGAGCGCATGCCGAGTGGAGATGCGCCCGGGCCGGAGACGGGCGGGCCGGGGCGCGCGGCCGGCGCGCTCGGCCTCGAGCCCGCCCGCGCGAAGCTCCAGGCGCTGCGCATCGCGGCCCCGCGCGGGGGGCCCTTCGCCGGCCTCGAGCGGCTGCGCGGCAAGCTGCGCGTGTCGCTCGTGCGCCTCGCACCCGGGGGAACGGCCCCGATCGGCGGCGACGACGCCGGCGCGCGGGCGATGGCGCGCCTCGCCCTGGCGCGGGCGAACCAGCTCTGGGGCGCGTGCGGCGTGTCGTTCGGGCCGGAGGACGAGCTCCTGGTGAGCATCGTCGATCCGCCGCCGTCGCACCTGCTCGCGGTGGGCTGCGACCACGGGCTGCCCGCGCGCGCCGATGGGGCGCTGCGCTTCGCCGTCGGCGGCGTCCGGGTCGCGGTGCCCTTCGCCGCCGGGCAGCTCCCGGCCGAGGTCGCGCGCCTCGTGGCGGCACGGCTGCGCGCGCTCGGCCTCGGCGCGGAGGTGAGCGACAACCCGCCCATCGCGGCCGCCGCCTACGGGGCGAGCGACGTGCTCGTGCGCCGCCCGGGGGGCGCGCTCGCCAGCCTGGACCTCGATCCCGAGGCGCCCCTGTCGAGCGACCCGAACCTCGCCGCGTGCATCGGCGCGGTCGATCTCGACGACGGCCTGCAGCACTTCGGCGACGTGGACGCGGTCGCCGGCACCGTCGAGGAGCGCACCCTGCTCACGGCCTTCGACGACGGCGATCCACGCACCGTCGACGTCGTGGTCGTGCCGGGCTTCGCGCACGGCGGGCGCATCGGCGAGTCCTTCATCGGTGCCGACGGCGGCCCGCTGCGCAACGTCATCGTGGTCGACCGGGGCGGCGTGCAGGCCAGCCGCGCGTCGTTCACGCTGGCGCACGAGCTCGGCCACGTGCTGCTCGACGATCCGGGGCACCCCGACGACTACGGGCTCGATGCACCCACCGAGCTCATGGATGCGGACGCCGCCAACCCGAGCGCCTTCGGCCCGCGCCGCCTCGGCCTGGCGGAGTGTGCGCGGGTGCTCAGCGAGGCCGGCCCGGGCGCGCGCCTGCCCCTGCTCGAGAGCTGGCCCCTCGAGCC
The DNA here is from genome assembly GCA_016212965.1 of Myxococcales bacterium. GTDB lineage: Bacteria > Myxococcota_A > Polyangia > Polyangiales > Polyangiaceae > JACRDA01. The sequence continues at coordinate 11,346 of JACRDA010000186.1, forward strand.
GCTCGGCTTCACGCTCTGATTGGGGCGGGGTGCGGGCGCGGGAGCGGGCGCGTGCGCGTGAGCGGGTGCGTGGGCGTGGGCGGGCGCGTGGGCGTGAGCGGGGGCGGGGGCGGGCGCGTGGGCGTGAGCGGGGGCGGGGGGCGACGCCCATCCCGCTTCGCCATTGCCGCGATGAGCGGCCGCCAGCGGAGTGAAGGGGCCATTGGATGCCCACCCCCGGCGGCGCCCCGCGGCACCGAGGCGAGCGGACGGTGCAGAGGAGCGGCCGCGGAACGCCGCCGCCCCTCCCAAGCGCCGTGCTCGGCCTGCGGCCTGCGCGCGGCGCGGGAGGGGGACTCCCGCGGATACGCGAGCGACTGCGGGGGTGCGGGCGCGAGTGCGGGGGCAGGGGCGCGTGCGGGCGCGGGATTGGGCTTGCTCGGGTTTCCGATTATCCCGCCGAGCGGAGGAGCCGTCGAGGCCGGAGCCGTGCTCGCCGTACTCGCCGTGCTCGGACCGCGCAGCGAATGATCGCGGGCCGA
>JACRDA010000187.1 GCA_016212965.1 Myxococcales bacterium
CCGCGCTCGGGGTGCTGCCACCGACCCAGAGGCTGCCGTCGCCCGCGCTCCAGGCGGCTCGCACGGTGGCGGGCGGCAGCGTCGCGCGTCGCCAGATCCCGCCGTCCCACGCGTAGCCCACGCCGTCGCCGAGCAGCCAGGCCGTGTGGCGACCCGTCCCCGCGAGCACGCGCGGCTCGAAGCCTTGCGGCAGGCCCACGGGCTCCCAGCGCCCCGCGACGAAGCGCGCCGCGCGATCGAGCCGCTCCGGCGCCTTCCAGGGCAGGCCGAGCGAGGCGCCGAGCGCCCAGGCGATGCCGTCCTCGTCCTGCCAGAGCTGCCACACGAGCGCGAAGCCCGGCGGCAGCCCGCGCCGGTGCCAGCCGACGCCATTCCAGTCGAAGGTGCCGTCGGCGCGCGCGAGCCAGCCGGCCGCGGGCCCGCCGAGCCAGAGGGCGGTGACCGGCGACGCCACGCGCGGCAGGTCCGGGGCGAGGCCCGGGCCGTCGAGCGTGAGGGCGTTGCAGTACACGTCGCTCGGTGCGGAGCAGGCCACGTGCCAGGTCGTGCCGCCGCCGCGCGCGAGCACCTGCGGCGACAGGGCGCGCCGGTCCTTGCAGGCCCAGCCGCCCGCCGAGCGCTCGGCCACGACGAGCGGCGTGTAGTCGTCGAAGATGCCCGCCGAGCGCACGACCTCGGGTCCGCGCGGGCCCGACACGACCCACCGCATGTCCGGTCCCACCACGGACTCGGCGTCCGCACCGGGCTTCGGTCGGGGCTGGCACACGCCGCGGTCGGTCGTGAGCACCCGCGCTCCGTCGTGGTGCACCACGCTCGCGTCGTCGCCGAGGATCCACACGTCGCGCGCGCTCGTGCCGGCGATCGAGCGCACCGGCCCGACGGCCGGCATGGCCAGGAGCTCGACCGTCACGGCCGCGTCGGGCCCGACGACGGCGGGCGGTGGCTCGGCTCCGGCCGCTCGCGCGAGGGCGAGGCTCGCGAGACCGCTCGCCACGAGCACCGCAGGATACCGGCCCGCACGACGCACGTCGCTCGGCTGCATGATCGAGACGTGTAACGCTCCCCACGCGGGGCAGCAATCCGCGTCGGGACCGACTACTGCGCGCCGTGCCCGGGCCCGAGCCCGCGCGCCGTGAGCCGCAGCCACGGCCGGCCGCGGAAGCTCGGGCCGAGGGTCACGTCCGTGACCTCCTCGTCGGCGAGCTGCCGTTCGCCCGCCCGCTGCCGCAGGCGCTCGCACTGGTCGTCGATGCGCGCGAGGGCGCGCGGCGAGTGCCCGATGCGCGCCGGGTCCAGGTTGCACACGGAGCCCTCGTAGTAGAGGTGGCAGCCCGCGCCGTCGTCGGGGTCGCGGTCGAGCGGCATCGGGCGCAGCGCGAGCCCGGGCGCGACGAGGGCGAGGGGCGAGCTCGCCGGCCACAGGCAGCAGTCGAGGTCGGCCTCGCCGGTCGTCTGGCGCGGGCGCACGAACCAGAGCGTGCACCCGTCGAGCTCGGGGGCGTGCGCGCGGAGCGCGCGGGCGAGGAAGCGGTGCTCGGCCTGAAAGGTGGACTCGTGGCGCCAGCCCGGCTGCGCCGTGACGCCCTCGAGCGCGGCGATGCCCGCGAGGCCGACCACGGCGACCCGGCGCCGGTGGCGCGCCGGCACCGAGCGCTCCACGAGCTCGACGGCCGCACCGGACACGATCGCCAAGAGGGGCACGAGCAGCACGAAGTAGCGCGCGCCCGCCAGGCCGTCGTGCGAGAGGTTGCGCCCGAGCGGCACGAAGACGAGGACGAGGCTCGCGAGGAGCGCGGCGAGGGTGCGCCAGCGCCGGAGCACGAAGAGCGCGAACGATCCGAGCACGACGAGCGTGAAGCACGTCGGCGTGAGCCAGTGCGGCGGCTCGCGCGCGGCGAGCCAGAACTGTTCGAAGAGCACGCCGAGCGTCCGGCGGATGCCCGCGAGCTCGGGCCCGGGGTGGTGCGAGGGTCGGACGATCGTGAGCCACCCGTGGAGCGCGATGCCGAGCAGCCCCGCGACGAGCCACCCGGCGTCGCGGAGGCGGCGGCCGAGCGGCAGCCACGCGCCGCCGCGGCCCGGCGCGCCGAGGAGCGTCCACAGCGGGATGAGGGCGAGCTGCGGCACACAGTCGATGCGCGTCAGCGCGGCCAGCCAGCAGAGCACGCCCGCGAGGACGCGCGGCACGGCGCTCGGGCTCGACGCCGTGCCGAGCCAGGTGACCCAGGCGGCGAGCGCGAGCGTCGCGCAGACGACGTGCTCGGAGCTCGAGGCCGAGAGCCGCACGGGGATGGGGCCGAGCGCGAGCAGGATCCCGGCGAGCGTCCCCGCCGCGAGCGAGCCGCCGAGGCGCCGGACGAGCACGACGCCGAGTGGCACCGCGAGCGCACCGACCACGCGGAAGAGCCCGAACCCGACCTCGGGCGTCGCCGGCGCGAAGGTGCGCACGGCCGCCTGCAGCACGGCGGCGCCCGAGCCGAAGCGCCGCTCGCCCCACCCGTCGGTCGGCAGAAACGCGCCGTACCAGTTGGCGGGCGCGGGCTCGACGAGCCAGCGCGCCACGAGGCCGACGGCGAAGGTGCCCGCGGCGACGGCGAGCCAGCTCCCGAGGGCGGGCGGGCGCGCGGCCCGGAGCAGCCGCCGGGTCTCGAGCACGCCGAGCCCGAGCGCGGCGAGCCAGGCCAGGCCTGCCGCGAGCAGCGGATCGCCGAGCGGCGTCGCCGGCCCGTCGCTCCCGTCGGCCCCGGCACCGTCCGGGATCGACACCACCTCGCGCGGCTCGCCGACGAAGCGCCGTGTCGCCAGGAGCGCCTCGGGGCACCGCTCGCCGAGCTCGTCCGGGGCGTGGAACGCGAGCTCGGTCCCCTCGTGCGAGGGCTCGAGCACGCAGCCCCGGGGACCGAGCAGCACGACCACGCGGAGCTCGCCCGCACTCCACGCGACGACGGTGCGATAGGTCGCGGTGTCGATGCGCTCGAGCCGGCACGCCCCCTCGACCGCGCCGAGGGCGAGGGCGAGCTCGTCGATCTGCTCCCGCGGCAGGGCGGCCTGGCAGCGCTCGGTGAAGCCCGGCTGGGCGCGTGCCGGGCGGGCGCACGCGACGACCACCACGAGGGCGCCGAGCCACGCGAGCCACCGCGCCCCGGGGTGCATCGCACGAGTCTAAGCGAATCGGAGCGCCGGCCCTACCATGGGCCGATGTCACGGCGCCTCGCGGTTCGCTCCACGCTCGCTCTGTTGCTCGCGCTCGACGTCGGGCTCACGGCCTGGGGCTTCTTCTTCCCCGAGCTCTGGTTCCGCCTGTTCCACGGCGCCGCCTACGAGGACCCCCAGGGGCTGCTGCGCCGGTGCGCGGCCAACTGGCTCGCCTTCGCGATCCTCCAGGCGCTCGCGCTCGTGCGCTGGGAGCGGGCACCCGGCTGGCTGCTCGCGGTCGCCGGCATGCGGCTCGGGGACGCCCTCACCGACCTCACCTGTCTCGCGTTCGCGGCGTCCGTCACGCCGTTCGCGCTCGCCGCCTTCCCGCTCGCCGGGGTGGGCAACGTCGTCGCCGGGGCGTGGCTGTGGCGCCAGCATGGGCGCCTCGCACGGCCGAGCTCGCCCGTGGCGTGAGCGCGCGCTTCGGGCTCGCCCGTCGTGGCTCGGCGCTACTGGAAGAGCAGGGCGTTCACGAGCAGCTGCGTGGGGGCCGTCTCGGGAAACAGGTTGAGGTCCACGCGGCGTCGCGAGCCCACCCAGCGGTACGCGAGCGCCGGATCGCCCGACGTCTGGTAGTACGCCACGGCGACGGCGCCCGGCTCGGTCTGGCCGGCGCAGTGTCTCGGCGCCTCGTAGCCGCCGACGCCGTTCAGCAGCGGCGTGCTCACGGCGGGCGCACCGACCATCTCGAGGTTGGGGTTGATGGCGCCGATGCCGATGGTGAGGTTGCCGTCCGTCACGAAGCGACCGCCGAGGGCGTAGCTCGTGCAGTTGGCGCCGTTGGCCACGACCACGCGGCCTCCGTCGTCCTGGTAGTCGGCGAGCGCGTCGCCGAGCGCGTTCGGGTCGGCAAAGCCCTGGTAGTTCGTGGCGACGAGCACGGCGTCGTAGGGCGAGAGGTCGCCGGCCGACGGGACGGAGCTGCCCGCGGGGAAGATGTCGACGACTCCGAGCACGCCCGTGCCCTGGAGCGCGCTCTGGATGGAGGGGGAACCGTTGCCGTCGGCCGACACGATGAGCACGCGCAGGGTGCAGTCGTTGTCGATCGAGTTGTAGCAGCCACCCGGACAGCAGCCGTCGTTGTCGATGCACGTGGCGATGACGGGGAGCGGACAGGTGGCGTTGCAGCTCTGGGGGCTGCCGGCCAGGTGGTCGTCGGTGCAGAAGTCGGCGTCGCTGCACTCGAGCGGGCAGTCGCCGTCGCAGAGCTCGCCTGGGTCGAGGTCCCCGTCGCCGCAGGCGCCGGAGCCGCCGGTGCCGCTGTTGCCGCCGCCGCCCTGTGCGACGGTGCCGCCGGTGCCGCCTCCCGCCCCGAGGCCGGAGGCGCCCTGACCGCCCTCGACCGCGAAGTCGTTGCCGAGGATGGCGGTGCAGCCGACGACGCACCCGAGCGCCGCAGCGATTCCGAGGTGCCTGGACAAGGTAGAGGAGGTGTTTCGCATGGAGGAAGCTCGCCTGGCGATCGTACACGGTGGCGGGCCTCCGCGCCTCGCTACTGCACCGTGAACTGGAACGTGCGGTTGCCGGCCACGCCGTCGAGCGTGTACTCGACGTTGGCGGTGTACGTCTGCCCCGGCGCGAGCGGCGCGTGCGCGTACAGGACGACGGTCGAGCCGAGGAACCCCTGCACGAAGCCCGGATCGGGCGCGACGTCCTTGCCGCCCGCGAGGTGATCGACCGGGTTGCAGGCGGCGTCGTAGAGCTCGTGCTTCGTGACGCTCACCGCGCCGCTCGGCGGGAACACGACCGACACGATCGAGCCCGAGGGCCAGCCGCTCGGTGGCACCGGGGGCTCGGGACCCTCGTTGCCGCCGAAGGACGAGGTGACGCCCGTCTGGCCGTGCACCGGGTAGTTGGTGACGAAGGTGGGGTCCGCGGGCCCGCAGCAGCCGAAGTCCATGGTGTCGAAGGCCGTCGAGCCGCCGTAGCCCGCCTCGTGGATGGCCGGGCTCACGAAGGGGGTGCGGTGATAGACGGAGTCGACCCACATCCGGACGGCGCCGACGGGGCCGACGCCGGACGCCATCACCTCGAACGAAGCGCTGCCGGTGTAGCCCGCCGCCTGCGCGCGTGTCCCGAAGTCGGCGCCCGTGAAGCCCGGGTTGCCGGGCACCTCGTCGTGCCAGTTGGGGCAGTTGCCCGGCGCCGCCGCGCAGTAGTCGGAGTGCGCCTGCGAGGCGTGGTTCAACGCCGCGACGAAGTCGATGGGGGCGAGGCCCACGAGGTTCCGGAAGGCGTCCACCTCGGCGAGCGCCGTGAGCTGGTCGGGCGTGGAGTCCGGAGGCGCGGCGCCGTGCTCGTCGCGGGCCGCGGTCGGCGTGAAGGGATTGCCGCTGCACGGGTCGTCGCCGGGCCCGACCTCGTCGTCGCCCTTGCCGCAGCCCGCGGTCGAGGCGAGCGCGAGCGCGAGCACACCGAGCGTCGCGAGCTCCCGCGCACGGGAACCGGGGCGGGGCGTCGAGGGGAGAGGTCCGAGCATGGGCCGATGGTCGCACGCGCCCGCCCGCCGAGGAAGCACGGCGGCGCAGGCCTTCTAGACGACCGACAGCGCCGCGCCGATCGCGCCGACGAGCTGCGGCGTGGGGAGCACGCGCACGGGGCGCCGGAGGGCGCTCGCGAGCGCGTCCACCATGGCGGCGTTGAGCGCGACCCCGCCGCTCATGAGCACCTCGCCGTCGAGCTCGCGCCCCGCGAGGGCCGCGACGCGCGAGGCGAGCGACTGGTGCAGGCCGCGCACGATGCCCTCGAGCGGCTCGCCCTGCGCCACGAGCGAGATGACCTCGCTCTCGGCGAAGACCGTGCAGGTGGAGGACACGGGCACGGCGCGCGTCGCGCTCTTGACGAGCGCGGCCACGTCCTCGAAGCGGACCTGCAGCCGCCCGAGGATGACCTCGAGGAAGCGGCCCGTCCCGGCGGCGCACTTGTCGTTCATCGCGAAGTCCGCGACGTCGCCGCCCTTGCCGATGCGGATCACCTTCGTGTCCTGCCCGCCCATGTCGACGAGCACGCCCGCCGTGCCCACGAGCTTGTAGGCGCCGCGCGCGTGGCAGGTGATCTCGGTCAGGGCGCGCGCCCGGGCGACGCGCTTGCGCCCGTAGCCGGTCGAGCCGACGGGCAGGCCGCTCGTGCCGAGCTCCTGCTCGAGCGCCGCGACGACACGCGTGGTCTGCTCCTCGATGCGCGGGTGCGTCGGCTCGACGCGGTGGGCGACGATGGCGCCGTCGGCGTCGATGGCGACGCCCTTGCAGGTGGTGCTCCCGACGTCGACGCCGATCGCGACGGCGCGGCTCACGCGAAGCTCTCCATGAACGCCGTGAGCCGGCCCTCGCCCTGCTCGACCGAGTAGGCGCGCGGGTCGCCGTGGTCGGCCTCGAGCACCAGCACCTTGATGTCGAGCTCGCGCGCGAGGCGCTGCTTCAGATCGATCTGCCCGATCGAGTAGGGCTTGCAGGAGCGATCGCTGTGCAGGACGGCCCCGTCGACCGAGTAGTCGCGCGACAGTCGGCGCAGGATGTCGAGCCGGTTCGGCAGATCCTGGTTCAGGATGATGTGGGTGTACGCGAGCACGGCCGAGCCGATGGGATCGGCCGGGTCGATGCGGCTCCCCGCCTCGGCCCAGGCGTTCGTGTACGAGGTGCAGACGAAGTTGAAGCCGCGCTCGGCGAGCAAGGTCGACATGCCGCGCACGTCGAACCAGACGGGCAGGTTGTCCCAGAGCAGCCGGTGGCGCTCGTCCCGGATGCCGCCCACGCCCCGTGCGACCCGGTGCGCGAGCTCGTCGCGCAGCATGCGGTAGTAGGCGTTGCACGCCTCGGTGCCGCGCAGGGTGACGATGGGCGCGATGTGGAAGAAGCCGTCGAAGCCGGTCCAGGGCGCGGGCCGCGCGCGGCTCTGCGCCAGGCACTCGCCCCACAGGCGCGTGCCGTCGCGCGCCACGCGCACCACGGCCTCGAGCTCGTCGGGCTCGACCCGCTTGCCCGCCACGCGCTCGGCGATGCCGACCAGCTCCTCGAGCTGGGCCCGCACGTAGGTGCGGTGGTGGCCCGGCGCCTGCCCATAGACGTAGGGCGTGTCGAGCACGAACAGCGGCACCCCGAAGTGCGCCGCGAGCGCGCGGTACCAGTAGAGCACCGTCTGGCAGATGTTGGTGCAGCAGCACAGTAGATCGGGCTTCGGCAGGCGCCCGACCGGCGTCTTGCCGGTGAGCACACTGCCGAGGTCGGTGCGCGCGTAGGAGCAGAGATCGCGCGCATAGCCCTCCTTCTCGACGGCGTCGGAGAGCTCGGGGACCACGCGCTGCACGCTGCAGAGCGCCGCGTGGTTCTCGGGGTAGACGGCGTGGTAGCCGAGCGGGCGCAGGATCTCGACCGGGAAGCCGCTCGTCACCCACGCGACCGGCACGGCGCCGTCGGCGTAGCGCCCCGCGAGGTAGTGCGTGGTCATGAGCTCCTTCAGCTTGCGCGTCGCCTCGAGCGGCGGCCCGAAGGGCGAGCTCTTCTTGCCCGGCCGGCCGGGGCCGCGCCGGCGCGCGAGCTTCTTGGCGCGCTCGAAGGCGGCGAGCGCCGGACCGACCACGCGGCCGGCGACCTCGAACTCGATGCGTCGACCGATGCTGCGACTCATGCGACCCTCGCCGTGGCTGCGATCATCTCGACGAAGGCCTCGAGGCGCGTCGTCGCCTGGCCCGAGAGCTCGGTCTCGAGCTCGCCCTCGAGGTAGAGCAGCTTGGCGCCCAGCCCGGCGAAGGTCTTCTTCACCGCGGCGACGTCGAAGAGCTCGGGCTCGCAGAACTTCTGCTCGTGCACGATCACGCCCGCGGCGCCGCTCCGCCGGTAGAGCTCGGCGAGGTAGCGCATGCGCCCCACCTGGTCCGAGGCCCGCGTGGGGCAGGGGGGCGCGGCCCAGTAGAGCTCGGCGAGCGCGTGGAAGGGGTCGGCGAGGTCGAGCGCCGCGGGCGGGCGCACGACGCGCCGGCCGACGGCGGCGTAGTCGTCGGCCACGACGAAGGCGCCGGCGTCGCAGAGCACCTCGAACAGGGTGCCGGGCTCGGGCACGTAGCCCGTGATCAGGACCGGCGCGCCGCGCTGCACGTCGCTCGGGCCGAGCCGCGCCGTCGCCGCCTCGAGCTCCGCGAGGTGGTCCTCCGGCCAGAGCCACTCGCCGCGCCGCAGGAGCCGGTAGAGCTCGACGTCGTCGAGCGCGAGCCTGCGGCGCCCGTCGAGCAGGGCCGCGCGCGCGGCGTCGATGCGCCGGTGCAGGCGGACGGCCTCGCGCAGCTTCTCGGGCTCGAGCGGCCTGCCGGCGAGCCCGGCGAGACCGTCGGCGAGGGAGCCGAGCTCGGAGAGGTAGTAGGCCCGGGAGCTCGGGCGCGGGCCGCCGCGCGGGTGCTGGAACACGAAGGAAGGCTTCGACCAGCCGCCGAAGTCCGTGACCAGCGTGGCGAGCCCCTGGATCGAGTCGCAGGTGTGCGGAAAGAGCACGGCCTCGCACGCGTCCGCGCGTCCGGACGCGAGAAAGGCGAGCGCGTTGCGGACGACCGCGCACACGTAGGCCTGCACGCGCCCGGCGTCCGCGCTGACGGGCGCCCCCGGTGGGCCCCACATCTCGACCGCCAAGAGGTCGAGCGCCGTGAAGAGCTCCTTCGGGTAGTGCACGGGCAGGACGGCCACCGCCTTGCGGCCGTGCTCGTCGCGCTGCTTGGCGATGTAGGCGTGGCGCATGCGGCGCGAGTATCGCACGACCGACGGTGGAAGAACGCTCTCGCGCGACGCCGCGGGCGCTCCGGGCTACGCTCGTGCCTCGCCATGGCGACCATCCGCCTCCGCTACGGTCACGAGGAGCTCGAGGCGCGGCTCGATGGGCCCCACGAGCTCTTCGCCCCGGCGGGGGTGCCGGAGCCCGAGCTCGGTGTGCCCGAGGTCACGGCGCGGCTCGTCGCGGCCGGCCTCGACGCCGAGCTCGCGCGCGCCCGGAGCATCGCCATCGTGGCGAGCGACCAGACGCGCAAGGGCGGCATGCGGGTGACGCTCGAGGCGCTCGCGGGCCTGCTCGCGCGGGCCGCCGTCGCGCCGGAGCGCGTGACGCTGGTCGTCGCGTACGGCCTGCACGCCCGGCAGAGCGACGAGGTCTCGCGCGCCATCTACGGCGACGCCGTCCTCGCGCGGGCCAGGCTCGTGCACCACGACGCCCGCGATCCCGCGGGGCTCGAGGCCGTGGGCGTGCTCCCCGGCGGGGGCGAGCTCCGCCTCGCGCGCGCCGTCGCCAGGGCGGAGCTGCGCATCCTGTGCGGCGCCGTGGGCTTTCACTACTACGCGGGCTTCTCGGGCGGTCGCAAGGCGATCCTCCCGGGGGTCGCGGACGAGGCGAGCATCGTCCGGAACCACCTGCGGGTGCTCGATCCCGCGGGCCCCGGGGGTCGAGCGGCGGGCTGCGGACCGGCGCGCCTCGCCGGCAACCCGGTGAGCGAGGAGATGCAGGCGGCCCTGCGCCTGTGGGACGCCCGGGGCGGCGTGACCTTCCTGGCGAACGCCGTCGTCGACGTGCGCGGCGCCATCGTCGAGCTCGCCTGTGGCGCGGCGCACGAGCGCGCCTTCGTCGACGCCTGCGCCGGGCTCGTCGCGCGCCACGCCGTCCGGCTCGACGCCGCGGCGCCCTTCGACTGCGTCGTCGCTTCGGCCGGCGGTCACCCCTACGACGCCTCGCTCTACCAGGCGCACAAGGCCTACGACAACGCCTTCCGCGCCGTCGGTCCCGCGGCGGCGGGCGGCCTCCGCCCGAGCATCGTGCTCGTCGCGCGCTGCCCCGAGGGGCTCGGCCATCCGGGCTTCGCGCGCTGGCTCCTGCACCCGACCCGCGCCGCGCACTACGCCGCGCTCGTCGCCGGCTACGAGATCGTCGGCCAGACCTCGCTCGCCGTGCGCGACAAGGCCGCCGCGACGCGCACCATCGCCGTGACGGAGCTCGACGACGCGAGCTGCCGCGCCGTCGGCTGGGAGCGCGCCGACTCGCTCGCCGAGGCGCTCGCGCGGGCGACGCCGGGGCGGACGCGCATCGCGCTCATGCCCGCGGCGGCGCAGACCCTGCCGCTCGACGAAGCGAGTGGCGTGGCTCGTTTCCCCGGAGGCACCGCGTGATCCCTTGCCCGAAGTGCGGCCACGAGAACGACCCCTCGTACATCGTGTGCGAGAAGTGCGAGCGCCTGCTGCGTCCCGACGGCCCCGGGGGCGGCGGCGTCAGGCGCGCGCTCGTGCGCACGGTGCGCGCGAACGCGGCGAGCTTCGTGCTCGTGCTCGGGGCGTTGCTCGCGGTCGTGGCGTGGCTCGTGCTGCGCTGAGAGCCTGAGCAGGAATTGGCGTGCGAAGCGGTCGTTGTGAAGTCTGTGATCGAGGGGACGAGGTTGAGCTTGGTTTGGAGACGAGCCCGAGCGAGCCGTGGACCCTTGGCTCTCGGCACGCGGCATCCGGACCGAAGCTGTTACCCTCACCCCCCGGCCCCCTCTCCCGAGGGGAGAGGGGGGGTGACAGCGGCGAATTCCCTCGGATTCCGGGAGCTCTGTAAGCGAGTCGGCGGCGGTCCTGCGCCTCCCCAACGAACAGATCCTCCACGACACCGAGCGCGCACTCGACCGGATCCGCCAACTGCACGGTGCGCCTGGCCGACGCGGCGACACCCGCTAGCGCGCTTCGTTTTCCCACCGCCAACGACGAAAGTCCCCGACATGGACCACCCCCTCTCCCTTCGGGAGAGGGGGCCGGGGGGTGAGGGAAATATTCTAGGTCCGGATGCCGCCTGCTTCTTCGGCAAGGGTCGACCCCAGATCTCGCAACGCACGGTCGCTTGCCGATTCGTGCTCACGCTCTTCGGGCTCGGGCCCGGGTACCCGAAATCGCGAGCCGGTGCGGGCCGCTCCCGCTAGCATCGGCCGAGACGCGCGCGGGGGCGCGCAGACCGGGAGCACGGCATGAAGCGGTACCTCGTGAACTATTTCTTGGTGCTCGGCGGTGCGGTGGCGCTCGCGGGCGCGTGCAGCTCGAACGGCGAGGAGACGGGCGGGACGGGCGCCACGACGACCACGACGACCGGTCAGGGCGGGACCGGCACCGGGGGCACCGCGGCGGGCGGCGGCGGCGCCGGGCAGGGCGGCGATGCCGAGGGCGGGGGCGGGAGCGCGCCCACCGGCAAGTGGGTGTCCGGCTACCACGTCGGTTACCAGGCCTGGCTCTACCCGACCGACGCCATCGACTTCTCGGGCCTCACGCACCTCGTCGTCGGCGCCGCACTGCCGAACGCGGACGGCACGCTCGACACGAGCTTCTACCTCGGTGGCGCGGCGGGGCCGGCGTTCGCGACCGAGCTCACGGCCGCGGCGCACCTCGCCGGCAAGAAGGCCATCCTCATGATCGGCGGCGCCGGCACCTACGCGGGGTTCTCCGGCGCCGCGTCGAGCGCGCACCGAGCGGCCTTCGTGCAGAACCTCCTGACGGCCATGAACGATCTCGGCTTCGACGGGCTCGATCTCGACTGGGAGCCGCTCGGCCCCGCCGACGCGCCCGACTTCACCGCGCTCGCCGAGGCCCTGCGCGCCGCCGACCCGACCCTGATCCTCACCGTGCCGGTCGGCTACGTGAACGCGAACTTCCCGCAGGTGGACGCCTTCTGGGCCAACGTGGCGCCGCTCTTCGACCAGATCAACATGATGACCTACGGCATGGCGGACGCCTGGCCGGGCTGGGACAGCTGGCACTCGAGCGCGCTCGCGGGCGAGTCGGGCACGACCCCGACCTCGGTGTCGAGCTCCGCCGAGGCGTACATCGCGGGCGGCGTGCCCGCCGAGAAGATCGGCGTCGGGATCGGCTTCTACGGCTCGTGCTGGGCGGGCGGCGTGACCGGGCCGAGCCAGGCCGTGGGCGGCTCGTCCGTCGTCGCGAGCGACAACGACATCTCGTTCACGAACATCGTGAACGACTACTACGTGCCGGGGAACGCGCACTACGACGCCGCAGCCGAAGCGCCCTACCTCGGCTTCGCGAACGGCCACGGCCCGTACGGCTGCACCTTCCTCAGCTACGAGGACGAGCAATCGATCCTCGCCAAGGGCGCGTACGTGAAGAGCCGCGGTCTCGGCGGCGCCATCATCTGGACCATCGGGCAGGGCTACCTCGCCGCGGCGGCCGAGCCGAACCCGCTGCTCGTCGCGACGCGGCAGGGGTTCCTCGAGTAGCGCCGCCGCGCACGCGCCCCCGGGCTCGCGGGCGCCGTGGTACTTTCGGGGAGCACCCGGAGGGATTTGCCATGCGTCGTGCTTCGCTCGTCTTGGGCTCGCTCGTGGTCGTGGGGGCGGTGGTCGGCTTCGCCTGCGGGTCCAGCAGTGACAGCGCGGGGACGGGCGGCTCCGGCGGCGACACCACGACGACCACGACCACCACCACCACGAGCGGCACGGGCGGCGGCTTCATCGACCACGGGGCCGTCGTCGCCATCGCCATCGCTCCGCCGTCGGTCACCATCGACGTACAGAACGGCGTGAGCGCGCCCGTGTGGTTCACGGTCACGGCGACCTACGCCGACACGACGACCGCGGAGGTGCCCGCGGACTGGCTCTTCGACCGTCCCGACCTCGCGGGCCTCTCGAACCAGGGTGAGCTCAGCGCGCACGGCACGCTCGGCGGCAAGGGCACCGCGACCGCGACCGTCGGCGCGCTGTCCGCCACGGCCGACGTGACCGTGGTGCTGCACCTGACGCAGAACCCCGCGGGCCTCGGGGCCTCCGACCAGGCTCTGTTCGACAGCCCCGACGGCAACCCCTCGGGCACGCTGCTCTACCCCTACGACCACACGGTCTTCGCGCGCGGCATCCTCGCGCCCGAGCTCATGTGGAACGGCGGCTCGGCCGGCGACGTCTACCGCGTGCACCTGCACGAGGCCTACCTCGACGCGGTCATCTACGCGCAGGCCGACCCGCCGAGCGACTTCACGATGGATGCCGCGCTCTGGACCCAGCTCACCGAGAGCAATGCCGGCGAGCTCGTCACGGTCGACATCCGCAGGCTGTCGGGCGGGCAGGCGCACGCCCCGATGGCGGAGTCCTGGAAGATCGCGCAGGGCAGCCTGCGCGGCACGATCTACTACTGGGCCGTCAACACCGGGCAGCTCATGAAGATCAACCCCGGCGCCTCGAGCCCGGTCGTGGTGTTCGACTCGGGCCCGGCCGATCAGCTCGGGAGCCCCGCGCCGGCGAACTACAACGGCGCGACGCCGCCCTGGGAGAGCGGGGGCAACAACAAGCGCTGCGTCGCCTGCCACACCGTGAGCAAGGACGGCTCGACCATCGCGGGCGTGTTCGAGAAGCTCGGCTCGACCGCGAGCCCGTGGGGCACCATCGACCTCACGGCGAGCCCGCCCACCGTCGTGCAGATGACGCCCTACGACTCGAGCGCCATCTACCTCGGCATCACGCCCGACGGCGACTACGTGGTCGAGAACGACGTGGCCATGCGCATGCGCCTCAAGAACGCCCTCACGGGCGCGACCGTGCCGAGCGCCCTCGACGCCTTCGGCGACTCGACCTGCGACCCGGCCTTCTCGCCCGACGGCAAGCTGCTCGCCTTCTCGAGCAACGTGAGCGGCTACTACCCGGTCGAGTTCTACCGCTCCGACCTCGACGTCATCGACTTCGACCCGGGGAGCCTCGCCTTCACGAACCGGCGCACCATCGCCCTCGGCGGCGCGAACGCGCTCGCCTTCCCGAGCTTCTCGCCCGATTCGGCCTGGGTGCTCTACCAGGGCGGCGACTACAGCCGCGCCAAGTACGGCGCGAACCTCACGGGGCACAACGATCTCTTCATCACCGACGTCGCGGCCGTGGCCGGCTCCACCCTGCTCGCCGAGGCGAGCGGCGCCACGCTCGAGCCGCGCAACCAGCACATCGCCTACCAGCCGACCGTCAACCCCATCGCCGTCGGCGGCTACATGTGGGTCGTGTTCATGACGCCGCGCGACTACGGCAACAAGATGCAGTCCTCCGCCGACCCGACCTACGAGAACCGGAAACAGCTCTGGGTCGCCGCCGTCGACGTGAATCCACAGCCCGGCCAGGATCCGAGCCACCCGGCCTTCTGGCTCCCGGGTCAGGACCTGTCGACGGTCAACATGAGCGGCTACTGGGCGCTCGAGCCCTGCAAGCAGCAGGGCAACGCGTGCAACGAGGGCTTCGAGTGCTGCACCGGCTTCTGCCAGCCGGACGGCAACGGCGACTACGTGTGCATCCCGCCCCCGGGCGGCTGCTCGCACGTGGGCGAGGCGTGCACGACCGGCGCCGACTGCTGCGGTTCCCCGGACGTCGTGTGCATCGGCGGGTTCTGCGCGCTCGGCCAGCCGAACTAGTACCTCGGCACGACCTTGGCGTTGACGTGGTCGTGGACTTTGACGGCGACGTCTACGTGGACTTGGTCGGCCGAACCGTTGACGCGCGTCCTGCCGACGCAACTGGCGCATGTCGTCCGCCGATCCTCGGGCATGTCGAGTCGTAACCGTTCACGGCTACAGCCGATCTCGATTCCCAGAGGATTCACAAGAAGGTAAGCGCCGATGAAAACCGGCAGGAGGAAGTAGGTGACTGAACCGAGCGAACACCAGCGAAGTGAAGAAGTCCTACCCCGGGAGGAATCCGCCCCCGGGAAGTCCAGCCCTTGCGCACGTCGGGGCGACCTGACGGGCGAAGCGTAGGGGGACACGTGAGTGAGCCGGGCGATCGAGCCCCGAAATTTC
>JACRDA010000193.1 GCA_016212965.1 Myxococcales bacterium
GCGTGCCGTCCCAGCGGCGCTGTCCCCAGCGCCGCCTTCTTCCCTTCTGTTCTTCTTGTGAATCCTCTGGGAAATCCAACAGGACCTCTCCTTCCCGTCTTCCCGGCTTCCCGCCTTCCTGTTCATCTCCTCTCTTCTCTCTCGCTCGGCGACGCTGTCTCCACCGACTCGCGCTGGTCGCGAGGATCGAGTTACTGCCTTGGCAAACCGGGCGGCTCCGGGCGGATCGGGTTACGGCCCGGCAAACCGGGCGGCCTGGCGCCCGCGCCGAGCTCCGTGGTTCCGCTCGCTCGTTTCCGGGCGGTTCGAGTTACTGCCTTGGCGAACCGGGCGACATGGCGCCCGTGCCGAGCTCCGTGGCCCATGTGTGCATGCGGGCACTACCCGACGACCTCCCGCACCGCCCGTACGTGCGCCGGCCCGGCGCCGCAGCAGCCCCCGACGACGCTCGCGCCCGCGTCGAGCCAGCGCGCCGCCCACGCGCCGTAGCGGCGCGGCGAGAGCGCGGCGCGCCCCATCACGTTGGCGTAGATCCCGAACGGCACGCCGACCGCGCGGAGCGCGGCGAGGTACGGGAGCGAGGCCTCGGGCGGCAGGCAGTTGACGAGGCACACGCTCGCCCCGGCGCGGGCGGCGCGCTCGGCGCCGCGTCCGACCTCGAGCGGCGTCAGCAGGCGCGCGCGCGGCCCCGGCGACCACGACACCCACGTCTCGAGTCCGGTCGCGACGGCCTCCTCGACGGCGACCACGGCCTCGCCGACGTGCGGGAAGGTCTCGCAGAGGATGAGATCCGCGCCCGCCCGCGCGAGCGCCCGGGCCATCGCCCGGTGCTCCACGCGCGCGTGCCGCGGGCTCCGCTCGGGGTGGTAGCAGTCCTCGAGCGGGGCGAGGCTGCCGGCCACGCGCTGGCGAGGCCGCGTGACCGACCGCGCGCCCTCGCGGGCGAGCCCGACCGCGTCAGAGACGAGCTCGGGATAGCGCGCGAGCGCGCGCCGCACCGCGGGATCGTCGCGGCCGCGCGCCCGCGCCCGCGCGAGCGCCGCCCGGAGCGCGCGCCGCGTGGTCCGGAAGGTGTCGGTCGTGTGGACGTCGGCGCCCGCCTCGGCGTACGCGCGGTGCAGGCGCAGGACGGCGTCCGGTCGATGCAACAGAGCCCACGCGCTCCAGAGCGGCGCGGGGGTCGGCACGCCGGCCCGCGCGAGCTCGCTCCCGAGTGCGCCGTCGAGCACGAGCACGCGCTCGCGCACGCGCGTCAGTGCGCGTGGAGCGAGCGCGCGAGCGCGCCCTTGCCCGCGTAGATCTGGCTCGCGCCGAGCTGCTCGCCGATGCGCAAGAGCTGGTTGTACTTCGACACGCGGTCCGAGCGCGACAGGCTGCCCGTCTTGATCTGGCCCGCGTTCGTGGCGACGGCGAGGTCGGCGATGAAGGTGTCGCTCGTCTCGCCCGAGCGGTGCGAGATGATGCTCGCGTAGGCGGCGCGCTGCGCCGTGCGCACGCAGTCGAGCGTCTCGGTCACCGTCCCGATCTGGTTCAGCTTGACGAGGATGGCGTTCGCGATGCCGTCGCGGATGCCGCGCGTCAGGCGCTCGGGGCTCGTGACGAAGAGATCGTCGCCCACGAGCTGCACCTTGCCGCCGAGCCGGTCGGTGAGCAGGCGCCAGCCCTTGTCGTCGCCCTCGGCGCAGCCGTCCTCGATCGACACGAGCGGGTACTTCTCGCACCAGCGCGCGTAGATGTCGACGATCTCTTCCCGCGTGCGCGGCGCCTTGTCGAAGGTGTAGCGCTCGGTCGCCTTGTCGTAGAACTCGGACAGGGCCGCGTCGAGCGCGAGGCTCACGTCCTTGCCCGGCTCGTAGCCCGCGGCCTCGATGGCGCGCACGAGGTACTCGACCGCGGCCTCGTTCGAGGCGAGCCGCGGCGCGAAGCCGCCCTCGTCGCCGACCGAGGTCGCCTGACCGTCCTTCTTCAAGAGGGCCTTCAGCTTGTGGAAGATCTCGGTGCCCATGCGCAGGGCCTCGGCGAAGCTCGGCGCGCCGTGGGGCAGCACCATGAACTCCTGGATCTCGAGCCCGCTGTCGGCGTGCATGCCGCCGTTCAAGACGTTCATCATCGGCGTCGGCAGGACGCGCCCGACGGCGCCGCCGAGGTAGCGCCAGAGCGGCAGGCCGACCACGTCCGCCGCGGCCCGGGCCGTCGCCATCGAGACGGCGAGGATGGCGTTCGCGCCGAGCTTGGCCTTGTTCGGCGTGCCGTCCGCCTGGATGAGCACCCGGTCGATACCCGCCTGATCGAGCGCGTCGAGCCCGGCGACGGCCGGCCCGAGCGCCTGCTCCACGTTGCGCACGGCCTGGCGCACGCCTTTGCCGAGGTAGCGCTTCGGGTCGCCGTCGCGCAGCTCGATGGCCTCGAACTCCCCCGTCGAGGCGCCGCTCGGCACCGCGGCCACGCCGTGGCCGCTCTCGGTGAACACTTCGACCTCGACGGTCGGGTTGCCACGCGAGTCGAGGATCTCCCGGGCGATGACACGTTCGATTTGCGGCACGGCGTTGTCTCCTTGTTCGAGGACCTGCTTTCTATCTAAGCTGCGGGTCGCGTGGAACAGACAATCGGTGTTTTCGGTCAGGACGTGCTCCTCTGGGCGTGCCTCTTGCGGCTGAGCCCGCAGCGGCCCCGCGCCGACGTCGTGCACCAGCACGCCAACTACCTCCTGAACGAGCTCAAGCGCTCGCAAGAGGCCGAGCAGCTCCCCGTGCAGAGCGTCGACGACGGTCTCTTCGCCCTCGCGGCCTTCATCGACGAGGTCGCGATGAGCCTGCCCGATCTGCGCATGACGTGGCAGCAGGCGCCGCTCCAGGCCCAGCGGCACAACAGCAACAACGCCGGTGTCGAGGTCTTCCAGCGCCTGCAGCGCGTGCGCACGGGCCCGCGCTCGGTGCTCGGCACCTACGCGGCCGTGCTCGGGGCCGGCTTCATGGGCTGCTACGGCCTGCCCGGCGCGGACCAGTACGCCGTCGTGCAGCTCCGGCGCGAGCTCGGCCTGCAGCTCGGGGTCGATCCGGACCGCGACTGGACGGGCGGCGCCATCCGCAAGGTGCGCAAGGACGAGATCGAGAACCTCGATTTCTGGAAGACCCCCTGGTACCGCTCGGTCTGGGTCGGCCGCGCCATCGCCGCGGTCCTCGCCATCTCGGGCTGCATCGCGGTCGCGATCATCCTGGCGGGGCGCCTCCGATGAGCACCTTCTCCTACGAGATCGCCAAGGTCCAGAAGGCCCAGCTCCAGGCCTTCCCGCAGGGCGGCGTCTACGGCCTGCCGTGGTACCTCGTCGTCGGCGACCCGGGCTCGGGGCGCTCGACGGCGATCCGCTCGATGAACCTCAAGTGGCCGGCCGGCGACCGCCCGCTCGAGCTCGGTCTGCCGCAGCAGCTCTGCACCTACTGGATGAGCGCGAGCGCCGTCTTCGTCGAGCCCGGCGCGACGGTGTTCGGCCCCCAGCGCCTGCGCGAGAACCTGCGCGATCTCTGCCACGAGCTCCGCAGCAAGCGCCCGCGCGAGGCCGTGGACGGCGTCGTCGTGGTGCTGAGCGCCGCCATGCTCGCCGACTCCGACGAGGCCACCATCGAGGCCACCGGCAAGGCCTACCGCACCTACCTCTCCGAGATCATGGGCTACCTCGACGCCGACGTGCCCGTGTACGTGCTCGTTAGCGCCTACGACACGCTCTGGGGCTTCGGCGATGCCTTCCAGTGGCGGCCCGAGCGGCGCAAGGAGGATCCGTGGGGCATCTCGCTGCCGCCCGGGCCTCCGAGCCCCGAGGTGGGCAAGCAGATCGCCGAGGCGGTCGAGGGGCTCATCTCGCGCATCGAAGCGATGTGCTTCCACAAGCTCCTCGGCGAGGACCTGCCCGACGTGCGCTCGCGCGCCCTGCAGCACCTCTACGAGGCGCGCCACCTCGTCGCCCGGGTGCAGACCTTCCTCAAGGTCTTCACGCTCGCGACGACCTTCGAGCGCGTGCCGTGGATGCGCGCGCTCGCCATCGGCGCAGCCGTGCCGGGCACCGGGCAGCGGCTGCGCTACGGCATGGAGAACTTCGCGCGCCTCGGCCTCGGTCCGCCGCACGGCTCGGGCACGCCGACCCCCGGGGGTCTGCCGATCCACCCGCTGATGGAAGACGTCATGCTGCCCGAGCGCGACCTCGTCCCGCTCCGCACGCGCTGGCGCGACGACAAGCTCATCCTGATCCTGTTCATGCTCGGCGTGGTCGCCTGGCTCGTGGTCCTCGCCGTCGTCATCTCCGGCGCGGCGGGGCGCTGACTTCGGGCCCCGGCGCGGGCGCGTACGGCGTGCTACAAGCGGCGCCTCATGAACGTCACGCTCGTGCACGAGTTCCGCTTCGAGGCGGCGCACCGGCTGCCCAAGGTGCCGGCCGGCCACAAGTGCGCCCGCCTCCACGGCCACAGCTTCAAGATCGAGGTCGCGATCGCCGGCCCGGTGGATCCCGAGACCGGCTGGTTCATCGACTTCGGCGTGCTGCACGACGCGTGGGAGCCTCTCTACGACGCGCTCGACCACCGCCTCCTCAACGAGGTCGAGGGCCTCGACAACCCCACGAGCGAGAACCTGGCGCGCTGGATCTGGGTCCGCCTCCGGCCCGCCGTCCCGTCGCTCCGGCGCATCACGGTCTACGAGACGTGCTGCGCGCGCTGCGAGTACGAGGGCGACTAGGCGCTCAGGTCGGCCGGCGCGCCGTCACGCAGCCGATGTTGACGGTGAGGTCGAAGCCGATCTCGCTCCAGTACTTGCCGACCGCCTCGGCCACGTAGGCCATCGCCGGCTCGACGCCGTCGTGCGGGCCGAGCGAGGAGCGCACGTCGGGCGACACGACGAGCCGCGCGATAGGGTCCTCGAGGAAGTTGCGCCCGTCGTCGAAGGAGACGGCCATGAGGTCGACGCCGATGTCCACCTCGGCGAGGCCGGCCCGTTCGCACTGCTCGCCGAGCGTCTCGGGGTTGGGCCGGGCGCCCGCTGCCGAGTCCACGATTTCGCCGAAGTGCGGCTGCTCGTGGCGTAGGGCGTACTCGCGCAGCATGTCGTAGATCTCGGGGAACGAGCCGCGCAGCGGCATCGCCACCACCATCTGACCGCCCGGGGCGAGCAGCCGGTAGAGCTCCGCGAGCGTCTCGCTGTAGTCGCCGCGCACGCCGAGCGGGTGCACGGCCACGGCGTGGGTGCAGCTCTGCGACGGCAGCGAGGAGGGCAGCTCGGCCGCGTGGTAGAAGTGCACCTGGTTGCTCGCCGCGAGCCGCGTCTTGGCGCGGTCGAGCGCCGCTGGCGAGTCGTCCACGGCGTACACCGCCGCCTCGGGCAGCGTCTCGAGCACCACGCTCGGCGTGAAGCCCGTGCGACAGCCCACGACGGCGACGATGGCCGGGCTGAACGGGATGAGCATCGCCGATGCCGGGCGGACGAAGGCCTCGAGGTAGCGCGGCACGACGACGGAGTCGAAGAGCTCCGCGTCCGCCGCCGACAGCGCCGCTCCGAGGCTCATCCCTCGCCGGCCCCGTCCTCTCCGGCGCCGGACAGGAGCTCGATGGCGTCGGCCGCGAGATCGCCGATCGTGACCTCGTCCACCCCCTCGTCGTCGACGATGGCCGTCTTGCGCTCGTCCTCGGCGAGCGGCCGCAGGGCGCGCACCGCCGCCGGATCGCCCACCTCGACACAGGCCTCGATCGCCGCAGCCACGGCGTCAGCGTTCGCGAGCGCGAGGAAGCGCTCGAGCAGCTTCAGGACGCCGCCCTCGGGCACCTCGACGAGCACGTAGGGCAGCTCGACCAGCGCGGGCGAGTCCTGCGGCAGGCGGCCGAGCGCGCGCTCGATGCCGAGCGCCACCTCGCGGAAGCGATCGAAGGCGAGCCCCTGCAGCTGCTCGCCCGCCTCGCTGCGCGCGTCCGGATGCTCGCTCGCGAGGATGTCGATGAGCCCGTCGACGACCTCGGGCCCCTCGAACTCGCCGAGCAGGCGCGCCACGCACACGAGCCGCAGGCTGGCCTCGTCCGGCTCGAGCACCTCGCCCTTGCCCCCGGTGGCCTCGGTGACCGCCGCGCGCGCCGCGGCGAGCACCTCGCCGCGCGGGGCGCTCGCCAGCTCGTCGTGCATGTGCCGCGCGTGCCGCTCGGCGTCGAAGAGCTTCTTCAGCGAGGCCGCTACTGTGGACTCCATGAGGGTCGCGTAATAGCGGCGCAGAGCTGACGCAAGTCGCTCGGTGAAAGCGGGGCCGCCTCCGGCGTCCCGGGTCCTTCGCCGCACGCGGTCGGCTGGGCTATAGAGCGTGGGCGATGCACGCTCTCATCCGCGCCGCCGTCGCCGTGGCCCTGCTCGCCGCGGTGGGCGCGCCGGCCGAGACGCCCCACACGCTGGCCC
>JACRDA010000194.1 GCA_016212965.1 Myxococcales bacterium
ACAGAGCAGGAGCATCGTCGACTTCATGCGCGATGCGTGCTGCGCGGTTCTCGAACATCGCTCGCCCCCGTCCTTGCTGCCCACGATTGCGCCCGTCATTCAGCTACGCCGCGCGGCGTAGAACCCCGTGAACGGATACGTTCTTTCGTCGGGCGGCGCGTCGTCAGCGGCGGAGTACACCGGCCAAGCAGCGAGACTGGACGGCACGTCGACGTTGACTACATTGAAGACGTAGGCACCGCCATCGTCGTCCACGGGATCGACCACCGCAATGGGCAACTCAGCGTCGTTGACCCTGTCCGTCGAAGCCTCACCTGATGCGTGTTCGAAGTGCGTTGCGAGCTGCTTGCCCGACTCGCCAGCGAGCTTTCGAATGGCGTCCACATCGTAACGGACCTCGCCCTTCGGCTGCGTCTTGAGCGACGACCCAATCAGGATTGCCACAGCACCCGCAGGACCATTTGGCGTCGTGAGCTGGGCGTCCGTATGCGCCGCTGCCAGTTGGGCGGGGATGTCGTGCAGTTCGAGAAGCGCGAAATAATCGCCCCGGCGCTGCACCGTGGTGGGCACGTCCGCGCCCGGGAGGCGGACGCTCTTCACAGAACCTAGTGCCTCGATGCACTCCTGCCGACGGTCCGTGACGGCAACGGTGATTAGTTGGGTGAGGGCGCCCGACACGATCATCTCAGGGGATGCCAACTCGTACTGGCAGGACGACACCACGACTTTGACGACCTCCCCGCCGGGCAGCGTGAACTCCACTCCCCCTTCCGGCGCACGGTCGCCATCTTCGGGAAGCTTGAGCCGCTGTGCGTCTCCGTCATCGACGATCTTGCAGTCGTCGGCGACCTTGTATTTGCATTTCGCGTCGAACCCTTTGAGCTCGCGCCAGACCTTGCGTCCGATGGTGTCGCCAAATATCCATGAATGGTTTGGGGACACGGCTCTGACGGAGGCGGTGATCGTCCTACTGCGCCGCGTCATATTGGGCCAATCGATGCGGAGTGGTCTGCCATCGGCACACTCGGCTTCCCCGGCATCGATGCGTCGTATTTCGAACATCTCCTTGGCGTAGCTGCCGATGCGTACCGGCCCGTAGGTCGATGGCTGAAGCTTGCAATCGTCAGGCAGCTTGACCGTCACGTCCAGCGACTCATCGACCTCGACCGTCGCAAGAGCATTGTCAGCTGCCAACGCCACCGAGTTGGCAGCGCAATGGGCAAAGCTTACGGCGAGGGCAGACAAGAGTACGCGCGACATCATGGTTCAGCCCCCCCGGCGCTCGTGCCCGCTCCAGCGTGACCCGAAGCTCCCCCCGAGGTGGTGGCCTGGGTCCCCCCGCTCCCTCCGGTGGAGGCGCTCGTGGGCTGACACGTGGCGCCCACGTTCTCTTCCGCGATGATCCACTTCGAGTGGATCTCGGGAACGCATGTGTTCGCCACATCAGTCGCGGCGAATGGTTCGTCGACGTACATCAAACCGCCGCCTGGGCAAGTGGGGTTCTCCATGCTATCGATGCGCACCGCGCACGAGTTGGTGGCACAGACGCAGACCTCGCGCGGCTCCGTGCAGCTTTGGACCACCGAGTCCTGCCCGTCCAGCCGACTGCCGCAGCGGAAGCCTCGTGGTGCCTCACAGGCCACGTTCGTCGCGAGCAGCATAGGTAGCACCACCAAGATGGCGGGTCTCGCCAACACGAGGCTTCTTGCGTTCCTGCGAGGAGTGCCTGGCATGTGCATGTGTAGTTGCTCCAAGTTGCCAGCCCAGTGGTCGCCTGAGTTGGCCTGGCTTGCACTTCGCTGTCTCCGCAGTCGACGCGGGGCGAAACCCGTTGAGTACTTGTCGGCGCCCGGTCTCGGGCCGCTCCCGCCCCCGCCGTTTCAGCGCCGACCGTACCCGGCTCCGGCCCCCGCCGACATTCTCAACCGTGACGAATGGGGCGATGTGTTCCGGTGGCGTACCCGCTGCCGGCCGGCCGGACCCCGCTCATGGTGCGCACACGCTCGTTCACGGGCGCCGCGGCCACGGCGGCGCGCCGCAACGCGGTCTGTAGAAGCCCCACCATGGTGGCGAAGCAGGTCTTGCGCAGGATGGCGGCGCGGTGGGCGCGGACGGTGCACACCTGAATGCCGAGCGCCTCGGCGCACTCGAGCACGTCGTGGCCCTCGAGCGTCAGGCGGAGCACGCCCGCTTCGGACGGGCTGAGCCCGTGGCGCGCGGCGAGCTCCGCACCGACCCGCGCGAGGGCCGAGATCCGCTCGTGGTCGGCGAGCGCGCGCTCCGCGAAGATCCCGATGTCGTCGTGGCCGAAGGGCTTGCGGATGAAGGACGCGCGCAGGCGATGGGCCCGATTGGCGAGATCGCGGTCCTCGAGACCCGTCATGATGAGGATGGGTGTCAGGCAGTCGGCTCTGCGCACCTCGTCGGCGAAGTCGAGGCCCGAGCCGTCCGGGAGGGCCACGTCGACGAGGAGCCCGAGCGCGTGGCCGCGGCGGTAGGCGGCGCGCGCCTCCGAGAGCGAGCTCACCACCCGGACGTCGGCGAAGCGCTCGAGCTGGCGCGCCACCGCGCGAGCCATGAGCGCGTCGTCCTCCGCGACGAGAAACCGACGTTCGGCGGAGTCCCCCTCGGCCATGCGGATAGCATAGATGGGCGCCGCGGCCCCTCGCAAGGGGCCCGCTGCGGCCTTCCCGCGCACGCAGGCGCCTTGCGGGCGGCACATCGGTTCCGGTCCGCCACAATGGCGTGTGCCCCCGTGGATTGTCGGCCCCTCGCGCCCGCACTCGTGGCACGGTCTCGAGGCAGGACCATGCGTGCTCGTGCCGGTGTCGCAGCTCTTCTCCTCGCGCTCGCTGCGGGTTGCGTCGGCGCTTGTCGCGACCCGAGCACGCCCGCCCCGCCGGCGAGCGCCTCGTCCGCAGCACGCCCCGCCGGCTCGGCGTCGGTCGGCGCGTCGTCCGCTGCCGCGTCGTCGGCCGCGCCCTCAGGCTCGGTCGCCCCGTTCGCCTCGGGGTCGTCCTCTCCGGCGCTCGCGCCGGCGCGGCCGTGCCCCGAGCGGGCGCGTGCGGCTCCGCTCGCGTTCCGGCAGCGCCGCACGGACCGGGGCGAGGTCGCGCACACCGTGCCCGTGTTCGCGCCGGGCGGCGCGCTCGGGGCGGGGGCGATGGCCGAGCTCGGGCGCGAGCTCGCGGGCTGGCTCGCCGCCCACCCGGGCTCGGGCAGCTGCGACGTCGTGCGCAACGACCCCTCGGTGCTGAGTCTGCACTGCGCGAGCCACATGGGGTACACGGGCGGCGTCGGCGTGTTCCACGCCTTTTCGGGCGGCGGCCTCGGCTTCTTTCGCACGCCGGGCGGCCTCGAGCGCATGACGCTCGCGACGCTCGCGCGCGGGGGTGACGCGCGCGCCCTCGGCTCGCTCTGGAAGGGCTACGACGCCGCGTCGAGCGCGAGCGGCGAGCCGGCGAGCTTCTTCGTCGTGTATGGAGACGCGCTCCTGTTCGGTCAGTCGATCATGACGGCCGGCTCGCTCGACGATCTCGCCGCGCTCCCGCTCGACACGGTCCGGCCCGCGCTCGCGTGCGACCATCTGCTCGACGTGCCTGCGGCGCCGAGCCCGGTGCCGCAGACCGAGGGCGCGCTCGGCTTCGCCTACGTGATGCTCGGCGACGAGTGGGAGATCCCTCGCTTCGTCGCCCACGACGCCTGGGGAGCGCCGACGGCGGAGCGGCTGAACGCCGACCTCGAGGCCTGGGTCGCAGGGCAGCGGGCGCGCACGCACGGCTCGATGGGCCGCGACTGCGACGTCACGGTGAGCACCGAGCGGCTCGTGAGCGTGAGCTGCGTGGCGCCCTTCGACGCGAGCGGCGCCTCCGACATGGCGCTCGGCTTCACCTATCGGCTGGGCCCGACCCCGACGCGCATCCGGGCGCAGGAGCTCGTGGCCCGGCGCCCGCGCGCGCCCGCCGACCTCGCGGCGCGTTGCTTCCGGCCGCTCCTCGTGCGCCGCCCGGACGAGCGCTTCTTGCCGGCGCTGCCGCAGCTCGACCCCGCCGATCTCGAGGCCTTCGCGCTCGACGACGCGGGCGCGACCTTCCTCGTCACGCTCGGGTACGCCTACGACGACACCGACTACCGCATTCCCGAGCGGGAATTCTGCCGCGTGCCGTGGGCCGTTCTCGGTACGAGCCTCGACGGGCTCGCGACCGGAGGGTGAGGCGCGGGCCTTCGGCGACGAGCTCCGAGGCCTACGCCGCGCTCGGCTCGGTGGCGACCGGAGCCGGCGCGCGGCGCGGCGCTCCGCGCGAGGCGTGGACCGCGGCCAGCGCGCACGAGAGCAGCAGCGCCCCGCAGAGCTGGTGCAGGGCCGCGGCCCAGACGGGCACATGCAGGACGACGGTGAGTGCGCCGAGCGTCATCTGCACGACGACGAGCACGACGAGCGCGCGTGTGGCGAAGCGGCCGACCGGCGTCGTTGCCCGGCGCCAGGCGTAGGCCGCGAAGACGAGCACGGCCGCCGCGGTGAGCCAGCCGAGCGTGCGGTGGACGAAGTGGATGCCGAAGGGGCTCTCGAGCACGTTGCGCCACCACGGCTCGTAGGCGAAGGCCTGCGGCGGGAACCAGTCGCCGTTCAGGGTGGGGAAGGTCGAGTAGAGGTGGCCGGCGCGCGTGCCGGCCATGAAGGCGCCGTAGGCGACCTGCAGGGCGACGAGCGCGAAGGTGGCCCAGGCGGCGACCCCGAGCGTGCGGCGGGCAGGGGCCGCCGTCGGCGCTGGCGGAGCGCTCAGATCGAGCGCGAGCCACTGCACGTAGCACGCGACGACGAGGGCCAGGCCCAGGTGCGCGGCGAGCCGGTAGTGGCTCACCGCCGGCACGTCGACGAGGCCGCTCGCCACCATGTACCAGCCGAGCGCGCCCTGCAGGCCCCCGAGCACGAAGGGGATGAAGGTGCGGACGGCGAGCCGGCCCCGGATGCGGCGCCGCCAGAGCAAGACGGCCCAGGGCACGACGTACGCGACGCCGACGAGGCGTCCCCACAGCCGGTGCAGGTACTCCCAGAGGAAGATCTGCTGGAAGTCGCCGAGCGTCATCCAGTGGTTGACGAGCTTGTACTGCGGCGATTGCTGGTACTTCTCGAAGACCTCTTGCCAGGCGTCGTGCCCGAGCGGCGGGATGGCGCCCATGAGCGGGTGCCACTCGACCATCGACAGGCCGGAGCCCGTCAGGCGCGTGATGCCGCCGAGCGAGAGCATCACGAGGATCGACAGGTAGACGAGCGCGAGCCAGACGACGACGGAGCGGTGTCCGCTCGGGCTCTCGGCCGCGCGATCCATGGCGACTGCATAGTGCGTCGGCGGCGCGGGGCAAGCGGCGCGGGGGCGGGCGTACCGGGCTCGCGACCGCGTGTCGCCCCCGCGCGCGCGTGCTATCTCGGTCGCGTGTCGACCGCCCGACCGGCGCTCGCCGTCGACGCCGCGGGCTGCGCCGCGGCCGCGCTCCTCTACCGGAGCGGCGGGAAGCTCTTTGCCACGGCCGCCGTGAAGGCCGCGTTCAGCCTCGTCGGCGGCGGGCCGATGCGCCTTCGCGAGCCGGAGCCGCTCGTGCTCCGCGACGTCCCGAGCGAGCCCCGCGACGGCGTCGGCGCGGGCAGCCTGGCGCGGGCCTCGGAGCTCGTGCCGTACCGGCCGCGCGTGGACGTGCTCCTCGTCGGCCACGCCTGCGCCGTGCCGGGCAAGCCGGTCGCGCACCTGCAGGTCGCCCTGCGCATCCTGCGCGGCGAGCGGGCGGTCCTCGACAAGACCGTGCTCGTCGAGGGGGACCCCGGTGGCGCGCACGGGGCCGAGCGCCAACCGTTCGAGCGCATGCCGCTCGTGTGGGAGCGTGCGGTCGGCGGCCCCGAGCGCGACGACAACCCCGTCGGCGTCGCGCGCGCGCGCGCGAACCTCGTCGATCCGAGCTCCCCCGATCGCCCTGCGTGCTTCGCGCCCATCTCGCCCCGCTGGCCCGCCCGCCGGCGCCTGCTCGGCCGCTTCGACCCCGCGCGCCTCGAGGCGCCGTTGCCCGAGCTGCCCGGCGACTTCCCGTGGGCCTACTTCCAGGCGGCGCCGCCCGATCAGCGGCTCCCGGCGCTGCGCGGCGACGAGCTCATCGTGCTTGCGGGGCTGCACCCGCGCTGGCTCGAGCTCCGCACGGCCATGCCGCGCGTCGCGGTCGACGCGCGACTCGAGACGCCCGGCGCTCCGGCGGGGCGCGCGCGCCCGTTCGCGCTCTGGGCCGACGCGCTCACCATCGACACCGACCGGCTCGTCGCGACCCTGTGCTGGCGCGGGCAGCTCGAGGTGGACGAGGCGGAGCTCGCGTCGCTGCGCCTGGTCGCGCGGGTCGCGCCGGCCGACATGGCGGGTGCGGGCGTCACGCGGGCCGAGGCGCCGCGGGCGCACGACACCGAGCCCGAGCGACCCCGCAAGGCGCCCGTGGGGCGACGCGAGCAGAACCCCCTCATGCGGACCGCCGTCGTCTCGGCCGCGGCGGGGGCGGGGCCGGCACTTCCTTTTGCGCCGGCGCGCGGTGTGGCTCCGGCGGCTCCGCGCCCGGCCTCGACGCCGCCTCCTGCGGGCTCGCACGCGACGCCCGCGCCGACGGTGGCGTTCCCTTCGTCGCCACCGCCGCCGATGCCGCCCGCGGCGCCCGCCGACCGCGCGCCCGATGTCGAGCCCGAGCCCGCGACGGTCGCACCCGCGGCGCTCGAGGCGATGCTCGGCGCGAGCCATCCGACGCCGTTCGTGTCGCCGGCCGCTCCGGTGGCCTCTCCGGCCGAGGCGCCGCGCCGCAGCTCGTCGCGTCCGCCCGCGCGTCGCGAGGCCCTGCGCGCGACGATGCCCGAGGAGCTCTTCCAGACCCTCGCCGGCGTGAATGTCGCGCGCGCACCGCTGCCGTTCCAGCCGAGTGCCGCGAGATCGGGCGCGCCCGCGCCCGCGCCCGCGCCCGCGCCCGCGCCCGCGCCGGCTCGGGCTGCTGCGCCTCGGGCCACGCTCGATCTGTCGACGACGCAGTTCGCCGTCGCGCCGGCGTCGCCGAGCGCGGCGCTCCCGTTCGCGTCGCCCGAGGCCGCGCGGCGTCGCCCGTCCGAGCCCCCGCCCGTCGTCGCGCCCGTCCTCACGGCCGCGTCCCTCGGGGGCGCGTCCGCGCCCCACGTGGAGCCGGGCTACGCCTGGGCACCGGCCGCGTCGCGCGCGCGCCC
>JACRDA010000195.1 GCA_016212965.1 Myxococcales bacterium
CCAGGGCTTCTGCGCCGGGCAGCACGCGGTCGGCTCGACGGACGAGATCGCCGTCAGCAACACGGGCTGCAGCGGCAAGTGGTACGGCTACCACATCTGCAACTACGGCGGCCCGAAGGTCGTGTGGAACCCGGGTGCGCGGCGCGGCTGGTGGGCGATCGATCCGGCCTACTGCCCGTGAACGGGGTACTCACCTCCGCACGAGCGCGATCCCGAGCACGGCTGCGTTCACGAGCATGTGCAGGGCGACCGGCGCCGCGAGGCCGCCCGTGCGGACGCGCGCCCAGCCGAAGACCAGCCCGTACGAGACGATGACGAGCAACTGGGGTCCGTATTGCAGGTGTCCGAGGCCGAAGAGCGCCGCCGAGAGGACCACGGCCCATTCGGGGCGCACGCGCCGCGCGAGCCAGGGCAGCAGGATCCCGCGGTAGAGCCACTCCTCGCCGATCGGCGCGAGCACCACCGCCGCGAGGCCGAGCAGGGCGACGCCGAAGGGGTCGAGGTACGGCAGGACGGCCTCGAGGTTCGAGCCGAAGTCGGGCGCGCGCAGGTGGAGCACGAGCTCCAGCCCGCGGGCGACGAAGGCGGCGCGCACGACCCCCGCGACGACGTACGGTACGGCGAGCGCCAGGGTCGGAATCACGGGGGCGCCGCCGGGCTCACCGCGCCACCCGAGCCGGTGCCGCCAGGTGAACGCGACCGCGCACAGGGCTCCCGCCGCCGCCGCGGTCGAGAGCAGCTCGCCGCCCAGCGTCGTGCCGAACGCGAGGCCGAAGAGGCCGTGCGAGGCGACCAGCGTGAGGTCCATCGCGAGCCACGACGCGGCGTAGCCGAGGGCGATCGCGCGTGGGCCGGGACCGTCGGGCACACGACGACGCCGGTCCGCGAGGTAGGCGAGCGCCGCCCCGAGCGCGGCCATGAGCACGAAGCGCACGACGAGCCACTGCGTGAAGGCGCCGAGCCGCACGTCCATGCCGAGGTCGCGGAACAGCGAGATGCGCCGGGGCGGGCGCTCCGGCTCGAGCGCCTCGGGCAGGCGCAGCGTCTCCGGGACGAGGACGACCTCGCTGCGCTCGCCCCCGTGCTCGACGACGAGCGCGTGGGCCTCGTCGGGACCGGCGGCGAGGCCGCGCACGACATCGGCGTTGCGCTCGACGGGTTGCCGGTCGAGGCGCGTCACGACGTCGCCCTCGCGCAGCCCGGCGCGCTCGGCCGGCGAGTCCGGCACGACCGCTACGACGCGCGCCCCGCCGCCCGGGTCGTCGGGATCGAGCACGACGCCGATGCGGGGGCGCGCGGCAGGCGCCGGGGCCGCGGTCGGTGCGCCCGGCTCGGCGTGCGCCGGCGCGTCGCGCCCGGCCGGCTGGGCCGCGCTCGAGGCGACGAACCCGACGAGCACCAGGAGATCGACCGCCGCCAGCGCGAAGAGCCGTCGCGCGACGGGCTGTAGGCGCGCGTCGCGGCGTCCGAGCGCGCGGGCCCAGAAGGCGAGCCCGAGGCTCAGCGGCAGCGCCAGCGGCGGCACGACGACTCCGGCGAGCGCGAGCGGCACGAGCCAGCGCCGAGGTTGCTTGGACGCGCCCACTGCTCGCAACTCTACGGCGCCGCACGGGACGACGTCGAGCGGTCCGCGGCTCGAGGCCACGCAGCCGGAGCGCCCCGCGCCTCGACGCCCGTGTTACGCCGGTTCGCATCATGACGCCCCGCTCACCCGCAAGGTCGATCCTCGCGCTCGTCGCCGTCGCCCTGCTCGGCTGCTCGTCGGACGCGCCGCGCTCGGGTCAGGATGGCGGCCCGTCGGGCCCCGCGCCCACCCAGCTGCCGCCCCCGGCCGCGAAGGTCGAGCCGGGCGGGCCGAGCGACGCCGCCGTCGCCGCCGCGAACCAGCTCGGCATGGACCTCTACGCCAAGCTGCGGAGCGCACCGGGCAACCTCGCCTACTCGCCCGCGAGCATCGCCGTCGCGCTCGGCATGACCTACGCCGGCGCGCGCGGCGAGACCGCCGCCGAGATGAAGCGCGCGCTGCACCTGCCCGACGACGCCGAGGCCCTGCACGGCGGCTTCGCCACCGTCCTCGCGGCCTACCAGGCGGAGCCGGACAAGGGCGCGCCCATCATCCGCGTGGTCAATCGCCTGTTCGGCGAGAAGACCCTTGCCTTCGAGCCGGCCTTCGGCGCGCTCACGACGCGCCGTTACGGCGCGCCCCTCGATCCGTGCGACTTCCTGGGCGCGGCCGAAGCGGAGCAGAAGCGGATCAACGACTGGGTCGCCCGCGAGACGGCGGGGCGCATCGCGAACCTCCTGCCAGCGGGAGCGGTCACCGGCACGACGCGGCTCGTGCTCACGAACGCCGTCTACTTCAAGGGCGCGTGGACGAACGCCTTCGAGAAGAGCGCCACGCGCCCGGAGGCCTTCAAGGGCGCGGGCGGCAAGACCGCCGACGTGCCGATGATGCACGACGTCGGCCGCGCGCGCTTCGGCAAGGCCGAGGGCGTCGCGCTGCTCGAGCTCGGCTACCAGGGAGGCGGCTTCGCGACCCTGTTCGTGCTGCCCGACGACGAGGGCGGCCTCGGCGCGCTCGAGGAGCGCCTGAGCGCGGCCGCGTTGCGCGACTGGGTGGCGGCGCTCACCTACGAGCAGGTCGACATCGCGTTGCCGCGCTTCAAGGTCGATCCGCCCGCGACGCTGCGCCTCAAGCCCCTGCTCGCAGCGCTCGGCATGCCGAGCGCGTTCGACGAAGCGCGCGCGGACTTCGCGGGCCTCGCGCCCGTGCCCGGCCTCCACATCGACGACGTGTACCACCGCGCGTTCGTCGCGGTCGACGAGGAGGGCACCGAGGCGGCGGCCGCGACGGCCGTGGTCGTAGCCGGCTCCGCCTCGGCGGCAGCGCCTGGCCCGCCGAAGCAGGTGTTCCGCGCCGACCATCCCTTCCTCTACTTCGTGCGCGACACGAAGAGCGGGCTCGTGCTCTTCGCAGGCCGCGTCGCGATGCCGTGACGGGCTGGGGCGACTCGTTTCATGGACCGGCAGGTGCGGCCGTCAAAGGCGCGGGCGCGCGGGCGCGTATCCTCCCGGGAGGTGGATCCGGTGGCGCGACTTCCTCAGTCCCGCAGGCGCCGCTCCGGCGCGACGCGGCTCACGCTAGCCCTGGCGCTCGCGCTCCCGCTGGGCTGCTCGGGGACACTGTCGGGTGGCGCGGCTACCCAGGGCGGCGTCGAGCCCCCTGCCCCGGGGCCGCGCGCCAGGCGCGGAGGCGCGGAGGGCGCGGCACCCGCCATCACCGCGCTCGCCGGCGCGTGGACGTTCCAGCGCTTTCTCGGCGGGCCACCGGAGGACGGTCAGATCACCGACACGACCGAGCTCGATCCGGCCGCCGGTCGCCACGCGCACCTGGTCCGACAGCGCGCCGGCGGCGCTGCCGAGCGGTCGTGCGAGACCGAGGCGCCCGACGGCACCGCCTGGACGGACCTCCTCGCGGCGCTCGCCGATCCCGATCTGCGGGCCGCGCTCGCACACCCCGAGCGCGTGCCGCGCTTGCCGCTCGACGCGGGCTACTTCTCGTGCCGGCACGCGGGCGTCGCCCTCGCGGTCTCGGACGTCCCCTCGAGCGACGCCGCGGCGCGAGCGCTCGTGGCAGCGCTCGTGCGCCTGCGGCAGGCCTACCTGCGGGTGCACGCGGAGCTCATCGCGGCGCCAGCCTGCGCAGGCCTGTAGGCGCCGCGAGGGGCCTGCGCACCGTGTCCGGCGCCGACGATTTCGCCCGACGAGTGACGAGGCGCTCGCCCGAGCTCGACATCCTGATGAAGGCGAGCCCCGACGTGCCGTGACGCTCCGTGCCGGCGCGGCGGTCGGGGGGCCACCGGCGCTCACGCCGGCTCGCGTTTGCCCCAATCGCTGTCGACGCAGGAGCGAAAGAGCTTCGCGAAGTAGTCGAGCGGCGCGGTGAAGCTCACCGAGGCGGCCCCGTGGATCACGGCCCCGGTGCGCGCTGCGAGCGCGTCGTACGCCGCGGCGCCGAGGCCGAGGCGCTCCCGCTCGAGGTCGGCGCGCACGGTGGTCACGCGCGCGCGCGCGTCGGCGAGCGCGTCACCCGAGAGCGCCGCCGCGAGGACCGCCTCACCGCGCGCACGCGCGTCGCCATCGTCCTTGCCACGGACGAGCAGCGC
Source organism: Myxococcales bacterium (assembly GCA_016212965.1). GTDB lineage: Bacteria > Myxococcota_A > Polyangia > Polyangiales > Polyangiaceae > JACRDA01. The sequence continues at coordinate 4,167 of JACRDA010000195.1, forward strand.
CAGTCTCGTCCTCGGCTCGGTCGCCAGCAGCCAATGGACGAGCTCACGGCCGAGGAAGCCCGTGGCTCCGGTGACGACGACGCTCTTTTCGGTCTCCGTGCGGACCTCAGCGCACGGGACCGCGCGGGCGATTGGCGCGGCACCACTCGCTCCACGACCCGACGTACAGGCGCGGGACGCCGAGGCCCGCGTGCACCATCGCCAGGACGAGGAGGCACGCCGTGACGCCGGAGCCGCAGTGGACCGCGACGGCGTCGATCCGACGGTCGCCGACGACCTCGCGCACGCGCGCCGCCACGGCACCGGGCGCGAGCAGCGCACCGCGCTCGTCGACGAGCGACAGGTGGAACAGGTTCGCGGCACCTGGAATGTGCCCCGCGACGGGATCGATGAGCTCCTCCTCGCCGCGGAAGCGCGCCGGGGAGCGCGCGTCCACGACCAGGTGCGCAGGGTCACGCCGCCACAGGTCGACGGCGTCGGCGTCGATCGTCGGCCAGTGCCATGCGCTCGACGGGTACGGCCCGCGATCGGCCGGCAGGGGCAGCGCCGCGGTCGTCGGCAGGCCCGCGCGCACGGCGGCGTCGTAGCCGCCATCGAGGACGGCGCACCGCTCGTGGCCGAGCGAGCGCAGCATCCACCACGCGCGCGCGGCCGCGTTGGCGCCGCTGGCGGCGTCGTAAGCGACGACGTCGGAGTCGGGGTCGATCCCCCAGCGGCCGACGAGCTCCGCGAAGGCCGTCGCCGCCGGGAGCGGATGGCGCCCGCCGTGCGCGGGGTCGGTGGGCCGCGCGGACAGGTCGCGCTCGAGGTCCACCCAGATCGCCCCGGGAAGGTGCGCCGCGTCGTAGCGCGCGCGCGCGTCCGCGCCGCTGCGCACGTCGAGCAGGACGGCGCGGCCGAGCTTCGCGCGCAGTTGGACTGCATCGATCAGCGGAGCGGGGACCATCGCCGGAATGCTAGGCCCGGCCGCCCGCCGCGTCACGCCGACGCCACGCGCGCTCGGTCCGAGCCCAACCCACGAGCCCGGGCACCGTCGCCATGCGCACGCCGCAGCGCGAGTTGGGGTTGGGGCCCGCGCCGCGCCGAACCGCATGCCCCTGCCCCCGGGCGACCCGGCGATCCCCTGGCCGCACTCCACCGGATCTGGTAGGGGCTACGCGCAGTTACGCTCGCGACGGAGGCCCCCATGAAAGACGTCGTCATCCTGTCCGCAGCCCGTACTCCGATCGGCAGCTTCCTCGGCAAGCTCGCCGGCCTGCCGGCGCACCAGCTCGGCGCCGCGGCCATCCGGGCCGCGGTCGGCCGCGCGGGCATCGACGCCGAGATCATCGACCAGGTCATCATGGGCAACGTGCTGCAGGCCGGCCAGGGCCAGGCCCCGGCGCGCCAGGCGGCGATCGGCGCCGGCGTGCCGAAGAAGGCGGGCGCCATCACGCTGCACAAGGTGTGCGGCTCGGGCCTGCGCGCCGTGATGGACGCCGCGAACGGCATCCGGGCCGGCGAGTGGCAGGTGGTCGTGGCGGGCGGCATGGAGTCGATGTCGAACGCGCCCCACCTCTTGCGCGACGCGCGCACCGGCTACCGCATGGGCGAGGTCAAGGTCGCCGACTCGATGATCCTCGACGGCCTGTGGGATCCCTACGGCGACAAGCACATGGGCAGCTGCGCCGAGCTCTGCGCCAAGAAATACGAGCTCAGCCGCGAGGCGCAGGACGCCTTCGCGCTCACCTCTTACAAGCGCGCGCAAGCGGCGGCGCAGTCGGGCGCCTTCACGGCCGAGCTCGTCGCGGTCGACGTGCCCCAGAAGCGCGGCGACCCGGTGCCGGTGAGCGACGACGAGGAGCCCTTCGCCGCCCCGCTCGACAAGATGGCGAAGCTCCGTCCGGCCTTCGACAAGAACGGCACCGTGACGGCCGCCAACGCCTCGAAGCTCAACGACGGCGGCGCGGCCCTCGTCGTCACCTCGGCCGAGCTCGCGGCCGCCACGGGCAAAAAGCCGCTGGCGCGGATCCTCGCGCAGGGCTCCTTCGCACAGGAGCCGGACTGGTTCACGACCTCCCCGGTCGGCGCCGCCAGGGTCGCGCTCGAGCGCGCGGGCCTCAAGGTCGGCGACATCGACCGCTGGGAGATCAACGAGGCGTTCGCCGTCGTCACGATGGCGTGCGCCCGCGAGCTCGGGCTCGACGACACGCGCGTGAACGTGCACGGGGGCGCGGTGGCGCTCGGCCACCCCATCGGCGCCTCGGGCGCGCGCATCTTGACGACCCTCGTGCACACGCTCGCGGCCGACAAGCTGCGCTACGGCTGCGCGTCGATCTGCATCGGCGGCGGCGAGGCCGTGTGCGTCGTCGTCGAGAACCTGGTGCGCTGAGCGCCCGACAGGAGGCCCCCCATGATCAACAAGGTCGTCAAGAGCGCCGCGGAAGCGGTGGCCGACATCCCCGATGGCTGCACGCTGCTCGTGGGCGGCTTCGGCCTCTGCGGCATTCCCGAGAACCTCATCCTCGCGCTGCGCGACAAGGGCGTGAAGAACCTCACGGTCGTGTCGAACAACGCCGGGGTCGACGACTTCGGCCTCGGCTTCATGCTCGCCACCCGCCAGATCAAGAAGATGGTCTCGTCCTACGTGGGCGAGAACGCCACCTTCGAGAAGCAGTACCTGTCGGGCGAGCTCGAGGTGGAGTTCAACCCCCAGGGCACGCTCGCCGAGCGGCTCCGCGCCGGCGGGCACGGCATCCCGGGCTTCTTCACCCCCGCCGGCGTGGGAACCAAGATCGCCCAAGGCAAGGAGGTGCGCGAGTTCGACGGCAAGCAGTACGTCCTCGAGCGCGGCATCGTCGGCGACTTCGCGCTCGTCAAGGCGTGGAAGGGCGACCGGCACGGCAACCTCGTGTTCCGGAAGTCGGCGCGCAACTTCAACCCGCTCTGCGCCATGGCCGGCAAGATCACCATCGCCGAGGTGGAAGAGCTCGTGGAGCCGGGCGAGCTCGAGCCCGACGCCATCCACACTCCGAGCATCTTCGTGCAGCGCATCCTCCGGGGCGAGCGCTACGAGAAGCGCATCGAGCAGCGCACCGTGCGCAAGCGCCCGGTCGCGAGCACCTGAGCGCGGAAGGAAGAGGAGGGCCAGCCCATGCCACTCAATCGCGACGGAATCGTCAAGCGCGCCGCCCAGGAGCTCCGGGACGGCTACTACGTGAACCTCGGCATCGGCATGCCGACGCTCATCGCCAACCACATCCCGGCGGGGATGGAGGTCGTGTTCCACTCGGAGAACGGCGTGCTCTGCTACGGCTCCTTCCCCTTCGAGGGCGAGGAAGATCCGGACCTCATCAACGCCGGCAAGCAGACCATCAGCGAGCTGCCCGGCTGCTCGTTCTTCGACTCGGCCTTCTCCTTCGGGATGATCCGCGGCGGGCACATCGACCTCGCCGTGCTCGGGGCCATGCAGATCTCCGAGAAGGGCGACATCGCCAACTGGATGATCCCGGGCAAGATGGTCAAGGGCATGGGCGGCGCGATGGACCTCGTCGCGGGCGCCAAGCGCGTCATCGTGACCATGGAGCACGTGGCGAAGGGCGGCGCGCACAAGATCCTGAAGCAGTGCCAGCTGCCGCTCACGGGCGTCGGTGTCATCGACCGCATCATCACCGACTACGGCGTGCTCGACGTCACGCCCGACGGCCTGCTGCTCATCGAGAAGGCGGCCGACCTCACGGTGGAGCAGATCCAGAAGGCCACGGAGCCGACCTTCAAGGTGGCCAAGGAGCTCCGCGACCTGCCGGTGTGAGCCGCGCCTCGGCTGCAGATGCCGCGCGTCAGCTGCAGACGCAATTGCCCTGCCCGTCGCAGAGGCCGTTCGCGAAGCCGTTCTGCAAGCAGTTGATGAGGCACGTGAACGCATCGCAGGCGCCGCCGGTGCACTGGCCGTTCTGGCACTGAGCAGGCGGCTGGCAGTCCTGCGCCTCGCAGCACTGGGTCGGGCAGACGCACGCGGAGCCGGACTGCACGTAGGGCGGCGTACACCCGAAATCGCACTCGCCGAACGGGGTGCAGGTCGGAAACCCGTGGGCGACGGATGGGCAGGGGAAACAGGACTGCGACTGGTAGCAGCCCGAGCCCGGCGTGTTGCCGACGCAGTTCGGGCCGCACCAGTGCTCCGGCGGCCCGCACACCGGCTCGGTCGTCGTGCTGGTGGTCGTCGTCGTGCTCGTCGTCGTGCCGGTCGTCGTCGTCGTGCCAGTCGTCGTCGTGGTGCTCGTCGTGGTGCTCGTCGTGGTGCCGGTCGTCGTCGTGCTCGTCGTGGTGGTGGTCCCGCCCTCGCCGCCTCCACCTGTCCCGTGGCCCCCGAACCCGACGTCGCTGCTCTCGGCGCAGCCGAGCCACGCGGCGAGGCCGAGAAGCGGGACGAGCGCCGCGCGCAACCGAGCCATGCCTCGACGCTATCGACCTGCGCACGCGCCGTCAACGCGGCGCGGCAGCGCGCGAAGGGCGCCGTGCGAGTGGACGCGCAGGCGGAGCGAGGGTAGCTCGGCCGGCACGCCCATGCGCAACCTCGACAACCGCCACACCTTCGCCTGCGACGTCGACACCTTCTGGCGCGTGTTCCTCGACCCGGCCTTCAACCGCGAGCTCTTCGTCGAGGCGCTCGCGTTCCGGAAGTTCGAGGTCGTCGCGCAGACCGAGACGAGCCGGACCATGCGCGCCACGCCCAAGGTGAACATGCCGAAACCGGTCGCCGCCCTCTTCGGCGACGGCTTCAGCTACGAGGAGCAGGGGCGGCTCGAGGGCACGCCCAGGGTGTGGCGCTGGAAGATCGTGACGAAGGCCCTCGGCGAGAAGTTCCGCAACGAGGGCACCGTGCGCGCCGAGCCCGCGGGCGAGGGCAAGTGCACGCGCATCGACACCATCACGCTCGAGGCCAAGGTGTTCGGCATCGGCGGCCTCATCGAGGGCACGGCCGAGAAGGAAGCCCGCGACGGCTGGGGCAAGACCAACGCCCTGATGGAGCGCTGGCTCCGCGAGAAGGTGCCGACGGGCGCGGGCTGAGCGCCCCGTGGCGCGCCGCCCACCGCAGGGCGGTCACACTTTGCGGCCTGGCGACGACGTGGGGATGATCCCCATGCGCTCGTCGGCTCGTCGCACCCTGTCCGTCCTCGCCGGCTCTATCCAGCGGCTCCGGCAGACCGTATCGGCCGGGACCGAGGGGGAGCTTCTCGATGAAGCGTCGGACGCCGTCTCCCGATTGTGCATGGTCGTCGGCCAGATGGTC
>JACRDA010000016.1 GCA_016212965.1 Myxococcales bacterium
AGCGCGGCGTGCGCCGAGGGTCCGTCGCTCGCGACGGCCTCGCAGCTGCAGCCGCTGCGCCGGTCGCGCGGCCGCGGGGGCGGATCGTCCGCGACGGGAGGGGGCGGCGGGACGTCCACGCCGTCCGTCGAGCGCGGGGCCGGACCGGGGCCCGGGGGCGGCTCCGGGGGCGACGTCGAGCCCGGCGGACCCGGCGGACCCGGCGGCTGGGGCGGGCCCGAGGGGGGTGCAGTCGCGGTCCCCGAGCCGGGCGGCGCCGCCGGCTTCGGCACGCGCGACAGCGTGACGCGCGCGTGGTCGCTGCACGCGGCCGAGACGTAGGTGCCGCGCAGCTCGTTCGGCGCCTCGAGCGCGAGGTCGTACTTGTCGACGGTGCAGAAGATCCAGCCGGGATTCGGGTGCGACTCCGCGACGCGCACGTCGCGCATGTCGAGCTTCTTCTTGCCGTCGAGCCAGCGTCCCTCGACGTCGCGTACGCTGTAGCCACTCTTCAGGCTCGACCACTGGAGCTGGCCCTTGACGGCGTCGCCCCCCGCCGGGCACAGGCGCGCGCTCACGCGCACCGACGGATCGTTGCCGCTCACGGTGCCGATCCAGGCCTCGCACTCGCCCTCGGCGACGAGATCGGGCGGGTGCTCGAGGGCGCCCGCCGTAGCCGGGCCCGCGAGCACCGCGACCCCGAGCGCGAGCGCGACGAGCGCGCCGGCCCCGTGGTGGACCCCCGTCGAGCGCGCCGGCGCGTCGTGGCTGACCATCGGCCGGCAGCATAGCGCCTCTCGCACGCGCGCGCGCCGGCGAGCACGACGGCCGCGAACGGCGCCCGGGTCGGCTTCGTTGTATGGTGGGCTCGCCATGTGCCCCCACTGTCGAACGAATGCGCCACTCGTGTACCGCGGGCTCGACGCCTACTGCTCGGGCTGCGGCAAGCCGCGCAGCCTGCTCAGCGGGACCTCGCTCACCCACGCCGGCAAGCCCGCGCGGCTCGCCGGCGGCGTGGTGCACGCCTTCGGCTGGATCGTGCTCGTCGTCGGCCTCGGGGTGGCCGCCCTCGTCGGCCTGCTCCTGACCCCGCTCTTCGGCGCCACCACCGGCGCCGTCACCGGCGGCATCTTCGCGCTCCTCACGCTGCTCGCCTTCGCGGTGGTGCGGCGCGGTGGGCGCCACCTCGAGTCGAGCGGCGACGCCACGCGCGACCGGCGCCGCGAGCAGGCCCTGCTCGCGCTCGCCGCCAACCGCGGCGGCCGGGTGCAGGCTCTCGAGGCCGCGCCCGTGCTCGACGTGTCGCTCGAGGAGGCCGACCAGATCCTCACGCGCATCGCCAAGACGCAGCCCTACGACGTCGCGGTCGAGCTCGGCGACGAGGGCGAGATCTTCTACGTGTTCAAGCAGGTCCCGGCGGGGCAGCTCGCCGCTCCGGGACCGGTGGGCGTGCGGGTCGCGGGCGCGCCCGCGCCGGCCGCCGCGCCACCGGCCGCCGAAGCGCTCGTGGCCGAGGAGGCCGCAGCCACGGCCGAGGCGGACGCGCGCGCGCGGCGCTGAGGCTCACCGCGATCCGGGGGACCGTCGCGGCTGCGGGTGGCGGCGCGTGCCAGCCGCCTCGGCCGGACACGGCTTGCGCCCGCCCGCGTCGGACCGCTAGCCTGAGCAGGGGACGTCGGGGACACCTTACTTCGGAGAAGCACATGAAGACGCTCTGGGTCGGGCTGACGGCGGTCGGGGCGAGCGGCCTCATGGCGCTCGGGCTCGCGTGCAGCGGCGAGGAGTTCGTCACCGGTCCGGGTGGCTCGGGGACCGGCGCGGCCGGGCTCGGCGGCGGCTCGGGCGGCACCGAGGCCGGCGGGGGCGGCAGCGGAGGCTCGTGCGCCGACGCCGACCTCGACGGCGTCACGGACTGCGCCGGCGACTGCGACGACACGACGCCCGCGGTGTCGCCGAACGCGCCCGAGATCTGCGGCGACGGCATCGACAACGACTGCGACCTCAGCGCCGATCCGAGCACCACCTGCCTCGACATCGGGACCTACGTCGCCGCCCTCGCGGGTGACGACAACAACCCCGGCACGCAGACCCAGCCGGTCCTGACGATCGCGGCCGGCATCGCCAAGGCGGTGCAGCTCGGCATGACGCAGCCCGTCTTCGTGGCCGAGGGCACCTACCCGGAGGACGTGACGCTCACCGAGGGCGTGTCGCTGCTCGGCGGTCACTCGTGTGCGAGCCTCGGCTCGTGCACCTGGCAGCGCGATCCGGCCGCGTACGTCTCGGTCATCCAGAACCAGGACGGGGACGGCGTGTACGCCGGTCACCAGATCACGCGCGCCACGACGGTGGAGGGGTTCACGATCAACGCGATCGGCGGCAACCCCGGCTCGACCCAGTACACGGCGCTCTACCTGCAGGGCTCACCCGTCATCCGCGCCAACCTCGTCAACGGCGCCGCCGTGACGGGCTGCGGCTGGCCCTGCGGCTCGCGCGCGATCACCGTGACCGGCCCGCAGAACGATCCGTCGGGCGCGCTCATCGAGCGCAACATCGTGAAGGGCGGTGATTCGAGCACGGACTCCGTCGCGATCGTCGTCGACAACGGCGCCAGGGCCACCATCGACCGCAACGAGGTGACCGGCGGGACCGCAGCCTGGACGCGCGGCATCGGCGTCTCGGCGTCGGCCGGCCCCACGGTCATCACGCGCAACGCGATCCACGCCGGGCCCTGCCTCGGTGACAGCACGACCTTCGGCATCTACGTGGCCCAGGGACAGAGCCCGATCATCGACGCCAACTGGATCAACACCGACCCCGCCAAGGTGGGCAGCTGCCTGGGATACACGGGCAACTGGTGGACGGGCGGCATCGAGAGCGAGGGCTCGACCGCCGTCATCACGAACAACGTCGTGCTCGGCGTGCCGTCGCGCCGCAGCACCGCCGTCCTGCTCGCCGACTGCGAGGGAGCGTGCCAGATCGGCCAGGCGATCGTGAGCTCGAACACCCTCGCGGGCGGGGGCGCGCTCGCCAACGGCTCGGCGAGCGCGGCCATCGTCTTCAAGACCTGGAAGGCCGGGCAGAACGTGGTCGTCGGACGGGTGCGCAACAACGTGCTCGTCGGAGGCGACGGGCAAAACAGCTTCGCCGGCTACGAGGACGTCGGCGTCTCGGGGTCGAGCTGCCAACCGCAGTTCTTCGAGAACAACGACCTCTTCGACGCGGCCGCGCTCTACTACCTGTGGAACGGCACGGTCGGGTCCCTGCTCACGTCCATCGGCAACGTCAACGGCTCGGTCAACGGCGCGGCCGGCAACCTGAACGTCGATCCCGCGCTCGACGCCACGGGCCACCTGACGCCCGGTAGCCCGTGCATCGACGCCGGCGTGCTCACCCCGGGCGAGACACCCACGACCGACGTCGACGGCGACGCACGACCTGCCGGGGCCGGGCCGGACATCGGCGCCGACGAGGCGGGCTGAGCGGCGCGACGACGGCCGCGCTCAGCGCACGGCGTCCCGTCCCGCGGCCTTCGCCTCGTAGAGGCGCGCGTCCGCGCGCGCGATGAGTGGTAGAAGCTCGGCGCCATCCTCGGGGAACGCCGCGACGCCGACCGAGACGGTGAAGCGCGGCAGGCCCTCGCGCGGCCGCGCGACGTGCGCGCGCAGCTCGTCGAGCACGTGGAGCGCGCCGTCGCGCGCCGTCTCCGGCAGGACGAGCAGGAACTCCTCCCCGCCCCAGCGTCCGACGCTGTCGGTCCGGCGCAGGCGTCCGAGCACGTCCGCGGCGAAGGCCTTCAGCACCTCGTCCCCCGTCTGGTGTCCGTGCTCGTCGTTGATGCGCTTGAAGTGGTCGACGTCGAGCATCGCCACCGCGAACCCCCGCCCGCTGCGGCGCGAGCGCACGAGCTCCTCCTCGAGGTGCTGGTGCAGGTGACGGCGGTTGTAGAGGCCCGTGAGGGCATCGCGGCTCGCGAGCTCGCGCAGCTGCTCCTCGCTCGCCCGGAGAGCGGCCTCCATGCGCCGGCGCTGCGTGACGTCGCGGTAGCTCCAGACACGCCCGATCACCTTGCCGCCGAGCCGCTGCGGCCGACTCGTGCGCTCGACGCTGCGCCCGTCGCGGAGCTCGAAGAGGTCGCTGCTCTCCGCCTCGGGCTCGGAGAAAATCGCCCGGACCCGGGTCACGAAGGCCTCGGGGGCGGTGGTCTGACCGGCCAGGTACTGCAGGCGCGGACCGGCGTCGCCACCGCGGCCGAGCAGCTCGGCCGGCACGCCCCACATCTCGACGAAGCGCTGGTTGTAGGCGACGACCGAGCCCTCGGGGTCGACCGCGAGGATGCCCTCGCTCGTGGCCTCGAAGGCGGCGCGCAGGAGCGACCGCGACTCGGCCACCGCCCGCTCGCTCTCGAGCCGGCGGCGGAGCTCGAGCGCCAGGGACACGAGGCTCGCGAGGTAGTTCGCGGTGTTCTGCTCGTCGACGTGGAACCCCCGCTCGCCGCCCACGTGCTCGTGGCAGAGCACGCCCACCACGCGACCGCCCGAGCGGATGGGCGCGTCGAGCATCGCCCCGATGCCGAGGGGCGTGAGGTAGCCCGCGCTGAACTCGCTCGTGCGCGGATCGCGGTGCGCGTCGCTCGCCGCGATGACCTCCTCGGAGCCGAGCGCGGCGAAGTAGTGCGGATAGGCGGCGGCGGGCAGCTCGACGCCGCGGCTGTGGCGCCGGGCCGCGCGCTCGTAGAGGTCCTCGCAGAAGATCTTGGTGCGGCCCTCGTCGAGCAGCCACACGCTCGCCCGCTCGACGTCGAGCGCCGTCACGGCGGTCTCGGTGATGAGCCGGACGGCGCCGTCGACGTCCCCTTCGTAGCGCCGCCACTCGGCGCCGATCGCGAGCAGGGCCGCCTGCTGCCGGTGTACGCGGGTCGGAAGCGATGCGGGCTCGTCCACGATGACGGTCGAAGTTACACCGCGCGCCGGGGTCCGTCGAGGCGCCGTCCTGCACCGGAACCGGCACCGGCAGACCGCAGCGCGCCGCTAGAACGCGGCGCCGCACGGGTCGTCGCTCCGCACCAGGATCCGGAAGCTCCGCGGGGCGAGCTCGACCGGCGTCGGGTCGGTGTTGGCCACGACGCTCGCGCCCGTCACGACGTCGCGCCAGGCGCCGGGCCCGACGGCCGACGGTGGGAGCGTGAAGCTCACGGGCGCGTCCGAGGCCGAGACGGCGACGACGACCGGGTAGTCCCCGTCGCGGCGGTACGCGTAGTGGTCGCCCGCTGCGACGAGCGGCGTGCGGGCGCCACGCCGCAAGGCCGCGCTGCAGCGGCGCAGGCGCGCGAGCCGGCCGACGGTGGCGCCGAGGGCCTGCTGCGCGGGCAAGAGCTCGCTGGCGCGCGGCAGCACGCGGCGGTTGTCGGGGTCGGCGCCGCCGGCGAGGCCGAGCTCGTCGCCCTGGTAGAGGACCGGCACGCCGGGCAGCGTGAAGACGATGGCCATGGCGACGGCCAGCCGCTCGTAGGGCTCCGGGCTCGCGGGCTGCGGGGCGGGTGAGGACCAGGCGTCCGCCGCGTCGTCACCGGTCGCCACCGAGACGAAGCGCGGCGTGTCGTGGTTGTCGAGCATGCGCGCCATGACGGCGCCGGAGCCCGCGAGCCGCGTCTCCTCGTAGGCGAGCACGGCCTCGACCGCGCCGAAGCTCCCCGTGCCGCGCGCGACCGCGTCGTGGAGAGCCCACATGAGCGGGAAGTCGAACGCGCTGTCGAGGCCGTCCGGGCCGAGCTGGTAGGCGAGCGCCTCGACGGCGGCGGTGCCGGGCCCGGTGTAGATCTCCCCGAGGAGCCGGCGCGCGCGCGCCGGGGCGGCGGCACGCCGGGTCGCGTCCGCGATGCGCCGCGTCGCCGCGCGCGGCATCATCGGCACGGCGTCGATGCGGTAGCCGTCGACGTCGAAGCGCTCGAGGAAGTACCGCACGTCCCCGAGCGTCGCCGCCATCGCCCCCGGCTCCTGGAAGCGCACGTCGGGCAAGAACGGCGTGAACCAGCACGTCTCGATGTGGCTGCTCCAGGGGCAGCTCGCGCTGCCGCACACGCAGCCCGACGGCGAGAACCACTCGGGGTGCTCGAGGTAGCGGGCGCTCTCGGCCTCGACGTGGTTCGGCACCAGATCGAGGTGCACGGCCAGGCCCGCCGCGTGCGCGCGGGCGACGAGCGCGTCGAGCGCGGCCTCGCCGCCGAGGCGCGGCTCGACGCCGCGGCTCTCGGTGGGCCAGTAGCCGTGGTAGCCCTCGTAGAGGTGGCCGTCCGGGCCGAGGCGGGTGCCGAGCGGTCCCGGCAGGACGGGCGAGAGCCACAGGGCCGTGACGCCGAGCGCGGCGAGCGAGCCGTCGTCGACCGCCGCCGCGACACCGCCGAGCGTGCCGCCCGCACGAGAGCCCGGCGTCGGGGGCGGGTCGAGCGCCGCGCCGCCGTCCCCCCGGAAGCGGTCGATCAGGACCTGGTAGAGAACCTCGTCGCGCAGATCGCGCTCGCCGGGCGTGCCGGTCGCGGGTGCCGTCCAGCCGAGCGCGCGCGCCTCGGCCCGGAGGCCATCCTCGTCGGCCGCACCGAGGTGCACGGAGACACGGCCCGCCGGCAGTCCCGAGAGCGCGACCTCGACGCGCCCGCTCTCGGGTGCGCCGGACACGACCGGAGCGCCCACGCCGCCGGGGGTCGTCACGACGACGCTCGCGGCGTCGAGCGGGGCGCCGCTCGCGCTCGCGCGGAGCTCGGCCACGAGCCCGAGCGCGTCGGCGCTCACGGCGACCGCGGTCACCAGGAGCTCCGGCACCGAGCAGTCGGCGACGACGAGGAGCGAGACCTCCTCGCCCGAGCCGTCGGTGCGCCAGGTGCCGAGCGGGTCGAGCGGATCCGGGTGCACCCCGCTCGCGTCCGACACGAGGTAGCCGTGCTCGCCCGGCGGCAGCTCGAGCCGCGCGAGGTACCAGCCGTCGCCGAAGGGCTCGACGGGCGTGCCCGGCGGAGCCCAGCCGTCCCAGCTGCCGAGGACGTGGGCCTCGGGCGCCGTCGACCACACGCGCGCGACACAGTCGCGGAGCGGCGGCTCGACGCCGCCACAGGCCGCGAGCGCGAGCGCGAGGCCGAGCGCACCGGCGAGCCCGCCGGCACGCCCGCTGTCGTCCGCCGTCGCCATGCGTACCCGAGGCTAGCCCCCATGGCGCCGACGGTCGAGCGCGGGGCGACCCGCCGCGCGGCGCCGGCGCTGCGCGCTACGTGGCGCCCCGGCGGTTCTCGGCGCAGCATGCGCCCGATGGAGTCGGGGGAACGCGAGCGCGCCCTGGCGCGGCGCCAGCGACGAGCGTCGATCACGCGCGCGGCCAGCCTCGCGCTCGGGCTCGTCGCCTTCGCGGTCATCGCCTGGAGCCCGACGGCGCTCGCCGAGATCCCGGGCGCCGGGCGCCGCCCGGCCTACGCGGCCGCCACGGCGGCGCTCATGGCCGTGTGGTGGTTCACGGAGGCGGTGCCCATCGCGTTCACCGCGTGCGTGCCGCTCGTGCTCTACCCGCTGTGCGGCGTCTTCGGTGCGGGCCCCGTCGGCGACGTCGTGGCGAGCGCCGAGCCCTACTTCGACGCCTACAACTTCCTGTTCCTCGGCGGCATGGCCATCGGCGCCGCCATGGAGCACTTCCGCCTCCACCGCCGCGTGGCCCTGCACATCATGCGCGCCATCGGAACGGAGCCGAAGCGCCTGCTGCTCGGCATGCTGGTGGCGACCGCCGCCGTGTCGATGTGGATCTCCAACACCGCCACGGCCGTCATGATGCTGCCCATCGCGCTCGCGCTCGTCGCGCAGCTCGAGCGCGCGAACGGCGGCCGCAGGCTCACCCACTTCGGCTCGGCGCTCATGCTCGCCGTCGCCTACGCCTCGAACGTGGGCGGCATCGGCACCAAGATCGGCACCGGCACCAACTCGATCTTCTGCGGCTTCGTGGCCGAGAAGCTCCACCGGGACGTGGGCTTCCTCGAGTTCGTCGCGATCGGCACGCCCTTCGTCCTCTTGTTCTTGCCGGTCGTCTGGGGCGTGCTCTGGCTGCGCGCGCGGAAGGAGGTGCTCGAGCACCGCGACGCGAAGGAGGCGATCGCCGAGGAGCTCGCCACGCTCGGCCCGCTCGCCGGCCGCGAGCGCCGCGTGGCGATCGTGTTCGCCGCTGCCGCGCTCCTGTGGGTGGCGGGCGACCCCTTGCGCAAGCTCCTCGCGCCCGAGCTCGCGGCCGCCTTCGGCGGGTTCAAGCTCCAGCCGAAGCACTACGAGGCGACCGTGGCCCTGCTCGCTGCCTTCGCCCTCGGCGCGCAGCGCGCGCTCCCCTGGGCGGCCGTGCGGCGCATCCCGTGGAGCACGCTCGTGCTGCTCGGCGGGAGCTTCGCCATGGCGGCCGGCATCGAGGCGAGCGGCCTGTCGAAGTGGCTCGCCGGAGAGCTCGGAGGGCTCACGAGCCTGCCGTTGGCCGCGCAGGTCGCGCTCGCGACCGCGGCCACCGTGGCGCTCACGGCCCTGGCCTCGAACACGGCGACCATCAACGTCGCCCTCCACGTCCTGCCGCCGGCCATGCCCGTGCTCGCGGCCTCCACCCTCGCCGCGTCGTGCGACTTCGCGCTGCCGGCGGGCACCCCGCCGAACGCGATCGTGTTCGGCAGCGGCTACATCCGCCTGCGGGACATGATGCGCACCGGTCTCTTGCTCGACCTCGCGGCGATCGTGCTCATCACGGGCTACACGCTCGTGTGGGTGCGCTTCATCCTGCCCTGAGCACCGGTCACTGTGCGACGAGGATGCGGGTCGAGCGCGCCGGCACGCTCGGGGCGGCGCCGTGCGCGCTGCCGTCGACCTCGTCCACGTAGCTCCCGGCCGGCAGCCCGTTCACCGTCGCGGCCCCGTCGCCCCGGTTCACGGCCACGAACACCGCGTCGCCCGCCGTCGCCATCCGGTAGCAGAGCGTGTCGCCGGTGACGCTCACGGTGGTGCGCGTGCCGCGCCGCAGGGCCGGGTGCGCCGCCCGGATCGCGGCGAGCTTGGCGACGCGGTCGCGCAGGAAGGTCTGGCCCGCGCTGTAGCCCTGCCACGGCATGAAGCGGCGGTTGTCCGGATCGCCGGCTCCCGGCATCCCCACCTCGTCGCCGTAGTACACGAGCGGCACACCGGGCAGCGTGAACAGGATGGCGAAGCCGTTGGCCAGGCGCTCGAAGGCGCTCATGCCGCCCGGCAGGCCGGGCTGGTTCTGCCACGCGCGGTCCTTGCCGCTCGCCCACGGATCGCCCCACGCGGGGCTGTCGGCGGCGAAGTGGATGGCGCGCGGCACGTCGTGGTTGCCGACGAAGGTGCTCATGATGCCGGCGCCGTAGTAGCCGTCGTTGCTGCCGAGAAAGCCGTCGAGGTCGTACATCGAGCCCTGGCGCATGAGCACCTGGGAGACGACGGCGTTGCGCAGCGGGAAGTCGAACTGCCCGTCGAGCTTGGTGCTCGGCTCGACGTAGTAGGCGATGGTGCCGCGATCGCCGGTGAAGGTCTCGCCCACCAGGTAGAAGTGCTGCCCGCTCACGCTCTCGATCTCGGTCGTCACGCGGTGGCGGAGCTCCGTCACCCACGCGTCCTCGATGTGCTTGACCGCGTCGAGGCGAAAGCCGTCGATGCCCGTCGCCTGGATCCACTGGATGGCGTTGCCCACCGAGTAGTCGCGCGCCGCCGGCACGGTGAAGTCGAAGTCCGGCAGGTAGTCGCGGAACCAGCAGCGCTTGCCCTCCGAGCCGTCCCACGAGCAGTCGCCGCCGCACACGCAGTGCTTGCCGTTCCAGTCGAGCGGCCAGAACCAGTCGCCGTGCTGGGCGTAGACGGGCGAGCTCACGTGCACGTGGTTCATGGCGTAGTCGACCACCACCTTCAACCCGTGGGCGTGCGCGGCGTCGACCACGCCGACGAGCTCGGCGAGCGAGCCGAAGCGCGCCTCGGTCGCGTCGAGGTCGCGCGGCCAGTAGCCGTGGTAGGCGCTGTACGGGTGGCCGTCGTCGCCGACGCCCGTCGCCTCGGTGTTGTCGAAGGGCACGCTCAGCCACAGGGCGTTGACGCCGAGCGACTCGAAGTAGCCCGACTCGATCGTGGCGCGCACGCCGGCCCAGTCGCCGCCCTGGTAGTTCGCGGCGCCGTCGACGCCCGGCAGGGGCGCGTCGTTCGACGCGTCGCCGTTGGCGAAGCGGTCGACGAAGACGAAGTAGAGCACGGCGTCGCGCCAGTCGAAGCTCCCGAGCACGGGCGGCGCGCAGGTCCACGCCTCGCAGGTGACGCCGTCGAGCACGGAGTTGAAGCCGCCGAGACCGTCCGGCACCTCGGCGGGGTTCCCGGGGTCGGTGATCCAGGTCGCTCCGTCGACGACGAGCTTGTACGCGACCGGCGCGTTCCAGGGCACGGCGACGCTCGCCTCCCACGTGTCGCCGACGAGCGCCATCGGGACGCCGTTCACCCAGCCGTCGGGCGCGAAGTCGCCGCGCACCTCGACCGACTGCTCGCCGCCGAAGGGCAACGCGAAGACGTGCGCACAGCGCCGCAGCTCCTCGGCGCACGGGGGCGGCTCGACGGGGGCGTCGCCGCCCGAGCCCGTGCCGTAGGCGGCGCCCGAGCCGTACGAAGCACCCGAGCCGCCCGACGGCGCGCCGCCCGTGCCCGGCTGGTACGTGCCGCCCGCGGGCGGCAGCTCTTCGCCGAATCTCACGCCGTCGGCACAGCCGAGCGCTGCGAGGACGAGGCCGGCGGCGACGAGGCGGAGCGAGCGGCGCATGGCGTAACTCCTTTGTGAGTTACGCTTCCCTAGTACGACGCCGCCCCCGACGCCAGCCCGCTCGCGCCGGGGATCGTCGGCGCCGCGCCGGTCGGCTACGCTCCCGCTCGTGCAGGCCGTGATCCTCGCCGGCGGGCTCGCCACGCGCCTCGGCGCGCGCACCGAGCACACGCCCAAGATCCTGCTGCCCGTCGCCGGGCGTCCCTTCGCGGCGTGGCTGCTCGAGGCGCTCGTGCGCTCGCGCTTCGACGAGGCGCTCCTGCTCGTCGGCCACCTCGGCGACGCCGTGCGCGCGGCGCTCGGCGACGGCAGCGCCTTCGGGCTCGGGCTCGCCTATCGCGCGGACGGCCCCGTCCTGCTCGGTACCGGGGGCGCGCTCCGCGCCGCCGCGGACGGCGACGCGCTCCGCACGCGCTTCGTCGTCACCTACGGCGACGCGCTCCTGCCCTTCGACTACGCTAGCCCCCTCGCGGACCTCGAGACGCACCCCGAGGCCCTCGGGACCATGGCCGTGTACCGCAACGACAACCGCTTCGATCGCTCGAACGTGCGCCTCGCCGCGGGCGGGGCCGCGGGCCCACTCGTCGCGGAGTACCGCGAGCTCGCGCGCGACGCGCCCGCCGACCCCGGGCTCCACCACATCGACTACGGCGCCATCGCCCTCCGGCGCGAGGCGCTCGCGCTCCTGCCGCCGGAGCCGGTGGTGTCGTTCGGTGCCCTGCAGGCGCGGCTCGCGCGCGAGGGCCGCCTGCGCGCGCTCGAGGTCGAGACGCGCTTCTTCGAGATCGGCTCCCCGGCGGGCCTCGCGGCGCTCGAGGACGAGCTCCGCCGGCGCGGGGGCGCGGCGTGATCATCTCGCGCGCGCCCCTGCGCTTCTCGCTCGGCGGCGGCGGCAGCGATCTGCCGGGCTACGCGCGCGAGCACGGCGGCTTCGTGGTCTCGGCCACGATCGACAAGTACGTCTACGTGACGGCCAACCGCCGCTTCTACCGCGACATCCGCCTGGCCTACTCGCGGACGGAGATCGTGCCGCGCGCGGCCGACGTCGAGCACCCGATCTTCCGCGCCGCCCTCGAGATGCTCGGCATCGACCACTCGATCGAGCTGACGAGCGTGGCCGAGCTGCCGGCGAACAGCGGGCTCGGCTCGTCGAGCACCTTCACGGTGGCCCTGTTGAACGCTCTCCACGCCTACCGGCACGAGTTCGTGTCCTCGGTCGAGCTCGCGCGCGAGGCGTGCGAGCTCGAGATCGAGCGGCTCGGCGAGCCCATCGGCCAGCAGGATCAGTACATCGCGGCCCTCGGCAACGTGCAGGCCCTCTACTTCGAGCGCGACGGCTCGGTGCGCGCCGAGCCCGTGCCGGTGAAGGACGAGGTGCTCGACGAGCTCGAGAACAACCTCGTCGTCTTCTACTCCGGGGTCGAGCGCTCGGCGCGCGTCGTGCTGCGCGAGCAGGACGGCGCGCTGCGCGAGCCGCGCGGCGCGGCGACCGAGCGCATGCACCGCATCAAGGCCATCGGGCACGAGGTGTACCGGCTGCTCTGCGACGGCGACGTCGATCGCTACGGCGAGCTGCTCGACGAGCACTGGCAGGCGAAGCGCCGCATGGCGAGCGCCATGACCGATGGCACGCTCGACGAGCACTACGCGGCGGCGCGCCGGGCCGGCGCGCTCGGCGGCAAGCTGATGGGCGCGGGCGGCGGCGGCTTCTTCCTCTTCTACGTGCGCCCCGCGGACAAATCGCGCCTCATCGGCGCCATGGGCGCGCGGGGCCTGCGGCGCCTGCGCTTTCGCTTCGAGCTCGACGGGGCGCGCATCGTCGCGAACCTGCACCGGAGCTGAGGGCGCGGTCGTTCACGGTCCGGGCGGGCGCGGCGGCGCGGCGCCGGGCCGGGGCGGCGGCACGCGCTTCAGGCTCACCGCGGTGCTCGGGTCGCGGCACTCGGCCGACGAGGCGACCCCGCGCAGCTCGTCCCGGGTGAGCACGAGGTGGTAGGCGTCCATGAGACAGAAGCTCCAGCCGCCCGTGGGGTGGCTCTCGACGAAGCTCGTCTCGCGGAGCTCCAGCCGTGCGCCCGACCAGGCGCCCGCGACGATCCGGACGCTCCAGCCGACCTTGGCCTCGTAGCGCACCTTGCCACTGACGCTGCCGTCCGCGCGGGCGCAGAGCTCGAGGCGCACGGCGTCGGTCCCGTCGTTCTCGATCGCCGTACCGCGCCAGATCGAGCAGGCCGGCGGCAGCACGACCATCGCGCCCTCGGCCTCCGCCGCACCGAGCGTCGCGAGCACGGCCGACGCCGCGGGGCCGAGCCGCCGCCCCCGACGCCGGCGCGCGACGACCGCCGCGGCTCCGCACAGGGCGAGCCCGAGCCCGACGCCGCTCGCGCGCGGGGCCTCCGCCGACCCGACGAGCTCGCAGCCGCAGCCGGCCTTGCGCCGCGGCTCCACGTCCGCGGGCGCCACGTCGGCAGGCGGGGCGGGCAGCGGAG
>JACRDA010000192.1 GCA_016212965.1 Myxococcales bacterium
AGGGTAACAGCTTCGGTCCGGATGCCGCGTGCCGAGAGCCAAGGGTCCACGGCTCGCTCGGGCTCGTCTCCAAACCAAGCTCAACCTCGTCCCCTCGATCACAGACTTCACAACGACCGGTTCGCACGCCAATTCCCTCTCAGGCTCTCAGCCGCCCGCCGGCTTCACGATGGCACCGCGGCTGCGGCGCCCGTCGAGCAGGACGCGCAGCGGTTCGTCGAGCACGACGTGCTTCACCTCGGCCGTCTCGGCCTCGACCTTCTGCGCCGCGAGCCACGCGTCGTCGACCAGCTGCTCGCCGTCGGCGAGCCGTGTGGCGTCGGCGATGGTGAGGTAGCCGATGCGGAACGAGGTCACGTTGTGGAAGAAGTGCGCGCCCTGCGAGGGCTCGACCACGCGGTCCTCGAAGGCGGTCTCGACGATGACCCGCGCGCCCGCGATCTGCGACCACTTCACCGGCACGCCGAGGCGTGGATCGCTCGAGCCCCAGCGGCCCGGACCGACGAGCAGGTAGGGGCGCTTCTGCGCCACGAGGCGCGCGTTGAGCTCGCCCACCTGCGCCGCGACGTCCGGGGTCTCGTTGGCCTGGAGGTTCGAGCGCTTGACGTACACGACGTCGCGCAGGCCCTCGATGATGCCGTGGCCGAGCGAGCGGTGGGTCTTGCAGAGGATGCGATCGGCGGAGAAGCCCTCGACCTCGACCATGCCGTCGATGATGGGCGTCGCCTGCGGCCGCACCTGCAGCACGTAGAGCGTCGGATCGCGCGGCCGGAGGCCGGTCGGCGCGATCCGTCCCCAGTCGCCGGCGTCGAGCGCGAACTCGATCTCGACCGCGCAGCCCATGCCCTCGCGCACCAGCGTGAGCAGCTGCGCGAGCGCCGGAGCGAGCGGCAGCGCGTTCCACTTGAGCAGGTTGTGAAAGGTGACCACGCGCGGCCCGCGCAGCCGGAGGTCCTCGCGCACGGCGTCGTCGTCCGGGCAGTAGACGCTGCCCACGAGGCCGAGCGTGCCGTCCTCTTCGGCCTCGGACAGCTCGTAGAGCCGCGTGGCACCCTCGCGCGAGCGGAAGTCGACCTCGGTCTGCGACAGGTCGAGGGCCGCGAACTGGCGCTGCGTGTGGCGCAGGTAGTCCTGCGCCGAGCCGAACTGCGGCAGCACCGACGGGTCGCGGGGCGAGAACTGGATGCCCATGCCCCCTTGCACGATGGTCTGACCGAGCCCGAGCGCCACCATCGCGAGCCCGTCCTCGGCCCGCTGGTGGCCCACCGGGTAGTAGTTGTACGAGACCGCGACGCCGCCCACGTGCGGGTAGAAGCGGTTGCCGTGCGCGCGGCCCACGAGCTGCTGGATGAGCACGGCCATCTTCTCCTCCTCGATGTGGTAGGGCGTGCGCGCGATGTAGGCGCGCGCCTCCTCCGAGCAGGTCGAGGCGAAGACCGCCTTGGCGGCGCGACACAGCTGCGAGAAGCGCTCCTCGGGGTCGGGGTGGTTGTTCGGCAGCATGTAGGTCGCGTAGATGCCGGCGAAGGGCTGGAGCTGCGAGTCCTCGAGCATGCTCGAGGAGCGCACGGCGAGCGGCCCCTCGAGCGGTGCGACGGCGCGGCGCAGCTTCTGGCGCAGATCGCCCGAGAAGCGCGCAGTCATGCAGCGGTCGTGCACCGTGGCGTGGGACAGGTTGTCGCGCCCCCCGGCGAAGATGTGGTTCGTCTCGAAGTACTGGTCGAACTCCTCGGTGGCGACGACCACGCTGTGCGGGATCTTGATGTGCAGCCCCTCGAAGCGATGGGCGACTTTGTGGCGCGCGATGAGCGAGCTCACGAAGGCGAGCCCGCGCGCCTTGCCGCCGATCGAGCCCTTGCCCACGCGCACGAACTGCATGATCGGCCCGGCGCGGTGCGAGCTGAAATCGGTGATGGCGCCCTCCTGCTGGCGGTGGCGCGCCTCGACGAGCGAGTCGACGAGGAAGGTGCGGATCGCCTCGGGCCCGCCGAAGTCGGCGGCCTTCCACTGGCGCAGCTTCTTGGCGATCGAGAACATGCAGCGCGCCGTCAGCCAGTGCGAGAAGTGGTTGCGGCTGGCGTGGTACTCGATCGACGCGGCCGGCACGGTGCGCAGCTGCTGCTCGAGCTCGTAGGCGTGGCGCGCGCGGGCGACCTCGGTGCGATCCGGCAGCCGGAAGACGAAGTCGCCGAAGCCGAGCGCCTCGGTGACGAAATGGCGCAGATCGCGCAACAGGTTCGGCGACTTCTTGTCGGCGTGCGAGGTGCCGAGCTCCTGGGCCTTCTCGGCGCTGCCCGGCTCGGCGGACTGCAGCAGCACCGCGAGATCGGGCTCGCGCGCGCGCACCGCCTTGACGAGCTCGTAGCCGGCGTTCGGATCTTCCTCGCCGTTGCGGGGAAAGCGCACGTCGCTGATGAGCGCGATGACCGAGGCGCGATGGCGATCGTACAGGGCGAGCGCCTCCTCGTAGGTGCGCGCCAGGAGCACCTTGGGGCGGGCACGCATGCGCATGAGCCGGTGCAGATCGTTGAGCCCCTCGGCCACGAGCGACTCGCTCTGCTTCATGAGCTCGACGTAGAGCAGGCTGAGGAACGACGAGTAGTAGCGGATCGAGTCCTCGACCACGATGATGGCGCGCACGCCGGTCTCGAGGTCGTGGGCGACGTTGAGCCGGTCCTCGATGAGCTTGATGATGGCGAGCATGATGCGCGCGTCGCCGGTCCACCAGAACACGTGGTCGATGACCTGGGGGTCGTAGCCGCCGGGCAGCTGCAAGAGGTCCGCGTCGGTCAGGACGAGGAGCACGAGCGGCAGATCGGCCCAGCGCTGCTTCACGCGCCGCGCGAAGGCCGACACGTCCGTGTCGGGGATGCGCGCCATCGTGAGCACGAGGTCGAAGCGCCGCTCGGACAGCATGTTCATGGCCGCGGTGCCCGTCGAGGCGTGGGTGATGCGCGGCGCGTTCGAGAGGTTGAGCTCCGAGTACTCGGTGAAGATGCGCTCGCTGAGGCGGCCGTCCTCCTCGAGGATGAACGCGTCGTAGCCCGAGCTCACGAGCAGCACCTCGCGCACGCGGTTCGGCATGAGGTCGTGGAACGACTGATCCCAGGGGGCTTCGGTCGGCGAGATGGAGGCGGGGGGGCTCGTCATGCGGGGGGCGGATCCTAGCGCGGCGGCGGCTCGGCCCGACAGCGCGAAGGCCCACCGCACGCGGAGCGCCGTGGCGCTGCTTGCCGCGGGCGACGCGTCGGCCCCGCGACTAGGCTGCCGGCATGACCCTCGCGCGCATCGCTCTCGTGACGGCCCTCGGCACGACGCTCGGCGCCTGCGCGGCGCCCTCGGCCCGCGGCGGCCCGAGCGGCACCCTCACCGCGAGCGCCACGGGCTCCACGGTCAGCCACGCCACCGCCGCCCCGTCCGGCGCCACCGGCCCGAACGCGCCGACGCCGAGCGCGAGCGCCCCGGCGTCGACCGCCCCGAGCGACCCGTTCGCGTGCGGCACCGACGCCGATTGCTGGAGCTCGTGCCGCCACGGCGCCGTGAGCAAGGCGTGGTGGCAGGCGAGCTACCCCGGCGACGAGGGCTGCGACGACGGCTGCACCTCGAAGGGCTTCGAGCTGCCGCGCTGCGAGGGCGGGAGCTGCGTCGCGTACTTCCAGGGCCGCCGCGCCGACGACTGCACCCGCAGAGACCTGCCGGTCGTCGCGGGGCCGGGACCGGCCCACCGCTGCAGCGGCGACGCGGACTGCAAGGTGAGCTGTCGCTACGGCGCCGTGAACAAGGCCTGGTACGGCTATGCCGCGAAGGACGAGTGCAAGGACGGCTGCGCCCGGGCCGCGCGCGAGGCGCGCTGCGAGGCGGGGGCGTGCGTCGCGTACGCGAACGGGGCGCGCGTCGCGAGCTGCACGGGCCGCTCGATCCACGAGCCGTGAGCCGCTTGCCCGGCCTCATGGCGCCTGCGACGAGCGTCGCGCCAGCCACACGCGCTCGAGCCCCGCGCCCATCACGTTCGCGATGACCGCGATCTCCCAGACGCGGATCATCGCCGGCGGCAGCGAGCCGAGGCGCCGGAACCAGATCACGGTGGCCACGATGCTGAACGAGAACAGCGTGTCGACGGCGAGCCCGAGGAGCTCGCGGCTGCCCTCCTGCTTCGAGGTCTCGAGGTGTCGCCCGAGGTTCGAGAGCACGCAGGGCGAGAAGGTGCGGGCGAAGAACAGCGACAAGACGTTGAGCACGAGGTCGACGAGTCCCCACGCGACGACGACGCCGCCGACCGCGGGGTGCAGATCCTCGTAGGCGATGAGCCCGCCGCCGACCTTGAAGATCCCGAACGGGATCCCGGTGAGGAGCACGGCCCAGGAGCGGCGCGCCGCATCCCACTGCCCGGGCGGGCTCATCGGCGGCACCACGCTGCGACGTTCATCGGCGGGGTCAGAACGGCGACACGAGCAGCTTGTCGCGCACGGCCGCCGAGCAGGTGCCGCCCCCGAGGCCGCCGCAGCAGTCCTGCGCCGCCCAGGCGTCGTCGCCGGGGAAGCCCACGACGGCGAGGTCCGTCACGCGCGGCGCCGCCTCCTCGCCCGCGTTCGCGACGACCGGGAGCCGGTCGAAGTCGGCCGGATTGGGCACGTTGTCGGGCGCGCAGTCCTCGTCGAAGCACGGCAGAAACGAGATGTTCTCGCAGATGTCGATGGTCGCGTAGGTCCCGTGCTTGGCCGCCGAGGGGTACACGACCCAGCGCGGCTCGCCGACGACCGGATCGGCGTCGTGCACGAGCAGGATCCGGTCCGCGCCCGCGAACACGCGCCCGTGGTCGCTGACGGTGCCCTCGTGCGCCGCCGTGTACGCCTGGCGCACGCGCACGTCGCCCGGGCCGTCCGCAAGGAGCCGCTCGAGCTCGAGCGCCACCCGCTCCGAGTCGCCGTTGTGCGCGGTGAAGCCGCAGCTGCCGTAGTCGCGCGCGTAGCCGAGCATCACGAACACGTGCACGAAGGCACCGCTCGGCGCCACGCGCCCCACGTCGGCGAGCACGGCGCCCGGGTCCGACACGAGCGGCTCCGCCTCGTCGAGCCGCTGGATCGGGCGCAGGCGGTCGAGCGCGGCGTCCTCCCACGCGTCGGTGAGCCCGTCGCCGTCGACGTCCGCGCAGGGGGCGTCGACGACCGGCAGGGCGAGGCACGCCGCGACGTCGATGGGCAGGTTGACCCGCAGCACGAGCCCGGGCGTCGCGTCGAGCTCGGTGTGCACCTCGAGCACGAACGGAGCCGAGCCCCCCGCGCCGGCACTGGCCCCCGCGCCGCCGCCTCCCCCGTCCCCACCGGCCCCGCCCACGCCCGTGGTCGAGGAGGTCGTCGTGCTCGTGGTGCTCGACGTGGTCGTGCCGCCGGAGCCGCCCGAGCTCGACGTCACGGACTCGCCGCCGCAGGCGAGGAGCGAGGCGAGCGCGACCGGCAGCGTGCGGCGGAGCATCCGCTCATTCTACCCGAGCCGCGGCGGTTCCGCGCAAGGCGAGCTCAGATCAAGCCTGTGATCGAGGGGAGGGCCCGCGCGAGCCCTGGACCCTTGCCGAGGCAGCAGGCCGCATCCGGACCGAAACTGTTGCCCTCACCCCCCGGCCCCCTCTCCCGGAGGAGAGGGGGTGGTCAAGTTGGGGACTCCGCCGCGGACTGTCGGCTCGCATCCCCCCACGAGCATGGCTCGCCTCCGTCGACCCGAGACGCAGCGCGCCCGGACGCTGCGCCGCGCCTCCACGCATGCCGAGCGCGCGCTGTGGCAGCTACTTCGCGGCCGACAGCTCGAGCACGCCAAGTTCCGACGCCAGCAACCGCTGGGCCGCTTCATCGTCGACTTCTTCTGCGAAGCA
>JACRDA010000190.1 GCA_016212965.1 Myxococcales bacterium
CCCGCGCCCGCGCCCGCCCCCGCCCCCGCCCCCGCGCCCGCGCCCGCTCACGCGCCGCGCCCGCGCCGCTCTGGCTCGGGCTCGACCCGGCCGCGCGCGTAGCCAGCTAGCCCGCGCCGCAGTGCGAGTTGGTACGGGGCCCAGGCCGCGCCGCGGCGCAGCGCCCCTCACCCCGGGCGACCCGAGCTCAGCCTTCCGCGTCGGCCGTCTCGCGCACCGGGATGATCTGCACCCGACGCGTGGCGCCCTTGCCCTCGCTCTTCGTGACGACGCCGGGGAACTTGGCGAGCGCCAGGTGCACGACGCGCCGATCCTGGGCGCTCATCGGCTCGAAGGTGATGATCTTGCCCTCGTCGACGGCCTGCTTGCCGAGGCGGCACGCCATCGTGGCCAGAGCGTTCTCGCGCCGCGCCCGGTAGCCCGCCGCGTCGATGAGGATGTGGCGCCGGGGCATGCTCGGGCGATTGATGACCCGGTTCGCGAGGAACTGGATCGACGCCAGCGTCTGCCCCTTCTTGCCGATGAGCGTGTCGGCGTCGTCGCCGCTCACCTCGATGCGGATGTCGCCCGGCGGATCGGTCTCGTCGTTCTCCATGAGGTCGACCGTGCAGTCGAGACCCATGGCAGTGAGCACGTCGACCAGGAAGTCGAGCGCCTTGTCGGCGCGCCCGTCCTCGACGAAGGGCTCGGAGGGCAGCGCGGCAAGGGCGCGCGGCGCCTCCTCCGCGTGCTCGTCCACGCCGCCTGCCGCGGCGTCCGCGGCGTCGGTCGGCTTGTCGGCGGCGGCGCCGTCGTCTGCGCCTGCGAGGGTTTCATCCACGTTGCTGGACACGACTCTTTCCCTTTCCGAAAGGAGCGCCCGGCTTCGGCGCGGGCGGCTCCGGAGTCTCGATGTGCGCGGCCGCTGCCTTCGCGGCGCGCACCTTGTAGAACCGCTCGACCGCGAGCTGCTGCCCGATGCCGAGCCAGGTGTTCGTGAGGAAGTAGATCCCGAGCCCGGCCGGCAGGAACAGCATCATGACCGTGAAGATGCCGGGCATGAGGTAGCGCATCAGCTTCTGCTGCATGGGATCGCCCTGGGCGGGCATCAGCATCTGCTGGATGAAGCTCGAGATGCCGAGCAGGATCGGGATGACGAAGTACTTGCCGGGCTGCGACAGATCCGGGACGAGGAACTGAAACGGCGTGAACGGCATGTGGTAGAGCTCGACCGCCGTCTGCAGCGACGTGTAGAGCGCCCACCACACCGGCATCTGCAAGAGCAGCGGCAGACAGCCGAGCAAGGGATTGGTCACCTTGTTCTTGCGCCACAGCTCCTGGATCGCGAGACCCTTCTGGGTCGGGTTGTCCTTGTACTTCGCGTTCAGCTCGTCCATCTCCGGCTTGAGCCGGCGCATGGCCATGCCGCTCTTGATCTGCGAGATGCTGAGCGGGAAGAGCAGCAGCTTCACCGTGATCGTGAGCAGGCAGATCGCCCAGCCCCACTGGCCGACGAGCCGGTAGAGGATGTGCAGGTACGAGACGAGCACCTTGCCGATGGCGCCGAAGGTTCCGAGGTCGAGCAGATCCGCGCCGCCGAGCTGTCCGCCGCCGAGGGTCGCGAGCACCTCGCGCTCCTTGGGCCCGATGTAGGCCAGGACCTCGTAGCTCGTGGTGCTGCCCTGGCCGAGCTCCTGCGCCGGGTACACGAGGCGCGCGCGGTAGGTGTGGCCGAAGTCCGGATCCTGATCCTTCTCGCGGAAGTTGCGGCCCCACAGCTCCTCGATCAGGGCCTCGGCCGTGGGCACGGCCGGCCCGGCCACCGGGAAGAGCGCCTTCGAGAAGTAGGCATTGCTGACGGCCACCCACTTCGCGTCGCCGGGCAGGCGACGCCACTTCTCGTCGGTGAAGTCCTCGTCCGCGAAGCTCTTGGGCGCGAAGTCGCCGTCCCCGAAGCGCTTGATCTTCTCGCCGGCCCGCCCCTCGCTCTGCGTCAGGAACTCGCTCTGGCGGCCGAAGCTGCCCTTCGTCTCGGCCGCCGTGCGCCAGTCGGCCTGCTCGACGGAGAGCCGGTGGGTCTGTGCGTCCTTGGCGAGGTTCGTGACCTTGAGACTCAGCGCGATCTCGTAGGGACGCTCGGTCGAGCTCAGCGTCTTCTCGAGCTCGGCCTTGTCGTCGCGATAGCGGAACACGCAGCGCGTGTCGTCCGAGGCGGCCTGGTCCAGCTGCCAGTCGAGATCGTCGTAGGCGACCTGGTCCGTGTCGGCCGGGGCGCGCAGGTTCGTGCGCAGCGGCAGCCGACCCGGCCGCCAGGTCGTCACGATCTGCATCGGGTCCTTCGGACCGAGGGGACCCTCCACCTGGTACTTGGGTCCCTCGAGCCAGAGCTTCTTGACGGAGGCGCCCTTGCTCGTCACCTCGGCGTTGAAGCGCATGCCGACGAGCTCGCAGATCTGCTCTTCCTTCGGCTCCTCGGGCGCCGTGGTCTGGTCGTCGTGGGTGAGGGGCTGCCGGGCCGTCGGGTCGCCCTTGCCGCAGAGGGCGGGCATCCCGAAGGTCATGAACAGGAAGACCGCGACACCGATGAGCACCCAACGGAGCAAGCTACCGCGCTGTTCCATGTCGAATCGAAGTGAGCCGTCGTGGCTGCCGTTGAGGATCCGTGGGGGTCGGGAGCGCCCGGGGCGGGCGCGCGAATCGCCCCGCCCGGTGCGCCCGGGGGGACGAGGCTGGCCTTGCGGCGCGCTTGGCCCGGGACGCTCGGAGGTTAATGCGTCGCGGAGCCGTCTTCTTGGGTGGCGCCTGCCTCGTGCTCGTGAACGTGTGCGGGCAGCGCCGTGTGCGCGCGCGTGGCCTTGGGCGGAGGGGGTGGGGGCGGTGGGTCGTAGCCGCCGGGGTGGAGCGGGTGACACTTACTCAGTCGCCTGAGCGAAAGCAAGCTCCCGCGCAGGGCGCCGTGGCTCCGCAGACACGCGACGGCGTAGTGCGAGCACGAGGGCTCGAAGCGGCACACGGGCCCGAAAATCGCCAGGATCAGCCGCGAGAGCGTCAGCTGGTAGAGCCGGACGAACGCGACGAGAAGGCGGGCGATCATCGGAAGGTACCGGCAGGCCGACCCGAAGCGTGGCCCGCCCGGGCCCGGTGCGCAAGGATCAGGGGCGGAACCAGAGCACGTAGAGGAGCGTCGTCGGCGCCGTGAGCAGCACGGCGTCGATGCGGTCGAGCATCCCGCCGTGACCGGGGAAGAAGCCGCCCGAGTCCTTCACGCCCACGGAACGCTTGAGCAGGGACTCGCCGAGGTCGCCCATCTGGCCGAAGGCCGAGGCGATGCCGCCGACCACCAGCAGCTGCCACAGGGGCACGTCCGGGAGCAGCGTGAAGTGGCCGAGCGCGGCGCCTCCCACGGCGGCCGCGACGCCGCCGACGGCCCCCTCGATGGTCTTCTTCGGGCTCACCGCCTCGTAGAGCTTGCGCTTGCCGAGGAAGCGCCCGGCGAAGTACGCGCCCGTGTCGCTCAGCCAGGCCATGGCGAGGCTGAAGAGCACGAAGCTCGACCCCTCGAGGCCCGGCTGGCGACGCAAGAGGGCCACCGCTCCGATGCCCGCGCCGAGGTAGAGCGGCCCGAAGGCCGCGCCGCACAGCCGGAGCGCCGCCGTGCGGAGATCGCCGAGCCGCGCGAGCGTGAGCAGGATCGCCAGCATGGGCGTCGCGAGGAGCACGCTCACGAGCGCCCGGTCGCCGAGCTCCTCGCGCCAGAAGAGCGCCGACACGACGGCCCAGGTCATCAGGATGCCGACGATGCGCGCGGGCCAGTCCCCGCCGTGGGTCATCGCGATGAGCTCGTGGGCGGACACGACCGCCACGAACAGCATGAACAGGAACCAGCCCCACGGCGGGCCCAGGAACAGGAGCACGAGCACGCCCGGGAGCGCGATGCCGGCGGTGACGAGGCGGAGGGTGAGGTTCGACGCGGCCAACGGTTCGACCCATAGGCGATCGGCCGCGAGCCGTCACCTCTGCAGGCGGCTCCGGGCGCGCTCGGTGTTGAGACGGAGCAGGCGGCCGAGCGCCTCGTCGCGGCTCGCCGCGTCCCAGTCGAGCCGCACGACGCCCTCGGGGCGCGGGCGGAAGTCGAGCACGGGAACGAGGTCGCCGAAGCCGTAGGCGTCGAGCACGGCGCGATCGAGCTCGGCCGCGAGGTCGCGGAGCCCGGCGACGTCGCGCGAGCGCTCGGTGGGGTCGTGGAGGCGGTTGTAGCAGCGCGTCAGGCCCTCGCCCCGGGCGCGGCAGAGGGCGGCCCGCCGCGCTTCGAAGGCACGCGCGACGGCGGCGAGCGCGGCACCGTCCGCCGATCCGGGCGGCAGCGGGAAGGTCTCGAAGCAGTCGGTCGGGTTGTAGCGCAGGCCGTCGCCGAGCGTGGAGGCGAAGCTCCGCGCCCAGACGAGGTGCAGGCGCGAGCTCAGCACGGCAAAGAGCGCGTCGTCGGCGTCGGGGAACACGACGAGCTGGTCGGAGAAGATCCGCGGCAGCGGGAGCCAGGCCGCCACGAGGTGCCGGGCGAGGCGCGGCACCACGAGGGCGCGCGTGCGGCCCGCGAGCGCGGCGCGGAGCTCGGGACGGTCGTTGGCGAAGCGCCACCACAGGCGCTTGTGCTTTCTGTCGATGGGCGAGTCGCCGAGGCGGGTGCGCGCCGGCAGCACCTTCTGCCGGACGAGCGCGTAGAGGCCCGGCCAGCGGCGGCGCACCTCCTCCTCGCTCGCGTCGCCGAAGAAGATGACGAAGCGCCGTGCCGACTGCGTGGGCGAGGTCGAGACCTCCTCGCCGCCGAGGTACTCGAGCACGGCCTCGCGCGTCGCCGGCTCCGCGGCGGCGAGCCGCTCGAGCTCGGCGAGCGGGGTCGCCTCGGGGTTGGCGTCGTCGAAGGTGAACCCCATCCCGCGCACGAAGCAGCCGATGAAGGCGCGCGCGCGGTTGTCCGCGAGACGGGCCGGAGCGGCGTCCTCGCCGTGCGACGCGAGAAAGGCGGTGATGCGTGCGACCGGGCGGCCGTCGAGCTCCGCCCAGCCGGGGTCGAAGTCCTTGGCGACGTGCAGCAGGCTCACCACCACGGCGGCGGCACCGGGCCAGCGCACGCGGCGCTCGGCCGCGTAGACGACGCCGCCCGCCTCGCGCACGCGCAAGAGGCCTCCCACCCGGGTGTCGCCCTGCGCGATGCTGTTCGTGGTGACGAGGCCGAGCGTGCCGCCGGGGCAGAGGAGCGTGAACGTGCGGCGCAGGAAGTGCGCGGCGAGGTCGGTGTTGCGGCTCGCGTCGGGGTGCAGGGCGGCGAGCCAGTCGCGGTAGCTCCGGCCGAGGCTCGTCGAGATGCGCTTGCCGCCGAGGAACGGCGGATTGCCGACGACGCAGTCGAAGCCGGGCGCCGCGCGGGTGAGCACCTCGGGGAACGCCTGCGCCCAGTCGAGCGGCGTGACCGGGAGCGTGCGCGAGCCGACGACGGCGCGGCGCGCGCGCGCGAGGCTCGGTCCC
Organism: Myxococcales bacterium; assembly: GCA_016212965.1. GTDB lineage: Bacteria > Myxococcota_A > Polyangia > Polyangiales > Polyangiaceae > JACRDA01. Next base: position 5,506 of record JACRDA010000190.1, read on the forward strand.
GCGCCCGCCCCGTAGGGCAGGCCCACGAGCGCGTCGCCGTGGCGGAGCGCGTGCGCGAGGCGCGGCACGAGCGCCGCAGGCGCGCCGGCGAACAGCCAGAGACAGGCGCGCGCGAGCGCGGCCACCGTCGCGTCGCAGTCGACCCCGTAGAGGCAGCGGGCCACGACCTCGCGGCGCGCGGCCTCGGCGAGCGCGGCGCCTGCGACGGCGGGGCCCGTGCCCGCCCGCTGCCACGCAACGGCGAGCGCTGCGGCGAGCTGGCGGCCGGCCTCGAGCAGGAACGCGCCGCTCCCCATCGCGGGGTCGCACACCGCGAGCGCGACAATGGCCTCCGGCGCCGGGCTCGGGCCGAGGCGGGCGAACAGCGGCCGCAACGCCCGCTCGACGACGGGCGCCGTCAGCGCGCGCGGCGTGAAGTGCGTGCCGCTCCGGCGCCGCGCGTCGCCGGGCACGAGCGCGAAGCGACCGCCGGGGCCGGCGACGAGGGCGTGACCCCGAAGCTCCTCGTAGACGGCGCCGAGGTCCTCGAGCTCGAGCGCGCCGAGGTCGCGCGCGCTCGACAGAGCCGCGAGCGCCGTCCGCGCCAGCCCCTGATCGAGCCACGGGACGAGCCACGGCACCTCGGTCAGAGAAGCGAGCCCGAGGCGCGACGCGTCGCCCCGGCGAGCGTGCCCGCGCGCGTGGGCCTCGACGAGCTCGCGCACCAGGCCGGCGACGAGCGCATGGGCCACGACCTCGGCGCGACCCCCGACCGCCTCGGTGGCCAGCACCTCGCACGACACGGCGCGGCCGAGCGCGCCGAGCGCCTGGACCGCGGCGGCCCGGAGCTCGTCGCGGCTCGCGGCGGGCGGCGTCGCGCGGGCGCGAGCGCTCCTTCGGTCGGGACGCGTCGTCACGCGCTCACCCTAGCGCGAACCAGGGCTCTGCCCGACCCCCTCGGACTCGTGTTGCGCCCTTTCGGATCCTGCTAGAAGTCCGGCTCGCAGCGGAGCGCGTCGCCGCAACGCCGCAGCGCTTCCTGCACCGCGGCCGCGTCCGGCGGCCGATCCGCGGGTGACTTCGCCATGAGCAGAGCGATGAGCGCGTTGACGGCCGCCGGGAGCCGGGGCGATTGCGGCACAGGGGCCGACAGGTGCCGCAGCGCGGTCTCGACCTCGTCGTCGCCCTCGTAGGGCGGCTCGCCGGTCACGAGGAAGTACAGCGTCGCGCCTAGGCTGTAGAAGTCGGTGCGCGCGTCGACGGCGCGCCCCTGGACCTGCTCGGGCGCCATGAAGGCCGGCGTCCCGACCACCACGCCCGCCCCCACCTGCCCGGCGCGCACCGCGATGCCGAAGTCCGTGACCTTCACCGCGCCGTCGCTCCCGAACACGAGGTTGCTCGGCTTGACGTCGCAGTGAAAGATGCCGCGCTCGTGAGCGGCCCCGAGACCGGCCGCGGCCGCGCCGAGCGCCTCGAGGGCCGCGGCGGGGGTCATCGGCCCCTGCCGCAGGACGAGCTCTTCGAGGTTCGGCCCCGGCAGGTGCTCCATCACGAAGAAGTGGCGGCCCTGATCGCTGCCCGCAAAGTAGATCTGCACCACGTTGGGGTGGTTGAGCCGGGCGACGGCGCGCGCCTCCCCGAGGAAGCCGACGACCCAGTCCACGTTGCGGGCCACGTCGCTCTTCAGCACCTTGATCGCCACCTCGCGGCCGAGCCCGGGATCGCGGCCCAAGTACACGAGGCCCATGCCACCCTCGGCGAGCAGCGGCCCGACGCGGTAGCCCGCTAGCGTGCGCGGCATCTGCTCGGCGCGCGACGACGGCGGCGGCGGCTCGGTGGGGTACACGCTGTGCTCCGAGCGCTGCTCGAGGAGCGAGCGCGCCGCCTCGAGCACCGTCCCCGGCGCGAATGGCTTCGCCACGCTCACCATGCCCGGCCCGAGGTGCGGCGCGATGTTGGCCGCCGCCGAGCAGACGACGACGCGCACCTGGGCCTCGTCCGCGCGGATGATGCGCACGGCGTCGAGGCCGCTCATGATCGGCATGTTCACGTCGAGCACGAGCACGTCCGGTCGCAGCTTGCGGAACTGCTCGACGACCTCGCGCCCGTTGCGCGCCTCGCCGACGACCTCGAACTCGCTGCCCTCGAACTCCATCCGTATGGCCATGCGCACGACCGGGCTGTCGTCGGCGACGAGGATGGTCCGGACCGGCGACTCCACGCTCCGCGGCTCCGCCGCCGCGTGCTCGCGGCCGGGACCGGCGAAGGCACCGATGCACACGCGCCCGACGTCGTGGCTGACCACGAGCGTCGCCATCGGCTCCGGCGCTTCGCTCAGCACCTCGCCCGGGCCGCGCAGCGCGACCGGGCTCGAGACCGACAGGCGCGCGTCCACCTCTGCCACCGCGCGACAGGCCACCCGGTTCACGAGCTCGGCGAGCGCGCCCTCGAGCCACTCGTCGCGCGCCGCGGGCGCGTCGGGCAAGCGCGTGCGCGTGAGCGCGAAGGAGAACTTCTCCCCGAGCACGCGCCCGATCTCGGCGTCGAGCTCGAGGGCGAGGTTCACGACCGGCACCGCCGCCCCCTCGGCACCGGACGGCTCCGGCAGCTCGCAGCCGATCACGATGGTGTGGTCGGCGGCTGTCAGCCGCGCCGTCCGCGCGGGCCCCGCCACCGGCTCGGGGAGCATCACCCCGAGCTCGACGAGCACGTCCGCGAGCCCCTCGGCCGCGGCCGCGCACCAGCGCGCCAGATCCGGAGCGCCGGGGCCCTTCGGCCGCTTGTCCCTCGGGCCATCGTCCGTCATGAGGCTGCCCCGCTACTCGCTACCTTGCGCATGTTCTCCACCCGTGGCGATCGACGCCCCACCGGCGAGCGCGACGAGCCGCGCGGCGATCTCGCCGGGTCCGGCGACCTCGTCGGCCGCACCGAGCTCCACCGCCGCCCGCGGCATGCCGTACACCGCACACGACGTCGCCTCCTGCGCGATCGTGTGGCCCCCCGACGAGCGCAGCGCCTTCAACCCGCGCGCCCCGTCGCTGCCCATGCCGGTCAGGATGACACCGACGCGCACCCGTTCCCGGCAGCGGGCGAGCGACTCGAACAGGACGTCGGCGGACGGCCGGTGACCGCCGATCGCCGGGGCGTCGGTGACCCGCAGCTGGCCCCCTTCGTCCACGCCGAGGTGCCGGTCGCAGGGCGCGACGTAGACGCACCCGGGGGCGAGCTGCTCGCCGTCCTCCGCGACCTTGACCGGTCGGCCGACGACGCCGCCGAGCCAGGCGACGAACTGGTCCAGGAACCCCTCGGTCATGTGCTGCACGACGACGATCGGCGCGGCGAAGCTCCCGGGCAGCTCGCCCAGGATCCGCGCGAGCACCGGCGGCCCCCCGGTCGAGACCGCCACCGCCACGATCGCGCCGTCGACCGGCGTGCGCAGCACGGCGCCGCTCGCGCGCGGCACCTCGACCTCGGGCCGCGGCGCCCCGGCGGCGGTCGCGCGCAGCGCCCGACACAGCTCGGCGCTGCCCCGCGGCCCGAGGTGCAGCCGCACCACGTCGAGCGCGCCGGCGCGCGACAGCGCGTGGATGGCCGCCGGGGGAAGCTGTCCCTCGCCGAACACGATGATGGGCGTGCCCACCTGCCGCTTCAGCTCCGCCACCACGCGCGCCGCCCCGTCGGGCAGGCTCGCGCCGACGAGGATGACGTCGGGCCGCGATTTGCGGGCGACGCGCAGCGCCTCCACCCCGCCGCGCGCCACGGCGACGACCGCGAGATCGCGCTCGCCGTCGAGGGCTCTCTGCAGCGCCGCGCGCACGGGCTCGTAGTACTCGACGAGCAGGACGGCGATCACGGTGTCGCGCTCCGCCGCAGCAGCTGGTCGAGCAGGCTCCCCATGTTCTCGCGCACGAAGTCCTTCTTGATCACGTAGGCGTCGGCCCCGACCTCCACGCCCCGGAGCTGGTCGGCCGCGCCGTCGGCCGAGGTGAGCAGCACGACCGGCAGGTGTGCGAGCCGCGGGCTCGCGCGCACCGAGCGCGTCAGGTCGAAGCCGTCCATGTTGGGCATGTTGGCGTCGGTGACGAGCACGTCGAAGGGCTGGGCCTCGAGCGCGCCGAGCGCCTGCAGCCCGTCCGCCGCCGTCACGACCCGATAGCCGAGCGCGCCGAGCTCGCCGGCGACGAGCATCCGCGTCGTCACCGAATCGTCGACCACGAGCGCGCGCCGGACGGTGGTGCGGCGCCGGGCGGTCTCGTCGCCGACCGGTGCGCCAGCCAGCCCCTCGGCCACGAGGCCCTCGAGGTCGAGCACGGGCGCGATCCGCCCGTCGTCGAGGATCGTCGCCCCGGCCAGCACACCGATCGCGCGGAGCGGCCCCGGCAGGTCCTTCAAGATCATGGGCCGCTCGCCGAGGATCACGTCGACCGTCACGGCCAGGCGGTGGCGGCCCGCGGCGAGCACCACGACCTGCAGCGTGCCGCCGTCGCCGAGCCGCAGCGGCAGCTCCCTGCGATCGAGCAGCGCCGCGAGCGAGGCGAGGCGCACCGGCACCGCCTCGATCTGCGCGCTCGGCACGCCGTGCAGCTGCCGCACCTCCGCGACCGGCAGGAGCGCCACGCGCTCCACGCCGGCGAGCGGCAGCGCGTAGAGCTCGCCACCCGCCGAGACGACGAGCCCCCGCGTGGCGGCCACCGTCAGCGGCACGTCGAGCGTGAAGGTCGTCCCGACGCCGGGCGTGGAGACGACCGTCACCTGCCCGCGCAGACGCTCGACCGCTTCGCGCACCACGGAGAGCCCGACGCCACGTCCGGCGGCCGCGGTGGCCTCGGTGCGGGTCGAGAAGCCCTCGCGGAAGATGAGCTCGAGCACCGCCTCGTCGCCGAGGTCCGCGGCCACGGTGTCCGACACGAGCTGCTCGCGCACCGCCCGCTCGCGCACCGCACCGACGTCCACCCCGCGGCCGTCGTCGCTCACCACGAGGGCGACCCGGTGTCCGCGCGACTCGGCCGCGAGCACCAAATGGCCGATGCTGCTCTTGCCGGCGGCCTCGCGCTCCCGCGGCGCCTCGAGGCCGTGGGCGACGGCGTTGCGCAGGAGGTGCACGAGCGGCGCCTTCAAGCCCTCGAGCACGCGCTTGTCGAGGCGCACGTCGCCGCCGCGCAGCTCGACCTCGACGCGCTTGTCGAGCGCCCGCGCCCAGTCGCGACACGGGCGCGCCAGCGTCTCGAAGAGCGTGCTCGCGGGCAACATGCGCATGGCACGCAGCTCCTCGAGCAGCGTGCCGGCCGCGGTGGCGAGCCGCTCGGCGTCGGTCGAGACGTCCCAGGCGCTCGCCCCGAGGCGCTGGTGGACGCGCCCGAGCTCCGCGGCGAGCGCGCCGTCGCCCGCGCGCTGACCCTGCTGGCCCGCCCGCGCGTGCAGCACCTGCTCGAGCTGCCCCTCGACCGCCGAGATGCCGTCGATGCGGTGGCGCAGGCGCGCCACGCCGACCGCGAGGTCCTCGGCCAGAGCCAGCACGGCGTCGAGGCGCTCGGTCGACACGCGCAGCGCGCGC
>JACRDA010000200.1 GCA_016212965.1 Myxococcales bacterium
CGCTCAACGCCTGCAGCTCCACCGCGCGCTCTCGAAGCTCGGCCTGTGCTCGCGCAAGGTGGCGGCGCGCTGGGTGGCCGAGGGTCGGGTTCGCGTCCGGGGTGTCGTGGTGCGCGACCCGCTCGTCTGGGTCGCGCTCGGAGACGACGCCATCGCCGTCGAGCGCGGTGTCGACGAGCCCCCCGCCGCGCTCGGTCCCCCGGTCGGAACGCGCGTCTACGCCCTGCACAAACCGCGCGGCGTCGTCACGACGCGCGCCGACGAGCGCGGCCGCCGCAACGTCCACGAGCTCCTGCCGCCGGACGCCGCCGGTGGCTGGCTCTTCCCGGTCGGCCGCCTCGACCGCGACTCGGAGGGCCTGCTCCTCTTCACCGACGACGGCGTGCTCGCCGACGCGCTCACCGATCCGCGGCGCCACGTGCCGAAGACGTACCGGGTCCGCCTCGACCGCGCGCTCGATCCCGCCGAGCAGGCGCGGCTCGTGGCGGGCGTCGAGCTCGACGGGCGCATGACCGCTCCGGCGGCCCTCACCTGGGAGCGCGGCCACTGGTACCGCGTGGTGCTCCGCGAGGGGCGCAACCGGCAGCTGCGGCGCATGTTCGCCCTCGGCGGACGGAAGGTGGAGCGCCTCGTGCGCGTCGAGGTCGGCCCCGTCGCCCTCGGCGATCTCGCGGTCGGGGCAGGGCGCTGGCTGTCGCCGGCCGAGCGCGCCGCGCTGCGGGCGGCGGCCGGGCTCACGCCGCGCGACGAGCCGCCCGTCGAGTGCGGTTGAGAGCGCTCAGGCGCTGCGGCGCGAGACCTTGGCCGGCTCCCTCCGCTCGGGCACGACGAGGCCGAAGCGCCGCTCGCGCTTCTGGTAGCTCGCGATCGCGGCGAACAGATCTTCCTCGGTGAAGTCGGGCCAGAGCCGGTCGGTGAAGTAGAGCTCGGCGTAGGCGGCGCCGTAGAGCAGGAAGTTCGAGATGCGCTTCTCGCCGCCCGTGCGGACGATGAGGTCGGGCTCGCCGAAGCGCAGGCTCGGCAGGTGCGCCGCGACCATGTCGGCGTCGATCGCCGCGGGCTCGATCTCGCCACGGACCGCCTTCTCGGCGAGCACGCGCGCCGCCCGCGCGATCTCCTCGCGGCCGCCGTACGAGAGCGCGAGCGTCAACACCATGCCCCGGTTGTCCGCCGAGAGCCGTCGCAGCTCGTCGAGCGCCGTGCGCACGAGCGGCGGCAGCCGGTCGAGATCGCCGACGGCCTCGAGGCGGATCCCGTTGCCGAGGATCTCCTCGCGCTCGCCCACCAGGTACTCGACCAGGAGCTCCATCAGCGCGGAGACCTCGTCGGCCGGCCGGTCCCAGTTCTGGAAGCTGAAGGCGTAGAGCGTGAGCGCCTCGACGCCGAGGCGCCGCGCGACGCGCACGACGCGGCGCACGGCGTGGCTGCCCTCGCGATGGCCCGCCTTGCGCGGCTCGCCGCGCAGGGCGGCCCAGCGGCCGTTGCCGTCCATGATGATGCCGACGTGGCGCGGGAGATTGCGGGCTTCGATGAGCAAGACGGCGTCCGTGGTGGGGGGTGGGTGCCGGTGCGGCGCGGGCCGATGGTTATGCCATCAAGGCCCCGCCGTGCAACCATAGCGGCCCCGCACCGGGTCCCGTGTGATGACGCCGTGGAGACATCGTGGAGCGCGGGCCGCCGCCGCGCCGGGCGGGCCCCCTCCAGGCACGCCGCGCTTCCTTGATCGCGTCAAGGATTACGCACTGTTACGTCTCCCGATCGCGCTCGTGGTCGGCGTGCTCGTCGGCTGGGTGCGGTGCGCGGCCGGCCCGCCCGCGGCCCCCGGCGTCGAGGGCGTCGCGGCGCTGCTCGGCCGGGCGGTCGGCGGCGCGGTCGAGCCCGACGAGCTCGTCTGGGAGGGCAGCACCGGCGCCCTCGGCGATGCGTTCCTCGGCCGACCGGTCCTGTTCCTGGCGGCGCGCGGCGACGGCCCCCGCGATCTGTTCCGCGCGCGGGTCCGCATGGGGCGCGAGGGCCGCCCCGTCAGCGTGCTCACCTTCCGCGACCTCACGGACACCCCGCTCGGCGACGAGGCGCAGCTCGTCGCGCGCGGCCATCGCGCGGCGTTCGTCACGACCTCGGCCGGCGCCATCCAGAGCGTGACCGTCCTCGATCTCGACGGTCACCCCGTCGGCGAGCTGCCGCTCGGCCGGCGCCTCATGGCCTACGTGGAGGGCTGGCTCGACGCGGCGACCCTGCGCGGCGTCGCCCGCACCGAGCTCGTGTTCGGCCGGCCGCCCCCGGCGCTCGACCTCGAGCTGCGCGGCGAGCTGCTCGTCCTCGCCCTCGGCGCGGAGCGGCGCCCGGCGGCGCTCGCCCTCGCCGAGCCGGGCCTGCCGCTCGACACGGGGGGCGCCAACGAGTTCGCCGCCGAGGCGTGGAGCATCCCCCGCACGGACAAGCCCTTCGCGCACTTCGCCATCGACGTGGCGCGCGAGCTGCTCGGCACCGAGGTCGCCGACACGCTGAAGGCGCTCGTGTTCGACGCGCGCTCGGGCCTCGTGCGCGCCGCGCACGGGCCGGCGCCGTCCGCCGAGCCGGGTGGGGCGGCGCCCGGGCCGCTCGAGGCGACGCATCCCGCGGGCTGGCCGCCCGCGCGCATCGCGCCCCTGTTCAAGCACCCGCTCGAGCACGAGGGCGAGTGGCGCGCGCCGGAGGTCGGCTGGCTGCCGCCGAGCATCGGCGCCCCGGGCGACGGCGCGGGCTCGGAGCCGTACCTGCTCGAGACGACGATTCGCCCGGATCCGGCCGAGCCCTTCGCGCTCGTGCGCATGGTGGCCATCGACACCCGCCAGCTCGAGCTCGCGATCGAGGCCGGCTTCGAGGAGCCGCGCCCCCTCACCGGCCCGCCCGGGCGCGGTCGCATCCCGAAGGACCGGCGCGAGCGCGCCGTCGCGGCGTTCAACGGCGCCTTCCAGACCAAGCACGGCGAGTACGGCATGATGGTCGATCGGCGCCTGCTCCTGCCGCCGAAGCCCTACGCGGCGACGGTCGCCGTGGACGCGCTCGGCGTCACGCACGTCGGCAGCTGGGGCGGCAGCGACGCCGTCCCCGAGGACTTCGTGTCGCTGCGCCAGAACCTCGATCCGCTCGTCGAGGACGGGAGCGTGAACCCGCGCGGCCGCACCACCTGGGGCTTTCCCCTCGACGGCGCGAGCTACCTCACCGAGCGCTCGGCCCTGTGCCTCACGCGCTCGGGTCACCTCGTCTACGCCTGGGGCATGGAGACCGACGCGGACACGCTCGCCCGGGCTCTCTTGCTCGCGGACTGCGCCTACGCCCTGCACCTCGACATGAACCCCGGGCACGTCGGCTTCGTCTACCAGTCCGCGCCCGCGAGCGGCGAGGTGCACACGGTGCTGCTCGCGCGCGAGATGTCGATCGCGCCGCGGCGCTACCTCGACGCCTCGCCGAAGGACTTCTTCTACCTCACCCTGCGCGACACACGCATGGCGCCGCACGGCGATCTCGCCTGGCAGCCCGACGGCGGGGAGCAGCCGCCGCCGCGGGCGCGCGTCGCCGTCCTCGGCGCGCAGCAGAGCCGGCTCGGCGTCGACGTCGAGCTCACCGCCTTCGCCGCGCGGCGCTTCGAGTGGCGCGTCGTGCCCGGCGCGCGCGAGACCGCCGGGCGCACCGCCGACGCGAGTCTCGAGCCCGCCGACGTCGCGCGGGCGCTCGCCGCGATCTCGCTCGGTGTGGCCGAGCGCAAGAAGAACCCGCGCGGCCTCGTCCTCGGCGGCATCGTGGCGCTGCCCATCCGCGAGGATCTCGGCATCCTGCTCGCGGGGCCCGCCCCCGGGGCGCTCGCCGTCGGGCTGTCCGTCGCCGACCAGGCGGCGGCGGGCGACGCGAGCGAGCTGCCGCTTCTCGCCGAGGACGGTGAGCTGCGCAGCGAGGCGCGCCGCATCGGCGAGGCGCGCCATCGGGGCGCCGCGTGTCTGCTCGCCGACGGCACCTTCGTCGTCGCGCGCTCGCGGCTCGACAGCTCCGAGGCGAGCGCGTCCGCGCTGCTCTCCGTGGGCTGCCGGCGCGTCGTGGCGCTCGACCGCGGCAAGCAGCTCGAGGCCTTCGTGCACCGCGCGGGCACGGAGACACCCCCGGCGGCGAGCTACGACGACACGGTGCTCTACGCGCTCGCCATCCCGGAGCCGGGGACGGCGCGGCGCCTCGCGCTGCCCTGAGCGCGGGTCGTCACTGCGCCCGGAGATCGGCGAAGGCCTTGTCGATGTCGGCCTGCGTGACCGGCCGACAGGGCTCGCCCGGGGCGTGGTCGTGCGCGACCGCGACCTCGGCCACGGGTGCGGCGGGTGGCGCCGCTGCCGGGCCCTCTGCTGCAGCGGCGCCGGACGCGGCTGCCTGCGCGCGCGCCGGCGCCGGCTCGGCGGCGCGCGGCACGGCAGGTCGGGCGCTCGCGGGCAACGCCGGCATGACGGCGCCTCCGAGCGGTATCGGCACTCGGTCCCCGGAGTGCAAGATCACCGGGTCGGTGCGCGTCGGCGTCCGGGTCGTCGTCGGCCGCGTCGCCGTGTCGACCGGCGGCCCGCTCGGCTTGTCGCCGCACGCCGGCAGCGCCCCGAGCCCGAGCACGATCGGCAACAGCTTGCGGTCGACGTTCCTCGAAGTGCCCATGGGCCCAGCCTAGCCCGGGCCGTGCGCTCAGTGGAAGGTCGCCGTCAGCGTGTAGTCGGCGGCCGCGCCGTTGTAGCCGTAGACGCGCAGCGTGTAGGTCCCGCCGCCCGAGCCGCTCACGCTCTCGAAGTCGCTCGTGCTCTGGCTCGTCGCGACGGCGCTGCCATTCTTCGTGAGGGCGATGTCGAGGTCGCCGGCGTCGTGATCGAAGTCGATGCGGAGGTCGACGCCGCCGGGGACGGTGAACGAGAACCAGTCGTCGTCGCCCGAGCACACCGCGAGGCCCGCGTGGGTCCCGGCACCGAGCGGCTTGGCGCTCGAGGTGGCGTCGTTCGGCTCGAAGCCGTCGTCGCTGCAACCGCCGCCCGTCGAGCCGCCGCCGTCGATCGAGCACCAGGGCTCGGCCTCGCTCGCGGCCTCGGTGTCCTCGACCACGTTCGCCTGCGGGCAGGTCTCGTCGGCGCTCCAGGCCTTCCAGAGAGCGCCGCGGCCGGTCTGCTCGGCGTACGCCTTGAAGACGTCGTAGCCACCGCCCGCTGCCTTGAACACCACCGGGGACTGGCAGCCGGAGCCCATGAGGCTCTCGTTGTAGTCCATCGCGATCTGGTACATGGCCGCGGTCGTCGAGTTCCAGCAGCAGGTCTTGCTCTTCGTGTACTCGAGCTCGCCGAACACGTAGTCCTCGAGCGCGCGGTACTGGGCGTCGGTCTCGGCCGTCGCGAGGCCGAACTTCTGGCTGTTGAGCGCGTAGAGCTCGGCGAAGGCGTCCTCGCGCTTGGTGCGCGCCGAGCAGCTGCCCGGGTACTGGCGCAGGTGCTCGCGCGCGTCCTCGATCATCTTCACGAGCGAGTCGCGCTTCTGCTGCGGCGACACCTCGCCGAGCAGGGTCTCGAACTGCGTCGGTCGAACCTTGAGGTTGGCGTAGTCGGTGTCGCTGATCCACGAGGCCTCGTCGGCCTTCATCCACGTGTTGGTCCAGAAGCCGCCGACGTTCTTCGTGACGCGGAAGCGCTTCAGGCCGCCGCCGAGCTTCACGTACTCGTGGCCCTCGAAGTTCGTGCCCTCGCCGCCCGTCTCCTCGGACGTGAAGTAGGTCTTGCTCGCGACCCCGTCCTCCCACTTCGGCTGGCGGCGCGGCATGGAGCCGCTCACGAGCTCGGCCTCGAGCGAGCCCTCGCCGAGCGGCTCGACGTGCTTGACGACCAGCGTGTGGCCGATGCCGTTCTTCTGCCAGCGCTCCACGAGCACGTCGCCCTGGCGCACGGCCTGCGGGCGCAGGTTGAAGGTGTTGCGCGCGTCGGCGAGGCTCGCCGAGCCGAAGTAGTCGAGCAAGAGGACGAGCAGGTGCCCGACCCGCTTGTTGAGGTGGACTTCGTCGAAGTACGCGCCGGCGTGCGCGCCGGGGGCGACGAAGTCCATCTGGTCGTCGCCGTTGCCGCCCGCGAGGCCCTTCTGGCGGAGCTTGTCGTCGTGCGGCCAGCCCTGCGAAGCGAGCTCTGCGGCCGTCAGCGCCGAGTAGTCCTTGTAGGCGGAGGCGAAGAGCGGCGTGTTCTTGTAGCGCAGGCTCTTCGTGCGCGCGCCGAAGTGGCCGAAGTAGACGCGTACGCCCTTGGCGTCGACCGCCGTGAGGTAGAACGGCAGCTCGTACCAGGCGGCGAAGGTCGCGCGCAGGAACAGCGCGACCTCGGCGCACTCGAGGCGCGGCGCCGGCAGCGTCTTGCCCCACGGGGTCGTGAGCGTGAAGGTGTCGTAGTAGCTCCCGGGGGTGCGCTGCATGCTGTCGAGCCACGCGGCGTATTTCTGGTCCCAGGTGAGCCCGCTGTCCGCACCCCAGGCGAGCCCCGCCTTCTTGGCGGCCGCCGTGGTCGTGTCCTCCCACTTGTTGCGCGCGATCCAGACCTGCGTGTCGCTCGTGTTGGTCGCGACGGCCGGTCCCGGCACGCCCGCGCTGTCCGCCTTGCCGAGCTCCTCGCCGAACTCGAACGGCCCGTCGATGCCGAGCTCGTCGCCGCTCTCCTCGCCGACCGCGTCGTCGGGCGCGGAGCAGGCCGCGAGGCTCGGGCCGAGCGCGCAGGCGAGGGTGACGAGCAGCAGGGTCGAGAAGCGGTAGCGAGCCATGGTGAGCCTCCGTGGGGGCGAGCGCGAGTGCGGCGCCCTTCGCACGAAACGTACCAGGCCACACCTTGGGTGCCGTGATGCGCAAGTGTAGGACAATGCATGTGCGGGTCGGCCATGGTGGGTCACTCGATGTGGATCCTGCGGGATCCGGGTCCAGGATCCTCTGCGATCCACCCGCGCCGGTACCGGGGCTTGCCTTCCAGCCCCCGCGGCCACCAGATTGACAGCGCCATGACGACGCCCACTGCCGGCGCTCTGCTGCGTGACGGGCGCTACGTCGTGACCGGCCTGCTCGGCGAGGGCAGCCAGGGGGCGACGCTCGAGGCCGTGGACAAGCGCGACGGCCGGCTCGTGGCGATCAAGCGCTTCGAGGTCAAGGGCGCGCGCAGCTGGAAGGAGGTCGAGCTCGCCGAGCGCGAGGCGCGCGTGCTCGAGTCGCTCGCGCACCCCGCGCTGCCGGCCCACATCGAGCACTTCGAGGAGGGCGGCGCGCTCTGCCTCGTCATGGAGAAGATCGAGGGGCAGCGGCTCGACGACCTCCACGCGCGCGGCGCCCTCGATGCCGCCGAGGTGCTGCGCTTCCTCGGGCAGGCGAGCGAGGTGCTCGGCTACCTGCACGGCCGCAGCCCGCCCATCGTCCATCGCGACGTCAAGCCGGGCAACTTCGTCCGCCGCCCCGACGGTCGCTACGTGCTCGTCGATTTCGGCTCGGTGCGCGACAGCCTGAAGCCGAAGGGCGGCTCCACCGTGGTCGGCACCTTCGGCTACATGGCGCCCGAGCAGCTGCAGGGTCGGGCGCTGCCCGTCACCGACGTGTACGGGCTCGGCGCGACCGCGCTCGCGCTGCTCACCGGCGTGGAGCCCGAGTCGCTGCCCCACAAGGGGCTGTCGATCGACGTCGCGGCCTCGCTCGCCGGGTGCGCGGAGCCGGCGTTCGCCCGTGCCCTCGAGGCGATGTTGCGGCCGGATCCCGACGAGCGCGCGAGCGACTTGCCGGCGCTCTGCTGCGTGACGGGCGCTACGTCGTGAC
>JACRDA010000196.1 GCA_016212965.1 Myxococcales bacterium
CCGTCCGGCTTCGCGGGGCTCGAGCAACTTCCATTCGCCGGGTCGCAGCTGCCGGCGTCGTGGCACGCGTCGGGCGCGACGCACACGACCGGATTGCCTCCGACGCAATTGCCCGCCTGGCAGATGTCGGTCTGCGTGCAGGCGTCGCCGTCCGCGCAGCTCGTGCCGTCCGGCTTCACGGGGCTCGAGCAGGTGCCGTTCGCCGGGTCGCAGCTGCCAGCGTCGTGGCACGCGTCGGGCGCGACGCACACGACCGGATTGCCTCCGACGCAATTGCCCGCCTGGCAGGTGTCGGTCTGCGTGCAGGCGTCGCCGTCCGCGCAGTCCGTGCCGTCCGCCTTCGGGGGGCTCGAGCACGTGCCGTTCGCCGGGTCGCAGCTGCCGGCGTCGTGGCACGCGTCGCTCGCCACGCACACGACGGGGTTGCCTCCCACGCAGCTACCCGCCTGGCACGCGTCGCTCTGCGTGCAGGCGTCGGCGTCGCTGCACGCATTGCCCGTGGTCGCGCCGCAAACGCCGTCCGCCAGAGCGCCAGTAGCGACGCTGCACGCCTGGCAATCGTCGGTGGCGGCTCCGCCGCAGGCGCTGTCGCAGCACACGCCGTCCACGCAGAACGCGGTCTCGCAGTCCGACGCAGCGGCGCAGGCGACGCCAGCGTCCGCACCGAAGGCGAGCCGCCGCGCGAACACGCGCCGGCTGCCGAGCGCCGGTTCGAGGCGGTAGTAGCCGAGCAGGACATCCCGACCCACGCCGCGCGCGAGGCGCGGAGCGCGCTCGTCCTCGGGCGCCGCGGCGAGCACCACACCGGTGGCATCGACGAGGCTAGCGTCCAGGCGTAGTCGCGCCCCGTAGAGGTCGCTCCTGCCGTTGCGGTAGTCCTGCCAGACGACCACGGTGTTCGTGCCGTCGAACGCGACCGACGGGGCGATCGCTACGCTGCCGACGCTCGACACGGGGACGCCGGCGGGATCCAGAACCGAGCCGGCCGTGCTCACGCGCGCCGCGTAGATGTCCCAGTTGCCCGCCCGCAGATCCTGCCAGGCCACGAGCCACTGGACGCCGTCGAAGGCCACGGTGGCCCCGTACTGCGAGCTGAGTCCGGTCGTGATGGCCACCCCTGCCGGGTCGAGGACGACACCGCCCTGCGTGAGCCGCGCACCGTAGACGTCCTGGCCAGTGGTGGCGAAGGTGCGCCAATCCTCCCAGACCACGAGCGTGCGCGTGCCGTCCGACGCGATCACCGGAGCGAGCGTCTCCGCCGAGGTTGCGGTCACCGCGATTCCCGCCGGATCGAGCACCACGCCCGAGGGGCTCACGCGCGCAGCGTACACGTCGCGACTCAGCGTCGCCCAGGAGCGCCAGTCCTCCCAAGCGACGACCCAGTTCGCGCCGTCGAAGGCCACCGCTGGCAACTGCTGGTGGTTCGTAGCCGTGGAGACTGGAAGCCCGCCCGGGTCCAACACGGCACCCGCCGCGCTCACACGCGCCGCGTAGACGTCCGCCGTGGCCCCACCGCGGAAGTCGCTCCACGCCACCAGCCACTGCGACCCGTCGAAGGCAACCGACGGAGCCTCCTGCCGGCCCGCGGCGACCGAGATCGCGATGCCACTCGGATCGAGCACGACGCCCCCGCCGTCCACGCGCACGCCGTAGATGTCCGGATCGACACCCCCGCGGAAGTCCTGCCACACGACGAGCCACGTGGAGCCACCGAACGAGACGGCCGGCGCCTCTTGCCGGTTGGACGCCCTGGCGATCGGGATGCCGGCCGGGTCGAGAACGGCGCCCGTCGCGCTGACGCGCGCGCCGTAGATGTCCCAATCCGCCCCCGAGCGCGCGTCGGCCCACACGACCAGCCAGCTCGAGCCCGCGAAGGCGACCGCCGGCGTCGCCTGGGCCGACGCTGCCGATGCGACCAGGAACCCTCCCGGGTCCAGCACGGCGCCACCACTGACCCGCGCGGCAAAGACGTCGTAGTCGACGCCGTTCCGGTCGTCCTGCCAGGCGACGAGGTAGCTTGTTCCGTCGAACGCCACTTCGGGCTCCCCGCGGAACCACACCGCCGAAGCGACGAGGGTGCCCACCGGGTCGAGCACGGTGGCATCGGCACCCACCCGCGCACAGAAGATCTGGCTCGGACCGTTCCGGGAGTCGAGCCACGCCACGAGCCAGCCGCTGCCGTCGGAGGCCGCAGCAGGCTGTTGCTGCCACGATGCAGCGGCAGCGACCACGAACCCGCCCGGGTCCTGCACGACGCCGGCGCCACTGACCCGCGTGGCGTAGAGGTCCATGTAGGCTCCCACGCGGTAGTCCTGCCACGTGACGAGCCATTGCGTGCCGTTGTACGCCACGGTGGGCTCGGATTGGTCGTAGGCGACGACGCAGATCGGGATGCCGCCGGCGTCGAGGACCGTCCCCGCGCTGCTGACGCGCGCGCCGTAGATGTCGAGGGTCGGTCCGTTGCGAAGATCGCGCCACACCACCAGCCACTGCCCCGCACCTGCGGACACCTTCGGCTGGCTCTGGCCCCCCGTGGCCGTGCTGATCACGAGCGGGGCTGCGTCGAGCAGCGTGCCGGTGGTGCTCACGCGCGCCCCGAGGATGTGATCGATGCCGGCACCCGAGTCCACCCATGCCACGAGCCAGCTCGTGCCGTCGAAGGCGACGGTCGGCGTGGACTGTTTGTCCGGCCCCGCCGAGATCGTAAGACCCACCGGATCGAGCAGGACCCCCGCGCTCGACACGCGCGCGCCGACGATGTCCCCATCGACGCCGCTGCGCCAGTCTTGCCACACCACGAGGTAATCGCCGCCGCCCGCGGCGATCGCCGGGGCGACCTGGTAGGATGAAGCCACGCCCATGACCGGGTTGTCCATGCCGAACTCGGGCGAGATCAGCGGATCGAGCTCGGCGGGATACGCTGCCGCATCGAGCGCCGCCGCCGGCACTCGCAGCACCACTGCGCCCTGCTCCCAGGCCGCTCGCACCGCGAGGCGGCGACCGTGCGCGTCGATCCAGGTCCCGTGGCCATACCGTACGCCGAGGCCGCTGGCGTCGTCCGCGAAGTGCAATCCGGACTCGGTCACGCCAGTGAGACGCGCACCCTCCACGACCACGCGCACCTCGAGGTCGCCCTGTCCCTCGGGCCGTGACTCCAGCGTCCAGCTCTGCTCGACGCCGTGCTCGCCATTGCGCACGATCTCGCGCAGGCCCGCGCCGCGATCGACGACGAGCTGTCCCTCGCGGCCGAGCTCGGCGCGCGCCACCCCGCGCCCTAGCGGCCGCGGGCCGCGGGCGATGGACCGCGTGGCAAGGTGTACCGGCGTGCCCTCGATGGGTGCCGTCGAGTCAGCGGCGCGCGGCGAGGCAGGAGCCGTCGCGCCGACCCCGGGCAAGGGCGCGTGGCGCGGCGTGATGGCGAGGCCCTCCGCGTTCGCGGCGACGCGATGGGTGGAGTGCTCGCCCCGCCAACCAGCACCGTCGCTGCGGAAGGCGAAGTGGACGCGGCGGACCACGGCGTCGACCTCGAACGGGAGCGCACCGCCACCGAGCGACCTGGGCTCCTCACTCGCGACCTGCTGCGCTGCGCTGGGCGCGAGACCCGAGGTCAGCTGCGACTCCGGTGCCGGGTCCCCGGTGCGGCAACCGAGCAGGACCCACAGGGCCACGCAACCCAGCCAAGTCGCGATGCCACGCGCGTTCTGTGTCGTGTCCGTCGGGTCCGTCATCGTCGCCTCCCGGTGGGTGCGTGCCGCACGACGGCGCTACCCGGCGACGTGTGCTGCCGGTGCCGCTTGCGCAGCGGTCGCGCGTTCCATGAACCCGCGCGAGCCGCTGGTTGCGCACTTTGCATGAACGCAAACGGTCGCCGTCCGTGCCAGGGGCGTCAATGCGGCGCAGGGCCCCGCATGACATCCGTCAGGTCAGGTCGTCGAGCTCGCGGCCGACGCGCGCTCGGTGCGGGCAGGGCGCGAGCTCAGGGTGGCCGCATGATTCAGGGCCGCGATCTCGTCGGCCGGGCCGCCGCGGCGCGCGGGCTCGTGCGCTCGGCCGGCCCCACGTAAACGACGTACGCCGGGTCGAGTGTCTGGAGCGCGGGCGCGGGCTCGCGCGCGGCCTCGAAGGCGTTCGAGAAGAAGGTGTACTGCGCGAGCGCGCCCGCGAGCGCCGCCACCTCCTCGACCGCGAAGCCGAGGTCGAGGCCGGCCGCCGCGATGGCGCAGCTGATGTTCGCCTCGAGGCGGCGACGCGCGGTGAGCAGGCGCCGCGCGCGTGCGAAGAAGGACCAGTGCCGGGCGGTCGCGCGCCCGCGCGCCGCGAGCAGGCGGTCGAGGGCCGCGACCCGCTCGTCCGCCGGGCGGAACGGCACGCCGAAGCCGGCGAGCGTGCGCCGCTCGCGGATCTCCTCGTCGAGGGCCCGCGCGAGGGCCTCGTCGTCCGCTGCGAGCTCCGGCCGGGCCGCGAGGCGCGCGAGCCAGGCGGCGGCGGCGCCCGCCATCCAGGGGCCGATGAGCGCGCCCTCGAGGCACAGGTAGCCGGCCGCGAAGCCCGGCAGGGCCCGACCGTAGCCGCTCACGATGCGCGCCACCTTCGCCGGCCAGATGCGCGGGTCGGCGAGGGTGCAGGCGACGGCGACATCGTCGAGCACCGCCTGGTCGTCGGCCGCGAGGCGGCGCCCGGTGAGCGCGATGGCGAGCAGGCCCGACGCGTGCTCGACGCCCGCGAGGTCGGCGAACAGGCGGTGGCCCATGAACCCGTGCTCGCCCCAGCCGGTGCGGGCAACGCGCGTGGGGATGGGCTCGCTCGTCACGGCTCCTCCGGGGTGTAGCGGAACGGGGGGATCTGCATCGAGTAGGCGCGGAAGGCGCCGGGGGGAACGCGCATCGCCTCGGCCACGACCGCAGCGAGCGGCGCCGTGGCGAGGGTGTGCTCGAGCTGCCAGGGCTCGCAGAGCCCACTCGCGTGCAGGACGGCGATGAGGGCCGCCGTACGCGTGGGCCCTTGGGCGAGCGCCGCGCGGGCGAAGCCTTCGGGCAGGAGCGCCGCGAGGCGCGCGACCGAGCGAGCGTCCTCGCCGGCGCCGGCGCCCGCAGCCTGCCCCGGGGTGGCCGCGAAGCCGTCGGGCGGGGTGCCGGTCCCCGCCGCGAGCCAGGCGAGCCACGGCTCGTGGGCGCAAACGAGGGCGCGCGCCCGCTCGGCGAGGGCCACCGCCGCCACGGCCAGGACGCCGGCGTGGGGCGTGCCCGAGAGGCGCGCGAGTACGGCGGCGTGAGTCGGCCCCTCGCCGAGCGGCAGGGTCGCGAGAAAGCGGAGCGCGAGGTCGTAGCTCTGCGCCTCGGCTGCGCTCGGCAGGCGGCCCGTGAGCGCGAGGTAGCCGATCTCGGTCGCGCCGTAGTGGCGGCCGAGATCGTCCTCGGCGGCGTAGCCGTGCAGGAGCACCGGCGGCCCGGGGGCCATCACGTGGGCCGGCAGCTCGGCGGGCCATGCGACCTCGTCGAGCGGTCCCGATTGCGTCGGCTTGTGCTGGTCCATCACGACACCTCGTGGCCTCGGTGGCGCCCCTGGTGCGCCCGGTGCGCCTCGCGGGCGCCTCGGCGACCAGCCTAGCGCCCCTCGAGGGCGGCGTCGCGGTTTCGGCGCCGGCCGCGCCCGCCCGTCGCGCCCCCCGCACCGAACCCCTTGGACAACGCCGCCAGAGGGCGCATCATGCGACGTGATGTCCTCGGCCACCGCTGTCGATGCCGGCCCCCACGGGCTCGGCGATTTGTGCGCCGGCACGGACCTCGCCTGGCGTCTCACGCAGGTGCCCGCGCGCGCGGCGTGCCGGGGCGTGTTCTTCAACATGCTCGACGATCGGGCCGCGGCGCTCGGCCCCTCGACCCAGACGCGGTACCGCGATTTCTTCGCCGTCTATCGCTACAACGCGCTGCAGCTCTACCCCCTGGCGGACTTCCTCATCCGCTCCGTCACCCTGGCGCGCCTGCACTTCGGGACGGAGCACATCGGGCGAGGGCTCCGCGAGATCCAGGCCGCAGCCTTCGCGACCTTCGGCGGCACGATGATGGGCAGGGCCGTGCTCGGGCTGCTGCGCCCCGAGCTCCCGACGCTGCTCCGCGCCATGGAACGCACCTGGGCGAGCGGTTGGCTCGTCAACTACTCCCGGTTCGAGATCGTCGAGGTCACGCCGGCGCGCATCGTCACGCGCTTCACTGACGAGTACCTGTATATCGAGCATTCCATGGTCGGGGGTCTGCTCGGCATCGCCGAGCTCGCCGGTGAGCGGGTCGAGCCGGAGGTCAGGCTCACGACGCCGGTCACGGGGGAGATCCACCTCCACCGTGGGCGCCACTCATGACGGCGACGGTTGCGCTCCAGATCATCGACGTGCTGCGCGAGTTCGGCGTGGACCGGGTGTTCGGCATCCCCGGCGGCGCCATCTCGGCGTTCTACGCGGCGCTGCTCGAGCGCCCCGACGTGCAGATCGTCACGGCGAAGCACGAGACCGGCGCGGCGTTCATGGGCATGGGCTACGCGCTCGCGACAGGTCGCCCGGGCGTCGTCGTGACGACCGCGGGCCCCGGGATCACGAACGCGCTGACCGGCGTCGCGAGCGCCAACTACGAGGGCCTGCCGCTCGTGCTCATCGCCGGCGAGGTGCCGCGCTCGTCGTTCGGCCGCGGCGCCCTGCAGGAGGGCTCGGCCTCGAGCTTCGACGCCGTGACCCTCGTGCGCCGCTTCGTGAAGTTCGCCGTGCAGCTGAGCCAGGCCGGGCCGGCCGCCGCGCAGGTGCGCAAGGCGCTCGTCACGGCGTACTCGGGCCGCCGCGGCGCCGTGTTCGTGTCCTTGCCGCTCGACGTCGCCGCGACACCCCAGGTGGCCCACGAGATCGCGGGCACGGTGCGCTCGACCTTCGACGTCGACGAGGGGGCGTGCGCGCGCGCCCTCGAGCTGCTCGAGCACGCGCAGCGGCCGCTCATCCTGTGCGGCTCGGGCGCGCGCGAGGCGACGTCGCGACGCGCGCTCGTGCGCCTCGCCGAGCACCTCCAGGCGCCCGTGGCCGTCACCACGAAGGCCAAGAGCGTCTTCCCCGAGGAGCACCCGCTCTACCTCGGCCTGTTCGGCTTCGGCGGGCACGACTCGGTGACGGACTACCTCGCGAGCGGCGTCGACGTCCTGCTCGTGTGCGCCAGCGGCCTCAACGACTTCGAGACGAACGCTTGGTCGCCCGCCCTGCGCCCGCTCCGCGCCTTCCTACAGATCGACATCGACTCCGCGCAGTTCGGCCGGAACTACCCGGTCGACCTCGGCCTGCTCGGCCCCGCCGACGCGGTCATCGGGCGCATGCTCGACCGGCGCGCCGAGCTCTTGCCGCCGCGTCCACCGCTCGGGCTCGCGGGTCCGCGCTACCAGCCCCTCGTGCCCTCGGCGCGCGGGATGCTCACCACGGCCGAGGTCGTCGCCTGCTGCAACGAGGTCTGCCCGGCGCAGTCGGTGTTCACCGCCGACATGGGCGAGCACCTGGCCGTCGCCCTGCACTACCTGCGGGTGCGCGACGGCGGCGATTTTTTCACGCCGCTCGGCTTCGGATCCATGGGCTCGGGCATCTGCGCTGCGATAGGCTACCAGCTCGGCGCCCCGCGCCGCCGCACCTTCGCCATCTGCGGTGACGGCGGTTTCCTCATGCACGGCAACGAGCTCGCGACGGCGGTTCAGCACGCGGCCCCCACCACCTTCCTCGTCATGAACGACGCGCGCCTCAACATGGTCCACCACGGCATGCGCGCGCTCTACGGCGCGACGCCCGACTTCGGCACGCAGACCGTCGATTTCGCCGCCATGGCGCACGCCATGGGCGCGGCCGGGCACGTGGTCGTGGCCCGCCCCGAGCTCGAGGCCCTGCTTGCCGAGCCCGCGCAGGGCCCAGTCGTGCTCGACGTGCGCATCGACCCCGACGTGCGGCTCACGGGCAGCCAGCGCAACGCCGCGCTGCGCCAGTTCCAGGAGGGCGACGAGCCGAAGGCCGACGCGCCGCGGAGGCTGCCGTGACGAGCCCGCTCCGCCTGCGGATTGCGTTCGAGCTCGGCGAGACCGCGGAGCGGCTGGAGCGCGAGGCGGGCGCGCTCGGCCTCGCCGTCGTCTCGTCGGGCCCCCTCGCGAGCGAGCTCGCGAAGCCCGGCGAGACGGACCTCTTGCTGGTCGAGCACCGCGCCCTGCCGGAGGCACTCGTGCCGCGCGTCCTGTCGCTCACGGGCTCGCAGCCCGACACGCTCGTCGTCGTGGTGGTGCCCGCCCCGCGCGCCCCGCTCGAGGCGGCGCTGCTCGCCGCGGGCGCCTTCGACGTCCTCGACGACGGCCCCGAGCTCGGGGCCCAGCTCGCGCGCACCGTGGCCGCCGCGCGGCGGGTGGCGGGCCTCCGCGCCGAGCGCGAGACCCTGCAGCGCGATCTGGCCCAGCGCGACAAGCTCGCGGCGCTCGGCCTGTTGTCCGCGGGCGTGAGCCACGAGGTGAACAACCCCTGCGGCGCCATCCTCGCCAACCTCTCGTCCCTGCGCAGCGACCTCGAGGCCCTGATGTCGCGGCCGCGGGTGCAGCGGCTCGAGGTGCTCGACGAGCGCGGCCCCGACTGGCTCGAGGCCGTCGGCGACTGCGTGAGCGCCGCCCACCGCATCCACAACATCGCGCGCTCGCTCAACGTGTTCTCGCGGCGCTCGGGCGAGGGCACGGTCGGGCCGGTCGATCTCAACGAGGAGATCGGCGTGGTCGTGCGCCTCGTCGGCAAGGAGGTCCGCATCCGCGCCACGTTCAACATCGAGCTCGCGCCGGGCCTGCCCGCCATCGAGGCCTTGCCGTACATGGCCGCGCAGGTGCTGACCAACCTGGTCGTCAACGCGCTGCAGGCGGTCGACGCGGTCCCGGCGGGCCGCGGCAAGGTGCGCATCACGACGGGCTACGACGCCGAGGCCGTCATGATCTCGGTCGAGGACAACGGCCCCGGCATCGCCCCGGAGCACATCGGCAACATTTTCGATCCCTTCTTCACGACCAAGGGCGCCGGCGGGGGCACCGGGCTCGGCCTCTCCATCACCCGCTCGCTCGTGCACAAGGCGGGCGGGGAAATCTTCGTCGACAGCGAGCCGGGCGCGGGGGCGTGCTTTCGCGTCGTGTTCCCGCGGCCCGCGCACGCGCACGCCCCGCAGCGCGGCCGCCGTTCCCAGCCCCCGGCGCAGGGCCGGCTGCGCGTGCTCATCCTCGACGACGACGAGCTCATGCTGCGGTCCTTCGAGCGCCTCCTGTCGGCGCACTTCGACTGCATCCTCGCCCGGGGCGTCACGCAGGCCCTGGCGGCGCTGTCGCGCGACGCCCACGTCGACGCCGTCCTCGCCGACGTCGTGATGCCGGGCCAGTCCGGCGTCGATCTGTGGGAGCAGCTCCGGCTCACGCACCCTGCCCTCGCGGCGCGGACGCTGTTCGTGTCCGGCGGGCTCACCTCCGAGCGGCTGCGCGAGCGCGTCGCCGCCACGCGCCGCCCGCTGCTCGACAAGCCCATCGAGCGCCAGACGCTCGTCGCGGCGATCCAGGCGCTCGCGTTCGAGTGGCCGCAGGCCTGAGGGCGGGCGCGCGCGCGGGCTCTCAGTACCGTCCCGGCAGAGGCGGCGGCTGGCGCCGCGCGAGCGCGAGCAGGTCCTCGAGCCCGCTCTGCCCGTCGGCATCGAGCTCGTGGAAGTGCACGCCGAAGCCGAGCCCGCGCACGTCCTCCTGGAGCCGCGCGACGCGACCGGCGAGCGCGACGAGCTCGCCGCTCGTGGGGTGGATGACCGAGAGGAGCACCTCCACCCCCACGTCGAGGCCGTCGGGCCGCTCGACGCTGCCGAGCAGCACGTACGCCCCGGAGTGGCTCAGGTTGACGAGCTCGAGGACGTAGTCGATCTCCCCGAGGTGCATCGACAGCTGCGCCAGCAGCTCGTAACGCTCGTGCTGGCGCCGCTCGGCGCCGGAGGCCGGGGGGCTCGTGGGTGCGTCGGGTCGCTCGGACATCGGCGGCACTCTAGCCCGCATCGCGGTCTCGTGCGACGGGGCGTCGGCGTGCTCGGCGCCGGCGCGGCGCCGCCCACGAGCAGATCGGGCACGCGTCGGGCGCGTGGCCGCGCGCCGGGCAGTAGCGGCGCCCGAACCAGACGATCTGCAAGTGGAGCTTGCCCCAGCTCTCGGGCGGGAAGAGCTTCTTCAGATCGCGCTCGGTCGCGACGACGTTGCGCCCGCTCGACAGCCCCCAGCGCGCCGCGAGGCGGTGGATGTGCGTGTCGACGGGAAAGGCCGGCGCGCCGAAGGCCTGCGACACGACGACGCTCGCCGTCTTGTGCCCCACGCCCGGCAGCGCCTCGAGCGCCTCGAGCGCCCGCGGCACGACGCCGCCGTGGCGCTCGACGAGCAGGGCCGCCATGCGCCGCAGGTTGCGCGCCTTGGTCGGCGCGAGGCCGCAGGTGCGGATGCAGGCGAGGATCTCGCGCTCCGGCAAGGCGGCCAGGGCCGCGGGGGTCGAGGCGCGCGCGAACAGCGCGGGCGTCACCTGGTTCACGCGCACATCCGTGGTCTGCGCGCTCAGCATCACGGCGCAGAGCAGCGTGAACGGATCGACGTGGCCGAGCGGCACGGCCGGCTCGGGGAAGAGCGCGTCGAGCTCGGCCTGGATGCGGCGCGCTTTGTCGCGGCGGGTCACGCTCGGGCGATCTACACCGGGCCGGGGGCGCGCGCACGGGGAGGACTTCTCGCCCCGCGGCGTACGACGCATGGTAGGGCTCTCGCCCGGGAGGACTGGCATGATCGCCCTCATCATCTTCGGGTCCAAGGCCGTGACGAGCTGCGTCACGACGGGCGAGTTCGACTGCCCCTACTGCCACGGCCAGCAGCCCTTCAAGCACCTGCGGGTCCGGAAGTTCTTCACGCTCTACTGGATCCCGCTCATCCCGCTCGGCGTCCTCACCGAGTACCTCCAGTGCCAGAGCTGCTTCGGCAAGTACAAGCCGAGCCTGCTCGGGGCCGGCAAGCCATGAGCTACCGGCTCGCAGCCCTCGGGGCGGCGCTGCAGCTCGGCTGGATCGCGCTCGCGCTCGCGCTCGGCTCCGCGCTCGGGTCGGAGGCCGGCGGGCTCGCCGCGCTCGCCACGCCGCGCGTCGCCCTCTTCGCGGCCGTCTGCGTCGGGTGGGCGGTGGCCGAGGTGCTCGCCGCCCGACCGGGCACGTCCGACCCGATGCCCGCCGGCGCGGGCGCGGGCACCGACATCGCCCTCGCGCTCACGACGGGCCTCGGCCTGTGGCTCACCTTGCTCGTCGCGCTCTTCGACGCGGCGCGCGCGAGCCTCGGAGCGTCCGCAGCCGCAGGCGTGGCCCTCGCCGCCGCCGGGATCGCGCTCCGCGCGAGCGCCGTCTTCACCCTCGGAGCGCGCTTCGTCACCGCGGCGCGCGTCGCGCGCGGCCGGGCGCTCGCGACGACCGGGCCGTACCGGTGGCTGCGGCATCCCTCCGAGCTCGGACTCGTCCTCGGCGCGCTCGGGGCGGCGCTCGTCGGGGCGAGCCCGCGTGCGGCCCTGTGCACGCTCGGGCTGCTCGTGCCCCCGAGCCTGCTGCGCATGCGCCGCGAAGACGGCGTGCTTGCGCGCGCGCGCACGGCGGCGCGACCCACCACCCCGAGCGAGGCGATCCATGGTTGAGGGCAGCGACGGCTCCCGCTTCTCGGCGCGCACGGGTGAGCCGTCGGCCACCGGTCGCCTCACGGCCGCCGGGCCCCTCACGGCGTCTCCGCTCTCCGAGCTCGGCAGCGAGTGGCACACGTGTCCGCGCTGCCAGGGGCGCTTCGGCCGCGAGGTCGACACCTGCCCGCACGACGGCGCGGAGCTCGTGCTCACCGACGAGCTCGTGGGCACGACCCTCTCGGGCACCTACTTCGTCGAGCGGGTCATCGGCGAGGGCGGCATGGGCCGCGTGTACGAGGCACGCCACACGCGCATCCCGCAGAAGCGCTTCGCGGTGAAGGCCCTCTTGCCCGAGTACGCGCGCCAGCCCGAGGTCCTGGCGCGCTTCCAGCGCGAGGCCGAGGCCTCCGCCGCCATCGCGAGCGAGCACGTGGCCGGCGTGTACGACGTCGACCGCGGCGCCGACGGCCGCCCCTTCATGGTGGTCGAGTACCTCGAAGGCAAGGAGCTCGGCGCCTACCTCGACGCGGTGGGCAAGCTCGACGTCCCCACGGCCGTGTTCATCGCGCGGCAGGTGTGCCGGGCGCTCGCGGCCGCGCACGCGACCGGCGTC
>JACRDA010000201.1 GCA_016212965.1 Myxococcales bacterium
CCTCGGGCGCCCGCGGCGCGAGGGC
Organism: Myxococcales bacterium; assembly: GCA_016212965.1. Lineage (GTDB taxonomy): Bacteria > Myxococcota_A > Polyangia > Polyangiales > Polyangiaceae > JACRDA01. The sequence continues at coordinate 26 of JACRDA010000201.1, forward strand.
GACCATCGCCCGGCGCACGCCGGCGTCGGGCTCGCGCGCCAGGCGCTGCCGCACGGCCTCGAGCCACGCGCCGCCGGTCGCCGGCAGGGCGCGGACGAGCGCGGCGCGCGCCTCGGCGTCGGGCTCGCTCTCGAGGCGGCGCAGGATCTCGGCGGCCGCCGCGGGGTTGTCGTGCACCACCTCGTCGGCGTAGCGCAGGCTCCCGTCGCGCGCGCGCCGCGTCCGGCCGAGCTCGTCGCCCGCCACCGCGATGCCCTGCGGTGCAGCCGTGCCCGCCGCCGTGGGTACCGGGGCCTCCGCCGGTGCCGGCTCGCCGCGACAGCCCGCCGCGAGCGCAAGCGCGAGCGCGAGACCGGCCGCTGAGCCGCCAGCACGGAGCGCGCTCACGGTGCTCCTCCGAGCAGATCCGCGCTCTCGACCCACGCCTCCGGCGTCGGCGTGCGCAGCACGTTCGTGCCGCAGTGCACCTCGCCCATGGCGACGTGGTAGGTCCACCAGTCGTCGACGAAGTGGAGCTCGTGGCTCGCCGGCAACAGGGCGCGCACCGCCTGCACGAGGGGGTCGTCGGCCTGCGCCGCGCCGCTCGGCCGCAGGAACGGGTCGGGCAGGAACACGCGCGACGGCTCGCCGTCGACGGCCACCACGGTGTAGTTGACGACGGCGGGCAGGAGCGCCGCAACCTCCAGGAACGCGCTCGAGTAGGCGCAGCCGGGGATGCGCTCGAAGAGCGCGGGCACGCGCACGACGTCCGCCGCGCCGAGCTCGAGCTCGGTCACGAGACCGGCGAGGATCGGGTCGAGGTAGTCGGCCTGCAGGTCCTCGTTCAGCGCCGTGAGGGCGGCGTCCGCGAGGATGGCGCCCACGGTCGCGTAGCCGTGGGTGCTCGCGTAGCGCGGCAGCGGCGTCGCGGGATCGAGGCCGAGCAGGAGCTGATAGGCGGCAGGCACGTCGGCGAAGACGAGCTTCCAGCCCTTCGGCGCGGCCGGGTCGGCGAGGAACGACATGAATTCGTCGACGTGGCCGACGCACAGCCAGCTCGTGTCGACGCGCAGCGGCGCCTGGACGAGCTGCTCCTCGAGCATGGCCTTCAGGGCCTGGTTCGGCCCGACGACGCCGTTGTCGCCGTAGTACACGCGCCCGAACGGGTAGCTCACGCCGTGCGCCACGTGCGGGGGCGTCGTCTCGAGGTTGCCGAACTTGTCCTCGGTCGTCGCCGTGCCGTGCTCGCCCCAGGTCATGGGCACGACGTCCGGCGCGGCGAGGCTCTTCACGTAGCCGTCGAGCTCGCGGTCGCGGATCGAGTCGATCGCCACGTCGGTGCGCGTCCCCGGCGCCGTCGCGCTCGCCCACTCGAGCTCGTCCTGGATCCACACGTCCGGGCCGTGCACGAGCACGAAGCGGTCGCCGTAGAGCGCTTGCAGGAGCTGCACCATCGCGCCGTTGCCCGGATCCGCCACCGCCCACAGCCGCTCGGCGGGCTGCAGGTGGTGATGGAGCACGAGCGGCGCCCCCCACAGGGACACGTCACCGGCCCCGACCTCCGCCGCCGCCGCGTCGAGGTGGCGCAGGTGCAGCGACGCGCGCCGCTGAAAGGTCGCGAAGCGCACGCGCCAGTCGCCGAGCGCCGCCGCGCCGCTCACCGCCGCCTCGAGCACCGGCGCCGCGGCGCCCACCCGACCGAGCAGGGGCACGCCGTCGAGCGTCACCTCCACGTCGCCGACATCGCCGGCGAGCGTCAGGGCGAGCGTGTGCTCGGCCTCGAGGCCGGCGAGCACCGCCTCCGGCAGCACGAGCCGCGCCGCGTCGTCGTCCGCGGCGCCCGGCGGCGCCGCCCAGTCCGCGAGCCCGTCGCCGTCGTCGTCGTCGACGTCCGGGACCGCGAAGACGGGCCCGCCCCCGCCCGCGCCCGGCCCCGCCCCGTCCTCGGTCTCGTCGCCCCCGCCGCAGCCCGCGAGCGCGCCCGCGAGTGCGAGCATCACGTTCCGCGCCACCGGGCCCATGGCGTCCATGGTGCCACCTTCCCGCGTGCGGCGGCAGTGGGCATGCGAGGACTCACGCCCGGGCACCGAGCTGCAGAAACCCGGGAAGCGACAACCAAGGAGACACGGAAACACGGAGAGCTGCACGGAGGCGATGAGGTTCGGACACTCCTCCGTGTCACGCTCCGTGTCTCCGTGACTCCGTGGTTCTGCGCGCTCCGCACTCGGGGGGAGCGCTCGGGCTAGGGCTCGGGCTTGTCGGGCGCTTCGGTCGCCATGCCGAGCTTGGTCGCGCCGGCGCGGCGCGCGAGGTCGAGCAGCTGCACCAGCGTCCCGTAGCTCGCGCCCTCGTCGCTCTGGAAGAACACCGTCTTGTCGCCGCGGTGCTCGAGGATGTCCTTCAGGTGGCCGAGGAAGGCGTCGGCCGCGACGACCTCGCTGTTGAGCTTGACCTCGCCCTTGTCGTCGAGGTGCACGACGAGCTGGTCCGGCGGCAGATCGCTCACGTCCTCGACCGTCTCGGTGGCGGGCACCTGGACGCTGATCTCCTTTTCGAGCAGCGGCGTCACCACCATGAAGATGATGAGCAGCACCAGCACCACGTCGACCAGCGGCGTGACGTTGATCTCGGCGTTCTGCCGGCTCTGGGGCCGCACCGCGACGGTTCTGCGCTTGTGCATGCTGCTCGCTCGCGCCGGCGCCTAGCGCTCGCCCTTGTCCTTCTTGTGCTCGACGCCGAGTGCCACGCCCTTGGCGCCTGCCGTGCGGGCGACTTCCATCACCTTGCGCACGTCACCGTAGGTGAGCGACTCGTCGCCCTTGAGCAGGACCTTGCGCCCGGGCTCGACCCGCAGCCGGTCGGCGATGGCGCCGCCGAGCGCGTCGAGATCGTACTCGTCCTTGTCGACCCAGACCTTGCCGTCGGCCGTCACGGCCACGACCATCGGGTCGGCCTGCTTGTGCTCCTCGTCGGGCTCCTCGACCACGGGCAGCTTCACGGATTTGCCGCGCTGCAGCATGGGCGTCACCACCATGAAGATGATGAGCAGCACCAGCACCACGTCGACCAGCGGCGTGACGTTGATCTCGCTCTTGACGCCCTTCTTGCCGCCGGTTGCGAACGCCATGGTGCCCCGAGGCCGTCAGCCCGCCTTGGCGGCGCGGCGCAGATCCTTGGCGACGAGATCGAGCAGCTCGTTCGAGCTCTCCGAGATGTCGACGGAGCGCCCGTCGGTCCAGTTCGACAGGTAGTTGAACGCCATGACGGCCGGGATGGCGACGAGCAGACCGAAGGCCGTCGTGACGAGCGCCTCGGCGATGCCCGCCGACACCGTACCGAGGCCGCCCGCGCCCTCCTTCGCCATGCTGGTGAAGGCGTTGACGATGCCGACGACGGTGCCGAGCAGCCCGACGAAGGGTGCGACCGAGCCGACCGTGGCGAGCACGCCCTGACCGCGCCGCAGCGTGAGCAACTCGCGCTGCGCCTGGCGCTCGAGGGCCCGCGCCACGCTCTCGAAGGTGAGCTCGGTGTCGCTGCGGTCGCCGTCCTGATAGGCCTTGAGCCCGGCGCGGATGACGCGCCCGAGGTGCCCGATGCCCTTGCCGAGGTCCTTGGCCGCGGCCGCGGCGAGGTCGCCGCCGCCGAGCAGGCTCGCCATGCGCGCGGCGAAGCTGCGCGACTCGCGCTGGCTGCGCGACAGCGCGATGAGCCGCTCGGCCATCACGAACAGCGACGCCAGCGACATGACGAGCAAGACGCCCACGATGAGGCGGGCGAACAGGCCCATGTCGGACCAGAGCTTCGAGAGAGTGAAATCCATCCGGAAGACCTTTGCAATGGGGGACGCGGCCCCAGCCTCGCCGCCCCTGCCCGCCAGCCACGCGCGGCAGGAGCGCCACGCCGCGCCGTGGTCACCGCTCGCGGCGCGCGAGCCTCGAAGGGCACCTTTGCCCTTTGTAGCCGCTCACTTCAACACGAACGTGAACGGAATGGTGTACATGACGCTCACCGGCTGCCCCTGGAAGCTCACCGGCGTCCAGCGCTGCTGCGCGAGCGCGGCAAGCACGGCCTGGTCCATGAAGGGCAGGCTCTTCAGGATCGAGCAGCCGGAAAGCGTGCCGTCGGTCGTGATCACGCACTGCACGAGCATCTTGCCCTCGATGCGCGCCTCGCGCGCCTCGCGGGTGTAGGCCGGGTCCGGGCCGGCCACCTTGTGGGGTCGCTCCATGCCGGCGCCGAAGGGGATGACCGCGTTCTGCGGCTTGGGCGGCTCCGGGGGCGGCGGCGGCGGCGGCGGCGGGATCTCGCCCGTGGGGCTGCCGGCGCCGGGCGTGCCGTTCGGGTCGCCCCAGGGCACGCCGCTCGGGTCACCGCTCGGATCGCCGTAGATGTCGTCGTCCGCACCGCCCGAGTCGGACGCCGAGGTCGCCGGCTTCGGCAGCTGGGCGTTGGGGTCGCGCGGCTTCATGAAGGCGTCCTTCTTCGGCGCCTTCGGCTTGTCGGGCTTGGGCGGCTCGACGCGGCCGTCGGGCTTGCCGAGCGGCAGCGGCGGCTTGCCCGGCAGGCCCTTGCCCGCGGGGTTGAAGAAGGTCACCTCGGGGTCGGCCGCCTTCTCCTCGCGCGGGCGGCTCGACAGCCACACCACGCCGCCGAGGATGAGAATGTGGACGCCGAGGGACACGACGGCGCCGCGCGTGCTGCGGCCCTTGGCGATGGTGCGGGGTCGAAGGACTGCGTCGAACATCGGGGCGGGTACGCACGCCGCGAGAATCGGCGCGTCGATGAAGCGTAGCGGGTCGCGCTCCCGTCGCAAAGCGCGGCGTCGCGCGCGGTCCCCGAGCGCGGGGCACGAGAGCACTCCAAGTTTTCGAAATCAAGGAACAACATGCCGCCTCGGCGGGCCGTGCCGGAGGCTGCGGCGCGCGTCGAGCACGACTCCGGCACGAAGCCCTATGGATCTGGCCCGAAGTTCAGTAAGGTCCGGCCGACTTTCGAGAGTGGAGGGCGTGGTGCAAAAGCGCAGTCGATTTGCGTGGCTATGGTTCGTCGCCTTCGGTTTCCTCTTGCTCGCTCCGCGAGTGGTGGTCGCCGCCGGCAACGGAGTGCTCACGGGCACCGTCACCGATGCGGCCTCGGGCAAACCCTTGGCGGACGTGACCGTGGTGGTGGTGTCACCCTCGCTGCAGGGGGCGCAGACGGTGCTGACCGACGGGTCCGGCCTGTATCGCGTGCCGAACCTGCCGCCGGGTCAGTACTCCGTCAGCCTCGACCTCGAGGGCTACAAGCCCTACTCGCGCGGCGGCATCGGTCTCGCGTCGGACAGCACGGTGCGCATGAACGCGCAGTTGTTGCCGGTCGCCCTGCAGGCCGAAGAGGTGGTCGTCGTCGGCGAGGCGCCCACCGTCGACGTGGGCTCGACCGCGACGGGTCGCCACATCGACAGCGACTTCACGAGCCACGTGCCGGTCATCTCGCCCAACGCCAAGGGCTCGGCGTCGCGCTCCTTCGAGTCCGTCGCGAGCGTGGCCCCCGGCGCCAACGCCGACCAGTACGGCACCTCGATCAACGGCACGACCTCGCCGGAGAACCAGTACGTCATCGACGGCGTCAGCGTGAACGACCCGGCCTACGGCATCCTCGGCACGCCGCTCTCCATCGACTTCATCGAAGAGGTGAACGTCGTCAGCGGCGGTTACATGCCCGAGTACGGCCGCTCCACCGGCGGCGTGCTCGACGTCGTGACGAAGAGCGGCTCCAACAAGTTCCGCGGCACGGTCTTCACCTACTTCACGCCCGGCGCCTTCGAAGGCCCGCGCGAAGAGGTGCGGCAGAACGGCAACACGATCAGCATGGACACGAAGCTCGTGTCCATGAACGACTTCGGCTTCGACTTCGGCGGCCCGATCGTCAAGGACAAGCTCTGGTTCTACACGGGCTTCGACGTAGCGTTCACGCGCTACAAGATCAGCCGGCAGCTCAACAAGATCCGCGTCGACGCGGCCGGTGTGCAGCAGCAGGACGACGTCGAGGGCGTCAAGTACGACCTCTACGACCCGCTCGAGGGCACGCAGCAGGACTGGTACGCGACCGAGCGCGCCTTCCAGTACATCGGCAAGCTCAACTGGGCCATCGACCCCGACCACCAGATCAGCCTCTCCGTCTACGGCACGCCGACCTTCTCCGGCAGCGACAGCGACCTCGGCGTCGACAACCAGAGCGGCCGCCCCGAGAACCAGGTGCTCGACATGGTCGGCAACCTGGAGACGATCCACCACCGCTTCATCGGCCTGTCGAACAACATCGCGCTCGCCTACAAGGGCGCCTTCGACGAGAAGAAGTGGCTCTTCGACGCGGCCTTCGGCTGGCACTATCAGCAGAGCGCCATGCTCCCGGCCGACGGCAGCCGCCCCGGCGACAAGGACGGGCTCGCGAGCATGCAGCGCGTGCTCTGGCGCCGCGCCATCGACGGCGCGGGCGACCCGAACCCGCACCCGATCACGGACTTCGAGAGCGTGCCCAACCCGGCCGAGTGCCTCGCTCCGGCCGGCGCCACCGACCCGACCGGCGCGCCGCTCACCACGCTCTGCCCGGCCAACACCTACCAGGGCGGCGGGCCGGACTACATCGACGACGCGCGCCTGCACCGCTTCCAGACCAAGGCCACCGTGACGCGCCTGCAGGAGGGCGCCGGCCACCACGTCATCAAGGGCGGCCTCGACCTCGAGATCATGAAGTACGACCACGAGAAGACCTACTCGGGTGGTCGGCGCTATCGCGAGAGCCTCGGCGGCGGGTCCTTCAGCGACAACCGCGGGTACGGCTTCCTCGCCGGCCCGGACGACGAGGCCTACACCGACCCCCAGGAGGCCGGCAGCCTCTCGACGGGCATCGGCGCCTTCGTGCAGGACAGCTGGGCCATCATGGACCTCGTCACGCTCAACGTCGGCCTGCGCTACGACGCGCAGATCCTCGTCGGCGACGACGGCAAGCTCGGCATGGCCCTGCCCCACGAGTGGTCGCCGCGCATCGGCGCCATCTACGACTTCACGCAGAAGGGCCACAGCAAGATCTACGCGAGCTTCGCCATGTACTACGAGAGCATGAGCCTCGACATGGTCGACCGCTCCTTCCCGGGCGAGCGCCAGATCCTGAGCGTCCACGCCGCCGGCGCCTGCCCGCGCGGCCCGAGTGGCTCCATCACCTGCGACCTCTCGGACGACAGCCGCTTCCCCATCTCGAGCGCGGCCGACCCGAACCAGTACTGGATCGTCACCGGCGGCGACAAGGTGCCGGTGGATCCGGGCCTCAAGCCGCAGTCGTCGAGCGAGTTCCTCATCGGCGGCGAGTACGAGGTGTTCCCGAAGGGCACCGTCGGCCTGCACTACACCCGCCGCTGGATGAACAACGTCATCGAGGACATGAGCCGCGACGAGGGGCAGAGCTACTTCATCGGCAACCCGGGCAGCGGCATCGCCTCGGACTTCCCCGAGGCCACGCGCACCTACGACGCGCTCAGCATCTACTTCGAGAAGAAGTTCGACGGCGACGAGCTCCTGCACTGGCTCGTCTCGGGTAGCTACACGGTGAGCTGGCTGCGCGGCAACTGGGCCGGCCTGTTCCGCCCGGAGACCGGGCAGCTCGATCCGAACATCAACTCGGACTTCGACCTCGTCTCGCTCCTGCCGAACCGCGACGGCCGCCTCCCCGGCGACAGCCGCCACCACATCAAGGTGTTCGGCGCGACCTCGATCACCCCCGACATGTTCATCGTCGACCTCGGCCTCGGCTGGCGCTCGACCTCCGGCTCGCCGACGAACTACCTCGGCGCGCACGACCTGTACGGCGACGGCGAGGTCTTCATCCTGCCGCGCGGCACCGGCGAGGAGACGCCCTGGACCCACCGCATCGACGGCCACCTCGGCTTCGGTATGAAGCTCGCCCCCGAGAAGACCATGATCCTCACGATGGACGTCTTCAACCTCTTCAACTTCCAGGGTGTCACGGGCTACGACGAGACCTACACCTACGCGAGCGTGCTGCCCGTCACGGACGGCAACCTCGACAGCCTGAAGCACGCGGACGGCACGCCGTTCGATCCCACCGAGAAGAACCCGAACTTCGGTCGCGTCACGGGCTACCAGACGCCCCGGCAATTCCGCCTGGGCCTCAAGGCGACCTTCTGAGGGAGAGCACCATGAAGAAGTCGAAGATCTTGGCGACCCTCGTGGGGCTCGGCACCACCGCAGCCCTCGGCAGCCTGCTCGTGCTCGCCCCGGCGGCCGGGTGCTCCCAGCCCCAGCTCGACTGCCGCGCGGCCCGCGGCGACTTCGCCGTGAAGTTCGTGCAGCAGTCGGGCACGTGCACGTCGCTCTCGTCGGGCTTCGTCGGCCTGCAGAGCTCGTACCCGCGCGACCCCTCGAGCTGTGACGTGAACGACCCGAACGCCACCGACTGCAAGCAGGACTACGACAAGGTCCAGCTCGCGATCCAGAGCGAGGTGCTCGGGTACATGCTCTGGAACGCGAACGACTACTCGGACCCGAGCGCGGGCATCGACTACCACGACAACGACCACAAGCCCTACGGCCTCGGCGAGTTCCGGGACATCCAGCCGGACGGCGATGACCTCTGCTACGTGCCCGCGCTCTCGAGCGCCCGGCAGGACATGATCCAGATCGTCGACCCGGCCGATCCCTCGATCATCATCCAGCCGCCGCAGGACATCACGACGAGCTTCAGCAACGTGAAGCTCCTCGTGACGACGGCGACGCCCGGCACGATCTTCAGCGCCGACCTCGCGTACGAGGAGACGATCGACGGGGTCTCGTGCAGCGCAACCTACAAGGTCATGGGCGTGTGGCCGCCCGTGTACTGCGAGGGCGTCGACGCCGCCGGCGACCCGGCCCCGGACGACAGCCTCTGCAAGCTGACGCCCGAGACCTCCGCGCCGGGCGCGGTGCTCCTCAACAAGGATTACTTCGACTACGTCGTGTGTGATCCGGACATCTTCTACTGCGTACCGAGCTCGCTCCCGCCCGGGCTCTGACCGAGGCCCGCGCGACGACGGGCTGCGTCCTCGGGCGCGGCCCGTCGCCTTTTTGTGGCGACGGGTTGCTAGGATGCGGGCCGATGCCGCGCGCCTGCCGCCCCGTCGAGGACACCGCCGAGCACCGACGCCTGTGCGAGGAGGCCGCGCGCCTCGTGCGCTGGAAGCGCTGGGGGCCGTACCTCGCCGAGCGCGCCTGGGGCACCGTGCGCGAGGACTACAGCGCGAGCGGCGACGCCTGGGGGTACTTTCCGCACGACCACGCGCGAAGCCGCGCCTATCGCTGGAGCGAGGACGGCCTCGCGGGGGTGTGCGATCGCAACCAGATCCTGTGCTTCGCGCTCGGGCTCTGGAACGAGCACGACCCGATCCTGAAGGAGCGCGCGTTCGGGCTCACGGGACCCGAGGGGCACCACGGCGAGGACGTGAAGGAGCTCTACTACTACGAGGACGCGACCCCGACCTCGAGCTACCTGCGCTACCTCTACCGGTACCCCCAGCGGCGCTTTCCCTACGAGGCGCTCGTGGCCGGCGGAAGGCGCCGCCCGGAGGAGCGCGAGCTCGAGCTCTGGGACACCGGCGCCTTCGCCGAGGACCGCTTCTTCGACGTCACGGTCGAGTACGCCAAGCGCTCGCCCGACGATCTGCTGGTGGTCGTCACGGCCGAGAACCACGGCCCGGAGCCGGCGCCGCTGCACCTCGTGCCGCAGCTCTGGTTCCGCAACACCTGGACCTGGACCGGAGGCGGCCCGGTGCCCGAGATCCGGCGCTACGCGCACCCCGAGGGCAGGCCCGAGCCGGCCGTGCGCACGAGCCACCCGGAGCTCGGCGACCACTACCTGTACGTCGACGGCGAGGCGGAGCTCTTGTTCACGCACAACGACTCGAACGCCGAGCTGCTCTTCGGGACGCCCTCGCGCACCCCCTGGGTGAAGGACGCCTTCCACCGGCGCATCGTGCGGGGCGAGCTCGGTGCGGTGAGCCCCGAGGGGGTCGGCACGAAGGTCGCGGCGTGGCGGCGCGTCGTCGTGCCGGCGCGCGACAAGGTCGTGATGCGCCTGCGGCTCGGGCCCGAGCCGCTCGCGAGTCCCTTCGACGACGGCGACGCCATCCTCGCGCGGCGGCGCGCCGAGGCCGACGAGTACTACCTCGCCGTCCAGGGGCCGTCGCTCTCGGACGAGCGGCGCGCGATCCACCGGCAGGCCTCGGCGGGCCTGTTCTGGTCGATGCAGTTCTACCACTACGACGTCGAGCGCTGGCTCGAGGGCGACGCGGTGCCGCCACCGGCCGCGCGCAAGACGGGGCGCAACCGCGACTGGCGCCACCTGCACGTCGCGGACGTCATCTCGATGCCCGACACCTGGGAGTATCCGTGGTTCGCCGCCTGGGACCTCGCCTTTCACACCCTGGCGCTCGCCGCGGTCGACATCGACGCCGCCAAGAACCAGCTCAAGCTGATGGTCAAGGAGTGGTACCAGCACCCCAACGGCCAGATCCCCGCGTACGAGTGGGAGCTCTCCGACCTCAATCCCCCCGTCCACGCGTGGGCGGCCTACCAGATCTTCAAGATCGAGCGGCGGCAGCGCGGACAGGGCGACCGCAACTTCCTCGAGCGCATCTACCACAAGCTCCTCATCAACTTCACCTGGTGGGTCAACAAGCGCGACGCCGAGGGCAACAACGTCTTCGAGGGCGGCTTTCTCGGACTCGACAACATCTCGATCCTCGACCGCAGCGAGCCCCTGCCCGAGGGCATGACGCTCGAGCAGGCCGACGCGACCGCCTGGATGGCGATGTACTGCCTCGACCTCATGCGCATCGCGCTCGAGCTCGCCGTCGACAACAGCGCCTACGAGGACCTCGCGAGCAAGTTCCTCGAGCACTTCCTGCGCATCGCGTGGGCGCTCAACCACGGCAGCGACCACGGCGTCGGGCCGTGGAACGACGATCACGGCTACTACTGCGACATCCTGAAGGACCACGCCACCGAGCGGCACCTGCCGGTGCGCTCGCTCGTGGGGCTCATCCCGCTCTGCGCTGTCCACGTCGTGATGCCCGAGACCTGGGGCCGGCTCGAGAACTTCCGGCGCCGCACCGAGTGGTTCCTCGGGCGCAACCCCACCTTCGCCGAGTCGATCATCGAGCGGCCCGACGGCCGGCGCGTGCTCTCGGCCGTCCCGGGCGAGCGGCTGCGCTGGCTGCTCCGGCACCTGTTCGACGAGGACGAGCTCCTGTCGCGCTTCGGGCCGCGCTCGCTGTCGAAGGAGCACGCCGCCCGGCCGGTCGAGCTCGTGCTCGCGGGGCGGCGGCTGTCGGTGGGCTACGAGCCCGGCGAGTCCTCGACGCGCATGAAGGGCGGCAACTCGAACTGGCGCGGGCCGGTGTGGCTCCCGACCGGCTACCTGCTCTACCGCTCGCTCCAGCGCCTCGACCACGGCCTCGGCGACGTGCTGCGCGTCCCGGGCTCGCGGGGTGCGCCGGACCGCAGCCTGGCCGAGGCCGCGGGGGAGCTCGCCGAGCGCATGATCGCGCTCTTCCTGCGCGACGCGGACGGGCGCCGGCCGGTGTTCGGAGCGAGCCGTCTCTTCCAGGAGCACCCCGCGTTCCGCGACAAGCTGCTCTTCCACGAGTACTTCCACGGCGACACGGGCGAGGGCCTCGGCGCCTCGCACCAGACCGGCTGGACCGCGCTCGTCGGCGACATGATCCTGCGCCAGGCCCGCGCCGAGGAGGCCGCCGCGCGAGCTCGCGCCGAGGCGCACGGACGCCGGGGCTAGAAGCGGGCGCGCGCGCTAGCCGACCCAGGCGCGCGCGTTCTGGAACATGCGCAGCCACGGGCCGTCGTCCACGAGCGCGCGCGGGCGCCAGGAGCACTGCACGGCGCGAAACATGCGCTCGGGGTGGGGCATGAGGATCGTGGCGCGCCCGTCGGGCGTCGTCAGGCCCGTGAGGCCGCCCGACGAGCCGTTCGGGTTCTCGGGGTAGCGCTCGGTCGGTGCGCCGTGGTGGTCGACGAAGCGCAAGGCCACGAGCCCGGCCTGCTCGAGCGCGCGCGCGCGCTCGGGGCTCTCGTGCTCGACGCGCCCCTCGCCGTGCGCGACCGGGACGGGCAGACGCGCGCCCGCCATGCCGCGAAAGAAGATGGACGGGCTCGGCGCCACCTCGACCATCGCGAGGCGCGCCTCGAAGCGCTCGGAGCGGTTGCGGACGAAGCGCGGCCACGCCTCGCCGCCCGGCACGAGCTCGCGCAGGGTCGAGAGCATCTGGCAGCCGTTGCACACGCCGAGCGCGAAGGTGTCGGCCCGCGCGAAGAAGCGCCCGAAGGCCTGCCGCAGCTCGGCGTGGAAGAGGATCGACTTCGCCCAGCCCTCGCCTGCCCCGAGGACGTCGCCGTAGGAGAAGCCCCCGCAGGCGACGAGGCCGCGGAAGGCGCCGAGCGTGACGCGACCGGCGAAGAGGTCGGTCATGTGCACGTCGACGGCGTCGAAGCCGGCGCGCGTGAAGGCCGCCGCCATCTCGACCTCGCCGTTCACGCCCTCTTCGCGCAGGATCGCGACGGCCGGGCGCGCGCCCCCTGCCACCTGCGCCGCCGCCACGGGCGCGCCGAGATCGTAGGGCGCCTGGAGCGAGCGGCCCGGGTCGGTGTCGTCGAGGCGGCGCGCGTGCTCCTCGTCGGCCGAGGCGGGGTCGTCGCGCAGGCGCTGGAGCGCATGCGTGACGTGGCTCCAGGCGGCGCGGAGCTCCCGGCGCGGCTCGTCGAGCAGGAGCTCCGGTCCGCGCCGCACGACCACGCGGCCGTCCGCCGTGGGGCGACCGAGAGGGTGGACGAGCCCGTCGAGTCCGTGCGCGGCGAACACGGCCCGCACGGCACCGACGTCGCCCACCCGGACCTGCACGACCGCGCCGAGCTCCTCGGCAAAGAGCACGCCCCACGGCTCGCCCGGAACGTCCGCGAGGTCGACGTCGAGGCCGGTGCCACCCGCGAAGGCCATCTCGCACAGGGTCGCCCAGAGGCCACCGTCGGAGCGGTCGTGGTACGCGCAGAAGAGATCGCGCCCGGCCGCGTCCTCGACGGCGGCGAAGAAGCCCGCGAGGCGCCCGGGATCGTCCACGTCCGGGGGCTCGGCGCCGAGCGCCCCGTGCACGTACGCGAGCGCCGAGCCGCCGAGGCGGTTCTTGCCCGCCCCGAGATCGACGTAGAGGAGCGCGGTCTCGCCCACGTCGCGGCGGAGCTCCGGCGTGAGCGTGCGCCGGACGTCGGTGACGGGCGCGAAGGCGCTCGCGACGAGCGTCACGGGCGAGGTCACGCTCCGCTCGGCGCCGCCGTCGCGCCCGACGGCGCGCCACGAGGGCGCGGCCTTGCCGACCCGGGTCGAGATGCCGAGCGCGGGGCAGAGCTCGGCGCCGGCCGCGCGCACCGCCTCGTAGAGGCGCGCGTCTTCGCCCGGCACGCCCACGGCCGCCATCCAGTTCGCCGACAGGCGCACGTCGCTCGGGCGCGCGACGGCCGCGGCAGCGATGTTCGTGAGCGCTTCGCCGATCGCCATGCGCGCCGAGGCGGCCGCATCGAGGAGCGCCACGGGCGCACGCTCGCCGAGGGCCATCGCTTCCCCGGTCACGTCGTCGAAGCCGGTCGCGGTCACGGCCACGTCGGCCACCGGCACCTGCCACGGCCCGACCATCTGGTCGCGGCACACGAGCCCGCCGACCGTGCGATCGCCGATGGTCACGAGGAAGGTCTTGTCGCCGACCGCCGGCAGGCGGAGCACGCGCAGGGCGGCATCGCGGAGCGAGAGCCCGAGCGCGGCGGGGTCGAAGGCCGAGGGCGCGTACGGGCGCCGGACGGCGCGCCGCACCATGCGCGGCGGCTTGCCGAGCACGAGCTCGAGCGGCACGTCGACCGGGCGGTCGCCGAAGTGCTCGTCGGTCACGACGAGCTCGCCGTCCGCGGTCGCGTGGCCGACGAGCGCGAAGGGGGCGCGCTCGCGGGCGCACAGCGCGGCGAAGCGCTCGAGCGCGGCGGGCGCCGGATCGAGCGCGAGCACGTAGCGCTCCTGCGCCTCGTTGCACCAGAGCTCGAGCGGCGACATCGAGGGCTCGGCGCTCGGCACGCGCCGCAGCTCGAAGCGCGCGCCGCGCCCGGCACCGTGCACGATCTCGGGCAGGGCGTTGGCGAGCCCGCCCGCCCCGACGTCGTGGAGCGACAGGACGGGGCTCGCGGGGCCGAGCGCGTTGCAGCGGTCGATGACCGCCTGGCAGCGCCGCTGCATCTCGGCGTTGTCGCGCTGCACGCTCGCGTAATCGAGCTCCTCGTGCGAGGCGCCCGCGGTGAGCGACGACGCGGCCCCGCCCCCGAGCCCGATGCGCATCGCCGGGCCCCCGAGCACGACGAGCGGCGCACCCACGGGCACGGGGAGCTTCTCGACGTGCTCGGACCGCACGCTCCCGACGCCGCCGGCCAGCATCACCGGCTTGTGGTAGCCCCACACGCGCCCGTCGACCTCGAGCTCGAAGGTGCGGAAGTAGCCGCACAGGGCCGGGCGCCCGAACTCGTTGTTGAAGGCTGCGGCGCCGAGCGGGCCCTCGGTCATGATCTCGAGGGCCGAGGCCATGCGCGCCGGCTTGCCGTGGTGCTCCGCGCTCTCCCAGGGCTCGAGCGCCCCCGGCAGGCGCAGGTTCGAGACCGAGAACCCGACGAGGCCCGCCTTCGGCCGCGCGCCCCGGCCCGTGGCGCCCTCGTCGCGGATCTCCCCGCCCGAGCCCGTCGCGGCGCCCGGGTAGGGCGAGATCGCGGTCGGGTGGTTGTGCGTCTCGACCTTGGCGACGAGGTGCACGGGCTCGCGCACCGTGCGGTACGCGCCCGTGTCCGGGTCGGCGAAGAAGCGCGAGCCCACGGGCCCCTCGAGGACGGCCGCGTTGTCGCGGTAGGCCGACAAGACGCCCTCGGACAGGCCGAGCCCGGCGCGCACCCGCGCGCTCGCGGCCTTCGACTGCTTGACGAGGTCGAAGAGCGTGTGCGGCTGCTCGACCCCGTCGACGAAGAAGCACGCGTTGAAGACCTTGTGGCGGCAGTGCTCGCTGTTGGCCTGCGCGAACATCATGAGCTCGACGTCGCTCGGATCGCGGCCGAGCGCGCCGTAGCTCGTCGCGAGGTAGTCGATCTCGTCCGCGGCGAGCGCGAGGCCGAGCGCGCCGTTGGCCCGCTCGAGCGCCGCGCGCCCCTCGGCGCGGAGCGGCACGCGCAGGAAGGGCCGCGGTGCGGCGTGGGCGAAGAGCGCGGCCGCCTCGTCGCGCTCGGCGAGCACGCTCTCGGTCATGCGGTCGTGGATGCCGTCCGCGAGGACGGCGCGGTCGGAGACCGCCCCGAACAAGCGCCACGCGACGCCGCGCTCGATGCGCTCGACGGCCGCGAGCCCGCACACGGCGGCGATGTCGGTCGCCTTCGACGACCACGGCGACAGCGTGCCGAGGCGCGGCACGACCCAGAGCTCGAGCGCCGTGCCGCCCGCGCGCTCGCCCTCGGCCACCTCGCGCGGCCCGTAGCGCAAGAGCTGCCGCAGCACCTCGAGCTCCGCCTCGGCGAGCGGTGCCGAGAGCGCGACGAAGTGCACGAAGCGCGCGCTCGCGGCCTCGAGGCCCGGATTGTGGCGGCGGAGGGCCACGAGGCGCTCCGCGAGCCGTGACCGGGACAGAGCGGGACCACCGGCGACGACGAGCATGCCCCCCGAGTGCCGCTTCCGCCCGGCATCGTCAAATGAAACCCGGTCGGAGCCGCACCTGCGGGCGCGCAGCCGGACCGAACGCGCGCCGCGCGCCCGCGCTTACACCGCGAGAAGAAAAGGGAAATTTGCGGAGGCGCGGTGAAACTTCCCGCGCCGTGTCGCGTCTCATCGCCAAACGCCACGGCGCCCGGCGGGCGCCCCCCCCACTCGGAGGATCCCATGCACCGCAACACCTTCGTCTCGATCGGCCTCCTCGTCGGCGCGCTCGGCGCGCTCGGCACCACGGGCTGTACGCACACGGCCGCGCCGAGCACCCCCGGCTCGACCCTGCTCGTGTCGGAGTCCCCCGGCATCGTCGTCGCCGGCCGCGGCGAGCTCGACGTGGCGCCCGACCTGGCGCTCGTCACCCTCGGCGTCGAGGTCACGAAGAAGACCGTGGCCGAGGCGAGGGACGCCGCGGCAGAGGACGCCGGGCGCGTGCTCGACGCCCTCGCTCGCCACGGCGTCGTGAAGAAGGACGTGCAGACGAGCGGCCTCGAGATCGCCCCGCGCTACGAGTACGGCCCCGAGGGCCGCACGACGCTCGTCGGCTACGGCGTGAGTCACACGCTCACGGTCAAGGTGCGGGCGCTCGGCGAGCTCTCCCGGCTGCTCGACGACGCCGTCACGGCCGGGGGCGACAGCGTGCGCCTGCAGGGCGTCCGCTTCGAGCTCGAGGACCCGACGACCGCGCGGCGGCGCGCCCGCGAGCTCGCGATGCAGGACGCCAGGCGGCGCGCCGAGGAGCTGGCCGCGCTCTCGGGCGTCGCGCTCGGCACGCCCATCAGCGTCGAGGAGACCCAGTACCAGCCGCCCGTGGACCCGATGCGCGGCATGCTCGACGCGGCCTCCAAGGCGACGCCCGTCGAGGCGGGCACCTCGCTCGTCGCCATCGACGTGCGCGCGCGCTGGGAAATCCGGCGGGATTGACGGCCGCGGCGCGAGGCTCCGGCCCGGGAGCGATCATCGGGCTTGACTCCCCGGCCGGCGCCGACCAATTTGCGCCCCGCCATGGGCCTTCGCGGCCCACGTCACGTCACGGGGCGTAGCGCAGCCTGGTTAGCGCGCCTGCTTCGGGAGCAGGAAGTCGGTGGTTCGAATCCACTCGCCCCGACCCACACAAGTCGGTGGCGCGTGCCCGACCCGCTGGAGCGAGGAAGTCGGTGGTTCGAATCCACTCGCCCCGACCCACACAAGTCGGTGGCGCGTGCCCGACCCGCTGGAGCGAGGAAGTCGGTGGTTCGAATCCACTCGCCCCGACCCACACAAGTCG
>JACRDA010000198.1 GCA_016212965.1 Myxococcales bacterium
ATTTCCGAAGCTCTCGCGCGAAGAGGAACGGGAGCTGGCGGATCGGTGGGCCAAAAAGCAGGATCCGGCCGCGGCGGATGCGTTGATCCGCGCGCACATGCGCTACGTGGTCGCGATCGCGCTCAAGTACCGGCGCTACGGCGTGCCGCTCTCGGAGCTGATCGCCGAGGGCAACTTCGGCGTCGTGCATGCTCTGCGCAAGTTCGAACCCAAACGTGGCAACCGCTTCGTCACTTACGCCGCCTACTGGATTCGTGCGTACGTGCTCGGATACGTGATTCGCTCCTGGAGCCTGGTCGGCGTCGGCTCGGGTGCGCTGCGCTCGAAGCTGTTCTTCAAGCTGCGCCGAGAGCGCACGCGGATCATGAATCTAATCGGTGACGCGGACCGAGCCGACGAGGTGCTCGCAGAGAAGTTCGGCGTCTCGCCAAGCCAGATCTCGACCATGATTCGCCGCCTCGAGACGCGAGATCTGTCGCTCGACGGCAAGGTCTTCGACGACTCGGCCACCTCGCTGGTCGACACGCTGGTGTCTCCGGATTCGGACCAGGAGAGCAGCATGTCCTCGGACGAGAGCCGGGACGAGCTGAAGCTCGCCGTGCGCCGGGCCGTGCAAGATCTCGATCCGCGCGAGCGCTACATCGTCGAAAACCGCATGATGGCGGATGCCGAAGACGAGCTGTCACTCGCCGAGATCGGCCGGCGCTTGGGCGTGTCGCGGGAGCGCGCGCGCCAGCTCGAGGAACGCGCCAAGCGCAAGCTCCGCCACCGGATGCAGGAAATCTCGCGTGCACCGGGTTCGAAGCTCGACCTCGATAACGCGGCCTGAGCCGGCTATACTGGCGGCGTCGCAGCGGAACAGGTGATCGCTCGAGCTCTTCGCTCGGGAGGAAAGTCCGGGCTCCGCAGGGCAGGATGCCGGGTAACGCCCGGTGAGGGTGACCTCGAGGAAAGTGCAACAGAAAGCAAACCGCCCCGCGCGCGCGCGCTCCGGCGTGCGCGCCCCGGGGTAAGGGTGAAATGGTGGAGTAAGAGCCCACCGCGCTCGCGGTGACGCGAGTGGCACGGCAAACCCCACCCGAAGCAAGGCCATGTAGGGAGGCGGTCCCGCGGCGCGAGTCGCGGGGCTGCCCGGTGGGCGCGAGCCGACCGGGCCAAGGACGGCCCGTCCAAGCCTCCGGGTAGGCTGCTCGAGACCGGCGGCGACGCCGGCCCTAGAGGAATGATCGCCAGCGCGCGACCCGGGCGACCGGCGCGCACGACAGAACCCGGCTTATGCGCCGCTGCGACCGCGAGGCCCCGTACCCACGGGGCCTTGCGCTTTTGTGGGCCGGGCGCGGGCCACGTCTACGGCTTGCCCGCGGGCGCGGCCTTGCCCGCGGCGGGTCGCTTGTAGGCCTTGTCGAGCATGTACATGTTCATGACCGCCATCGAGTCTTGATCGACGTCGGTCGTGTTGTCGTAGATGCTCACGAGCTCGTATTCGTGATCCTTGTAGAGGGGCAGCCCCTCGGTGCTCGCGTAGTAGTCGACGTGCTCGAGCCCGATGGCGCCCACCGTCTGGCGCGTCGTCGCCTTGTACACGCTCCGACCGGTCGTCAGATCGCGCAGTTCGAGCGACTCCGCGAAGGGGTGCAGGTGGATGGCGATGTAGTGGACCGTCGTGTCGAACGGCAGGTTGAGCAGCTTCGTGACGAGCGTGTGGTTCTCCTCGCGCCCCGGCTTGACGATCCAGTGGCCGGTGAACTTCCGCCCGTGCGCGTCCTGGTAGTCGCCGGGCGCGGCCGCCACGCCGGGCAGGCAGCCCGGCCCCTGCGAGGCCGGGTCCCCGTGGTCGACGCCGAAGTAGCCCTCGGCACCCTCGACGAGCTTGAGCCCGAAGGCTCCACCGGCGAAGAGCGGCTTGTAGGGAACGCGGGTCTCCGCATCGCGCACGAAGCGCACGGAGATCTTGTGGCGCACGTCCTTCTTGCCGACGGTCATGTTGAGGTTCAGGACCTGCGTGTTGAGCGACAGGCTCTCGCTCGAGAGGATCGGCAGGCCGTAGCCCTCCGGGAAGTCGATGCGCTGCTGGCCCTGCGACAGGGTGAACAGCCGGTCGGTGAGCGGCTTCTGATCGTCGAAGAGCGCGAGGTGTTTCGCGGCGCTGAAGTCGAGGTTCGAGTGGCACATCCACTCCTGCGAGATGGGCGTTGCGCCGTCGGGCGCCACCATGAGCGCCTCGAAGCCCACGATCCACAAGAGCTCCGGCGTCTTCGACTCGTAGAGCGGCAGCTCCTGCACGCTGTCGGGGCCGCGCATCGACTTGTAGATGCGATCGACCTCGTAGATCTTCGAGAGCACCTCCTTCGTGCGGATCGGGGCGCCGTCCGGCGTGACGTTCGGTCGGCTCGTGGCCGCGGCCGCGCTTGCCGCGGTCGCCCCGCCCGATGCCGCCGCCGCTCCGACCCCGGTCGAGCCCGAGGCCGACCCTGCGGCCCGCAGCGCACCCGCGCTCGCGGCCGCGGTGGGCTCGGGTCGGGGTGCGGGCTCGTCCTTGCCACACCCGAGCGCGAGCGCGCCGAAGAGCGCGCCCGCCACGAACGCGCGCCGGCGAAGCGCCGGGCGCACGAGCCCACCGGCGCAAAGGGGTACCTCGAGCCCCGACGGGGCCGCCATCCAGTCCATCGCGCCGCATTATGCCACGAGCGCCGGCGCCGGCGGGCGGCTCGCGCGAGGCTCCGCCGGGCCCCGCCCCGGGGGTCGGCGCGCAGCGACCCTTGACGACATTTTTCGGGTGCTTATCCCTGTGGCTGTGCACCGGGGCCGCGCGCCTCGGTCGCACGGTAGCCGCAGGCGCTGGCCCCGCATCACCGGGGCACGATGAACCGTGCCGTGTACGCACGGCGCGATACGCGGCGTGCTCGCCGCACCCACGACCTGACCGGATGCCGCGGCGTCTCCGTCGCGCGCAGTTCGGGGCTCGTCCGTCCTGCTCGACAGGCCGGTGCGCCCCGGGGGGCGCGCGTGCGGCTACCCACTCGCTCGAGCGCGCTCGTCGCCTCCGCCCCGCCATCGCGCGCCGGGAGCGGCAGCGCGCCCCACCGATATTTGGAGGAGGAGACATCATGCTGACCCTGTGGAACGACTTCGGATTCGGAGGCATGGAGCGGAGCCTGTCGGCCTTCGAGGAGCTCCGACGCGAGATGGATCGCGTCTTCGAGGGCTACGAGCGCGACGCCGGGAGGCGGCAGTCGGCCGTCTGGCCGCGCCTGTGGCTGAACGATCGGGGCGAGGCGCTGCAGCTCACCGCGGAGCTGCCGGGCTTCACCGAAAAGGACGTCGAGCTGTCGGTCGAGCGCCAGTCGCTCACGCTGCGCGGCACGCGCAAGGTGGACGCCCCGACGGGCTACGCCGTGCACCGGCAGGAGCGCGAGGGCCTCGCCTTCGCCCGCACCTTCGCCCTGCCCTGCCGCGTCGACACCACCAAGTGCGTCGCCACCCTCAAGGACGGCGTCCTCGACGTCATGCTGCCCAAGGTGCCCGAGGAGCAGCCCCGCCAGATCACGGTCAAGGCGACCTGAGCGCCCCCGCCAGCCAGAACGAAGGATCGAAGGAGAAATGGCCATGTCCGACACGAAGCAGATGGTGAAGCCGGCGGTGGCGACCCCGGAGCTCGATCTCGTGCACCTGAGCCCACCGGTCGACATCTACGAGAACGACAACGAGGTCCTGATCGTCGCCGACATGCCCGGCGTGACGCCCGACATGACGACCGTGCGGCTCGAGCCCCCACGGCTCCTGCTCGAGGGCCGTCCACCCAAGCGCGCCCAGGAGCGCGCCGTGCTCTACGAGCGCGTCTTCCGCGTCAGCGACGACATCGACCCGAACGGCATCGCGGCCCACATCGAGGCCGGTGTGCTGTCGGTCCACCTGAAGAAGAGCGACGCGAGCAAGCCGCGCCGCATCGAGGTGCGCGCCGGCAAGTGACGCGCCCGGGCTCGCCGGCGGGCGCACGACTGCGGCGGCACCGCATCGTGCGCTCGCACGGCCGAGACCCTATGCTTGGCCCATGCAACGGTGGGCTTGGCTCGGGATGGTGCTCGCGGGTGGCGCCGGCTGCGGCGGGACGAACGAGGCGAGCGGCGGCTCGGGACGGCTCCCGGCCGACCCGAGCGAGAGCGCCGGCGAGCCTGTCGCGAGCGCCACGCCCCCGCCGTCGCCCGGGCCGGCGCCGAGCTCCGACCCCGCGCCGAGCGGCAGCGCGGGACCGCTCGTGCCCGACGGCGTGCCGCCCGGCCCCGTCGCGCTCGCCGACCTGCCGCGCTACGACATCGACCAGGCGATCGACGACGTCGCCGGCACCTTCGCCGGCAAGGTACGGGTGTCCTTCAAGAACCCGGGCGCGACGCCCCTCGCCCGGCTTCCGTTCCTGCTCCACCCGAACGCCTTTGCGGAGCTCGGGGGTGCTCCGGGCGGAGCCGGCTCGCTCGCGGTCACGGCCGCCCACACGCCCGCCGGCACGGCCCTCGCGTGGAAGAGCGAGCGCCCGACCCTCGTGTCGGTCGAGCTCGCGCCGCCCGTCGCGCCCGGCGAGCGCGCCGAGGTCGTGCTCGAGTACACGGGCAGACTGCGCGCGCTGCCGCCGAGCTCGAACGACATGTTCGAGCAGGCCTTCGCCTCGCTCGGATCGTTCACGGGCGCGGGGGCGAGCGACTACGGGCTGCTCGCGATGGGCGACGGGCTCGTCACGCTGTCGAGCGCCTTTCCCACCGTGGCGCCCCAGCGCGACGGCAGCTTCGACACGCACCCGCCCGCGCGCATGGGCGACCTCGCCTACAACGGCGTGGCGCGCTTCCACGTCCGTACGGCCGTCCCGGCGGGGGTCGACATCGTCACGAACCTCGTGGACGGAGCGCCGGTGGCGCTCGGCGACGGAACCGTGGCCTTCACGAGCGACGGCGATCTCGTGCGCGACCTCGTGCTCGTGGCCGGACGCGACCTCGCGCGCTCGAGCGCCATGGTCGGCAAGACGCGCGTGACCTCGATCTACCGGACGCGGGACGCGCGCGGCGGAAAAGAGGCGCTCGCGGCAGCCGCAGCGGCGCTCGCGAGCTTCGAGACGCGCTTCGGCCCCTACCCCTACAGCGAGCTCGACGTGGCCGAGGCCACCCTCGTCGGGGGCGCGGGCGGCGTCGAGTTCTCGAGCATGGTGCTCATCGCCGGCATGCTCTACCGCTCGCCCGACGAGAGCCAGAGCCAGCTCGCCGGCCTCATGAAGCTCTGGTCGGGTCTGTCCGGCGGCCTGGGCGGGCTCGGCGGCCCGGGCGCCGGCCCCTCACCGAGCGCGGCGCCGCCGGCCGGCACGGGCTCGCCCGCCTCCCTGCTCGACACGATGCTCGAGTTCACCGTGGCGCACGAGGTTGCGCACCAGTACTTCGCGGGCATCGTCGGCAACGACAGCTACCGCTTCCCGTCGCTCGACGAGCCGGCCGCCCAGTACGCCGCCGCGCTCGCCATCGAGGACAGGCACGGCGCCGCCGCCGCGGCGCGCGCCGCCGACGCCAACGTGAAGATGAACTACGCGCTCTACCGCCTGCTCGGCGGCCCCGACCGCCCGGTCCTGCGCGACACGGCGAGCTTCCGCACCGGGGTCGAGTACGCGGCGCTCGTCTACGGCAAGGCGCCTTACCTCTACTTCAAGCTGCGCGACAAGCTCGGCGAGGCGCGCCTCGCGGAGGCCATGCGCCGCGCGGTCGAGCGCTACCGCTTCCAGGTCGTGTCGACCGAACAGTGGACCACCGCGCTCGAGGAAGCGGCCGGTGGACCGAGCTCGGGCGTGCGCGCGACCTTCCGACGCTACCTCGAGGAGACGCACGGCGATCAGGACCTCGGCATCGACGAGTCGGGAGACTTCGTGCTCGCCACCCTGTTCCCGCCCGAGATGGTGGGGACGCTGAAGCAGGCCATGGCGAGCCTCGGCATGAAGCCGGGCGCGCTGCTCCGCATGCTGTTCGGCGGGAGCCTCGGCGACGACGCGAAGGTGGGCCCGGGGCTCGACCCCCTGCAGGCCCTGAAGCAGCTCGGCGGCCTCGGGGGCCCCTGAGCCCCCGGTCGCTCACCAGCGGATGGTGAAGCGCAGGCCGATGCTCGCGCCGAGGCGGCCCTTGCCGCCCTGCGGCAGCTCGACGCGCGGCACGATGGTGAAGCGGGCGTCGGCGCCGCGGATCTGGAGGTCGAGCACCTTCAGGCCACCGGCCTCGAAGTCGATGAAGGAGAAGCGCTCCCTCATCTCGCGCGCGAGGTCGGCGCGGCCGGGGTCGCCGTGCGGGTCGAGCACGAACAGCTGATCGTGCGACAGGTTGAAGCGACCGTGCGCGATATCCTGCTGGATGTAGTCCGTCAGGCGGCGTTCGGTGTCGAGGTCGAGCTTGAGCGGCGTGTCCGGCATGAGCCAACGGTACCGCCCGAGTCGGCGGCGCGCAACGCCGCGCAGCCCCGGCGCAGGCGCTGGCGCCGGGGCGGGCTCGAGCGCCCTCGCCTCGGTGGGCACGCGCGCTACCGGCGGCGCGGCCTCCGGGGGAAGAAGGGGCTCGTGCCACGCGCATAGGCGGCATACGCGGCGCTCGCGCGGGCACGGGCGCGGTCCTGCTCGGGGCGCGGGCGCGCCAGCAGCATCGTCAGGGCCGTCACGCCGCCGACGGCGAGGTAGGCGAAGGGCACGCGCGCCACGACGCCGAAGATCCCCCACCACACGACGCAGGCCCCGAAGTGGCTCGGCCGCCGGCTGTAGCGAAAGAGGCCGCGCTCGAGGACCGCGCGCTCCGGTCCACGCACCTGCCGCTCGAAGCGCCCGAGCTCGTAGTCGGCGCGCGCCTCGACGGCGCAACCGAGCACGAACACCCCCACCCCGACGAGCTCGACAGGACCGAGCGCCGCGGGCCCCGGCGCGGCCATGCCCACCACGAAGGGCAGCGCGCCGAGCAGCGTGCCGCTCGCCTGCGGCAGGCACACGAGCAGCAGGCTCTCCTGCCAGCGGGTCGCGTCGACGCGCCGGCCGTCGCCGAGCCCGAGCTGCGCCCCGGGCGCCCGCGCGCGCCAGCAGGCGTGCAGGGTGTGCCGCGTCCCCCAGGCCACCGCCATGAGCCACAGCACGAGCACGCGTGCCGGCGCGCCGTCGGCCACGCACACGAGCACGGTCGCGAGCCACGCGAGCCCCGCGCCCCAGTAGCGGCGCGCGAACGTCCCGTCGCGGAGCACGAGCCCCACGAGCCACGCGAGGAAGTAGAAGCCGTAGGCCGAAGCCGCAGCGACGCCGAACAGCCCGACCACGTCCATGTGCGGCGCGGATGATAGCCGAGGTAGCGGGCGTGGCGAGCGCGCTCGAGCTCGCCGTGCGCCCCTGCAGCGTGGTCTCGAGCCCCCCTCGCCGTGTCGAAACAGGCGCGCCCGGTTCGGTTCCGGCGCCGGACGCGCGTAGACTGGCGCCATGCGGACGATGCGCAGGACCTGGTCGCTCTACCTCGGCGTCGCGGCGCTCGCGCTCGCCGCGTCCTGCCAGGCGCGGTCGCGCGGGGCCGAGCCCGGCGATGGCGCGGCGGACACGAAGGGGTTCTTCGTGCGCCCGGAGGGCCCGCACCCGCAGGCGTGCGCCGCGGACGCCGACTGCGTCTCCGGCCCGGGGGTCAACCCCGAGGAAGGGTGCTGCGACACGGGCGTGCACAACAGCGTGTACAGCCGGGCGTACATCGCCTGGCGCGCCGCGTGGATGCACGACCACTGCGGCGGCGTCGAGTGCCCGCTCCTGCCGCCGCCGGCGCCGCTCGCGGCATGCTTCACCGACGGTCGCTGCGTCGGCGGCCGCTGCAAGAACACCTGTCCCTGAGCACGAGCCCGCGGCCCGAGGGCCGAAGAGCTCCCCCGCCCCTCAGCGCACCCCCTGCCCCGCGCGCGCCGCGGCGCCGGCCCGGTACAGGTCGAAGGCCTCGCGCGAGGTCTTCCGCAGCTTGTAGCCGAGCTCGCGCTTCAAGCGCTCGTTCCACATCACCGGCCGGTAGCGCAGGAACGCGACCTGCTCGGGGCCGTACTGCGTGGCGCCCACCTTGTGGAGCAGGCCGAGCGCGACCCGCATCACCGCGCTCGGGACGGGCAGGTAGGGCTTCCGGCACAGGGCGGCGATCTCGCGCAGCGTGAGCACGCCGTCGCCGATGAGGTTGTAGATGCCGCTCGCCTCGCCGTGCACGCCCTCGCACAGGCAGCCGACGACGTCGCCGTCCCACACGAAGTTGAAGGGCGTGGCGGCCCCGGCGAGCCCCACGACCACGCGCTTCTCGAAGAGTGCCGTGATCTGGTTCGACGTCCCGGCGCCGAGGATCGTGCCCACGCGGAACACGAGCTGCACGAGCTCCGGGTGGTCCTTGCGGTAGCGGGCGAGGAGCTCCTCGACGAGGCGCTTGTGGCGCGCGTAGGCGAACTCGTCGTTGCCCCGGAGCGGGGTCTCCTCGCTGAGCAGCGGCGGGTTGTCGGCGTGGTAGCCGTAGGCGGCGCCGCTCGAGGTGACGATGAGCTTCCGGACGCCGTGCGCGACGGCCGCGCGGAGCACGTTCTCGGTGCCGCCGACGTCGATGGCGTACTGGGTCTCGACGCTCATGCCCCGGGGCGGCGTCACCACCGAGGCGAGGTGCACGATGCAGTCGATGCCGTGCTGCGCGACCGCCGCCGCGACCTCGGGCGCGCGCACGTCGAGCACCAGGTACTCGACCCCCGGCAGGCGCTCGGCCTCCGGCACCGGGCGCACGTCGGCCGCCACGATGCGCTCGAGCCGGCGCCGGTCGGCGGCGAGCGCGCGCGTGAGCAGGCGGCCCACGTAGCCCCCCGCGCCCGTGATGAGCACCGCCCGGGCGGCGGTCTTGCCCAGGGTCCCCATGCTCAGCCCTGCGGCTCCTGGTGCATGTCCTTGAAGGTCTTGAGCTCGGGCGCCCACATGTGCTTCACGGGGTCGACGTCGACGTGGATGACGGCCGGCTTGCCAGACGCGAGCGAGCGCTCGATCGCGCCCTTCAGCCCCGCCGGGTCGGCCACGCGCTCGCCGTGCGCACCCATCGCGCGCGCGAGGGCGTCCCACTCGATCTCGCCGAGGTCGGAGTTGATGTTCTCCTCGGGCTCGAGCGACTTCATGACCAGGGTCTTCAACGGCTTCAGGGCGAAGCTCTGGTTCATCTTCACCATGCCCCACTGCCGGTCGGCGAGGACGAGGTAGATGACCGGGAGCTGGTTCCGCACGGCGGTCTCGATCTCCTGGGGGTGGAAGCCCATCGCCCCGTCGCCGATGACGCAGTAGACCTGCTTGCCGGGCCGCGCCACCTTGGCCCCGAGCGCCTGCGCGACGCCCGCACCGAGCATCCCCATCTTCGCCGTGCCGAGCAGGCTGTTCGGAGTGCGCACCTGGTGGAAGAAGTTCGCCCACACGGCCGTGTTGCCGCCGTCGACGACGATGACGGCGTCGTTCGCGAACACCTCCTTACACACGGAAGCGACGTGGGCCGGGTTCATCGGCATGGCGCGATCGGAGAGCTTCTGATCGAGCTCCTCGCGGCGATCGCGGCACGCCGCGCGCAGGGCCGCCACGTGCTCGCGGCGCGGCTCGAGGTCGACGCTCGTCTGCGTCGTGCGCAGCTCCTCGACGAGGGCGCGCATGAAGAGGCGCACGTCGGCCTGCACGGCCACGTCGACCGGGCGGTTGCAGCCGATGATCTGCGGGTCGAGATCGACCTGGATGGTCTTCTGCACGTCGGGCGAGCCCCAGTAGGGGGGCTTACCCCACCAGTCGGTCTCGCCGACGCGCGAGCCGAGCACGAGGACGACGTCCGCCTCGCGGCGCGCGCGGTTCACGGCCTCGATGAAGATCATCGGCACGGCGGTCGGCATGCGCTCGTCGAGCGCGGCCCGCGCGGCCCAGCTCGTCGTGACGGCCGCGCCGAGCACCTCGGATAGGGCGCGCACCTCCTCGAAGGCGCGCGCGTGCACGACGCCCGAGCCCACGTGCAAGAGCGGCCGCTTCGACTCGGCGAGCAAGCGCGCGGCGGCGCGCACCTGCGCCGGGTGCGGTGGGATGGGCTCGAGCGCACGCGTGCGCTCGGGCGCGCGCACCGTGCTCGGGTCGAAGTCGAAGCGGCCGTTCATGATGTTCTCGGGGATGTCGACGTGCACGACGCCGGGTCGCCCCTCCCAGCTCACGCGCAGCGCGCGGCGCACCACCTCGGCGATGCGGTCGGCGCTGGGGACGGCGCAGCTCCACTTCGTGATGGGGCGCGTCACCTCGACCTGGGGGAAGTACTGGTAGCTGCCACCGCGATCGGGATAGATGATGCCCTCGCGCCGCGAGCTCGTGACGAGCAGCACGCGGTTGCCCTCGGCGTTCTCGACCGCCACGCCCGGCAGGATGTTCGCGACGCCGGGGCCGTTCGAGGCCATGCACACGCCGAGCCCGCCGGTGAGGCGCGCGTAGGCGCCCGCCATGTGCGCGGCACTCGTCTCGTGGCGCGGGGTCCAGAGGCGAATGCCGTGGGCCTTCAGGGTCGAGTAGAACCCGAAGTAGGTGCCGTCGATGATCCCGAAGACGTGCCCCACGCCCTCGGCCGCGAGGAGCTTCGTCACGATCTCGCCGCCGAACACCTGCCCGTTGCCGCCGTTGTGCTTCATGTGCGCTCCGCCCTCCTGACGCCGCCGCGCCCGCACGCCGCGTGCGTCGCCGTCGTCCGAACCAGGCGCACCATGCCACTCGTTTACCGATCGGTCAATAACAATTTGACCCATCGGTCAAATTGGGGCACAACCTTCTACATGGCGACCGGCGGGAGCGGGAAGAAGCGGGGTGCGCGGGCGAACGGGCGCAAGACGACGGCAGCGGGCGGCGAGGCGCGCACGCGGCGCCTGTCGAGCGCGCCCGCGAGCGGCACCGCCGCGCGCCCCACGTCCGAGCGGGGCGCGACGGCGGAGCGGATCCTCGCGGCCGGCGAGGAGCTCTTCTGTCAGCGCGGCTTCGGCGCCGTGAGCGTGCGCGACATCGCGGAGCGCGCCGGCGTCCAGAAGGCGCTCGTCTTCTACCACTACGGCAACAAGGACGCGCTCTTCGCCCGCGTGCTCGAGGGCTACTACCGCGCGCACACCGAGGCCCTGAGCCGCGCCTTCGCCGCCGAGGGCACGCGGCGCGAGCGCTTCCATCGCCTGGTCGACGCGTACCTCGACTTCATCGCCGGCCACGTGCGCTACGCCGTGCTCGTGCAGCGCGCCGTCGCCGAGCCCGAGGCCCACCCCTTCATCGGCGAGAACCTGGCGCCGCTGTTCGAGTGGATCGCCGGCGCTCTGCGCGAGGTCGTGCCCGCCACGGGCCCGCTCGCCGCCCACCACTTCTTCGTGACGTTCTCCGGGCTCGTCATCAACTACTTCACGTACGCGCCGCTCCTGCGCGCCGCCGGCATCGAGCACGTCGACCGCGACCCGGCGAGCCCGGAGGCGCTCGCCGAGCGCAAGGCCCACGTGCACTGGGTCGTCGACGTGCTGCTCGACCGGCTCGAGGCCGGCTGAGGGTGACCGCCGCCCGAGCCGGGCGCCACCGCGCCCGGCTTGTCGCTTGACACGCCGCGCGGCCGGTCTTGTCATGGGGCCTCGATGGTCGAGACGGACGACGCACGCAAGTCCGCGTTGGCGCGGGTAGGCGCCACCCTGAGGGGCAAGTGGCGTCTCGAGGGCCTCCTCGGCATTGGCGGCATGGCGGCCGTCTACGCGGCCACGCACCGCAACGGCATGCGCGGCGCGGTGAAGCTCCTGCACCCGCTGCTCTCGACCGACGCGAGCGTGCGCGAGCGCTTCCTCCGCGAGGGCTACGCGGCCAACTCCGTCGGACACGAGGGAGCGGTCAAGGTCCTGGACGACGACGTCACCGAGGACGGCGCCGTCTTTCTCGTCATGGAGCTGCTCGAGGGCGCCGCCGTCGAGGCCCTGGCCGAACGCCACGGCGGCCGGCTCGAGCTGCCCGAGGTCGTCGCCATCGGCGAGCAGTTCCTCGAGGTGCTGGTCGCCGCCCACGCGAAGTCGATCTGGCACCGCGATCTCAAGCCCGAGAACCTGTTCCTCACGCGCCAGGGGCGCCTCAAGATCCTCGACTTCGGGATCGCCAAGATGAAGGAGAGCGGCGGCGGGCGCGCCACCAGCACCGGCATGGTCATGGGCACCCCCGCCTTCATGGCGCCCGAGCAGGCGATGGGCACCTGGGACAAGGTCGACGGGCGCACCGACCTCTGGGCCGTCGGCGCCACGCTGCTGAACCTCCTCACGGGCGCCCTCATCCACGACGGCGAGACGGCGACGCAGGTGCTCATCTCGGCGGCCACGCGGGCGGCCCCACGGGCCGCGACCTTCGACCCGCGCATCCCGCCGGCCGTCGCGGCCGTGATCGATCACGCCCTCGCCTACCACAAGGAGCTGCGCTGGCCCGACGCCGCCAGCATGCTCGCGGCCCTCCGCGCCGCGGGCGTGCGGGGCGACCTGTCGCGGCTCGTGGCGGAGCTGGCGCCGGGCGTCGGAGCGCGCGTGTCGGTGCAGGTGGTGCCGGTGGGCGCGCCGGTCGCGAGCGGGCCGGCCTCGCTGGCCCGCGTGGCCGCCGACCCCACGCACCACGCGTCGGGCGCCGCGGGAGCGCTCTCGGCCCCCGGCTGGACCCAGCCGGTCGGGGCGCCGCCAGCCGCGAGCTCGCCGGGGCCGGTGCCCCAACCTGGCTGGGCCCCGGGGGCGGCCGCTCCGGGTCCGGCGGTCGCGCCGCACACGCCTCACGCCGTCCCGGATGCGAGGGGCACCGCAGCGCCCATCGCGCACACCATCCTCTCGAGTCCCGTGGTCGCGCCGAAGAAGCCGCCGCGGATCGCGCTCGTCGTCGGCGTGGCGGTCGTCGCGCTCGGGGCCGCAGCAGCGCTCGCCATCGTGGCCGCCTCCGGAGGATCGGCCACCCCGGCCGCCGCCTCGGACCCCGCCGCCACCGCCCCCGCCGAGGCGCCGAGCGCGGCGCAGGCCGCGACGGTCCCGGCGAGCACGGCGCCGCCGGCTTCGGCCTCGGCGAGCGCCACCGCGAGCGAGTCGACCGCGTCGAGCAGCGCGTCCTCGTCGGGCGGGACCGCCACGGTCTCCGCCACGACCGTCCGGCCGCCGCCGCCTCGTTCGGCGGCTCCCCCGGTCACGACCGCGCCGCCGCCGCCGACCAAGACGACCGACCCGTTCAAGAAGTTCTGAGCGGGGCGCCGCTCGGACGCGCGCAGGTTCACCGTGCGCGGGGAATCGTGTACCTTGTCCCGCGGCCATCCACATGGGCGACTTCGCGTGTGATCCATCGCTCCGGCGCCGCGGCGCCGCTGCGCTCGTCCGGCTGGCGCTCGCCCTCGGCGCGGCGGTTGCCGCGCACGCGCCCGCCGACCTCGCGGCGCAGCCCGCCGCGGGTGCCGAGCAGGCCGCCAAGGACCTCTTCGAGCAGGGCTACGCCGCCCTCGAGCGGAAAGACTACGACGGCGCCTGCGAGCTCTTCGAGCAGAGTCTCGCCGCGCTCGAGCGCGCCGGCACGCACCTCGGCCTGGCGCAGTGCGAGGAGGGCCGCCACCGGATCGTCGAGGCCCTCGCCCACTGGCGCAAGGGCCTGGCCCTGCTGCCGAAGGACGACGAGCGGCTCGCCCCCGGCGCGGAGCGCATGGTCGCGCTCGACCAGCGCATCCCGCAGGTCACCGTGCGCCTGCCGCCTGGCGCGCCGCCGGCGACCGCGGTGGCGCTCGACGGCGATCCGGTCGCCATCGGGGTGGCCCTGTCGGTCAATCCCGGCGAGCACGAGCTGCTCACCACGGCCCCCGACCACGTCGACAAGCGCACGAGCCTGACCCTCGAGGAGGGCGCGCGACGCGAGGTCGTCGCCGAGCGGCTCGAGCGGGTCGCCGTGCCGGTCGAGCCCGTCGACCCCGACCTGGGCGACGGCCAGCGCATGGCCGGCTGGGTCGTCGAGGGCCTGGGACTCGCGGCCGCAGCCGCGTTCGCCATCACCGGCGGCGTGATCGTCGCGAACGCGGGAGCGATCGACCGCGAGTGCCCCGACAAGCTGTGCACGGCGAAGGGCTTCGACCTCGTCGGCCGGACCCGGACCCTCAACGTCGTCAACGCGGTCATGCTCGGCGTCGGGCTCGCCGGGATGGGCGCGGGCGCCGTCGTCATCGTCACGGCGCCGTCGGCCCCGAGCGCGGAGCCGGCCGCGGCCGTGAAGGTCATGCTCGGGGGGGCGTTCTGATGTCGCGGCCCCTGTGGGTGCTCGCCTGCGTCGCCCTCGGCGGCTGCCTCGCCGTCTACGACTTCGGCGACTACCAGCAGAGCATCGCCGCCGCCTGCGAGACCATCGAGCCCGACCCGGTGGCGTGCCGGCAGTGCAAGAGCTCGAACTGCGCGACCGAGCAGATCGCGTGCGTGGCCGAAGTCACCGGCTGCCTCTCCTGGCATCAGTGCGTGGGCTTCGGCGACAACTGCGGTGTTCAGGCCTGTTGTGGCGACTACGAGTGCTTCGCGAACTGCAGCGGTACCGCCGCGACGAGCCCCAATCGCGAGGAGCTCCTGCAGTGCTTGCAGGCCAAGTGCGCGCAGCAGTGCCAGTGCTACGCGCTGAAGCCGCCCGACTGAACGACGACATCGAGGAGCGGGGGTTGACCACCATGAGCGCCAGGCTTTCGTCTCGGGTTCTCGCGACCGTATGCTTCGTGGCGGCGCTCGCTCTGGCGGCGTGCACCGAGGAGCCGCCGAGCGACCTGCCGACCGGCACGGGAGGCGTCGGCGGTGCCGCGCTCGGCGGCGGCGGCCAAGGCGGCGGCTCGCCCTGCGAGCTCGCGGCCGACTGCGCCGCCTGTAGGCTGTGCGCCGTGGAGTCGGCGTGCGCGGCCCTCGGCGCCGCGTGCACCGCGAGCCCCGACTGCGTCGCCATCGACCAGTGCGTCGCAGGCTGCCAGGGCGACCCGGCCGAGTGCGCGCGCATCTGCTCCGAAGGTTCCCCCGCCGGAGCCGGGGACTACTTCGCGTTCGCGAGCTGCATCCTGTGCTCGAGCTGCGCGACGAGCTGCGGCGGCTGCGACAGCCTGCACTGCCTCGACGGCATCACGAGCGGCGACGAGACCGCCCCCGACTGCGGCGGCCCGAGCTGCACCGACTGCGCCAACGGCCTCGCCTGCTCGACCGCGACCGATTGCGGCAGCGGCTTCTGCACCGACGGCGTGTGCTGCGAGACCGACTGCACGGGCAGCTGCGCCGCGTGCTCCAACGACAAGACCGGGGTCGCCGACGGCCTGTGCGCCCCGGTGGCGGGCGACGAGGACCCCGACGACGAGTGCGCCCCGGGCGCCTGCAACGGCGCGGGCGCGTGCGCCTGCGCCGACGGCCAGACGAACCTCCTCGAGACCGACGTCGACTGCGGCGGCGGTGCGTGCGCGCCGTGCGTCCTCGGCGAGGGCTGCGCCCTCGGCAGCGACTGCGCGAGCGGCTTCTGCGCCGACGGCGTGTGCTGCGACGCGACCTGCGGCGGCCTGTGCGAGGCGTGCCTCGCGGCGACCACGGGCGGCGCCGACGGGACGTGCGCGCCCGTCCCCGTCGGGGCGGACCCCGACGGCGAGTGCGCCGACGCCGGCGTCGGTAGCTGCGGCCTGAACGGCGTATGCGACGGGGCCACGAGCTGCGCCTTCTACGGCGCCGGCTCGCCGTGCCAGGACGCGCAAGCGTGCGCGGGGGGCGTCGAGACGAAGCAGGACACCTGCGACGGCGTGGGCAACTGCGTCGACAACGGGACGGTGGACTGCGCGCCCTTCGTGTGCGGCCCCACGGCGTGCGTGGTCGTCTGCAGCGGGCCGGGCGACTGCCTGCCGGGCTCCTACTGCGACGGCAGCGCCTGCCAGCCCGAGAAGGCGAACGGCGCCACCTGCGGCGGCGGCATCGAGTGCGCGAGCGGCCACTGCGCCGACGGCGTGTGCTGCGACACCGCGTGCGGCGGCCTCTGCACGGCCTGCACCGCGGCACGCACCGGCGTCGCGGACGGCACCTGCGCGGCGGTCGCGGGGGGCAGCGACCCCGACGGCGAGTGCCTGGACCAGGGCCCGTGCCTCCAGAACGGCTCGTGCAACGGGCTCGGCGCTTGCGCCCTCTACGCGAGCGGCACCGTGTGCGGCGCCGCGCCGAGCTGCGCCGGCGGCTTCGAGAACCCGGGCGACAGCTGCAACGGCTCGGGCAGCTGCGTCGCCGGCGGCATCGTCGCCTGCGCGCCCTACGTGTGCGGCCCCACGACCTGCAAGGAGAGCTGCACGGTCAACGCCGACTGCGTCGCCGGCTACTACTGCGAGACGCTCGACTCGACCTGCCGGCTCTACAAGACGCAGGGCGCGGTCTGCGGCGGCAACTACCAGTGCGGCAACGGCAACTGCGTCGACGGCTTCTGCTGCAGCGGACCGTGCGCCGGGGCCTGCTCGGCCTGCTCCAACGCCAAGACCGGCGCCGCCAACGGCACGTGCGCCTTCGTCACGAACGGCATCGACCCGGACGGGGAGTGCAATGCCCCGGCCACCGACGTGTGCAACGGCGCCGGCGTGTGCCGCTGCCACGACGCCCTGCAGAACGGCAACGAGACCGCCCTGAACTGCGGCGGCCTCTGCAACGACTGCACCCCCGGCCAGACCTGCCTCGCCGGCACCGACTGCACGACGGGCTACTGCACGAACGGCATCTGCTGCAACGAGCCCACCTGCGGCGCCCACGCGTCCTGTGGGGGTGGCGGCGACTGCGCCTGCTCCGGCGTCTGGCAGAACTGCAACGGCGGCTGGGCCGACGGCTGCGAGATCGACACGTCGTACGACAACGACAACTGCGGCAGCTGCTTCGCCACCTGTCTCGGCAATCGCTACGAGTGCCTGGGCAGCGGCTGCCGCGATCTCTGCAACGCCAGCCAGTGTCAGACGTGGCTCGGCTGCGCGTCGGGCGAGCAGTGCTTCGGCGGCACCCCGGGCAACCCGCAGTGCGGCGCCGCCTGCTCGTGCGCCGCACCCGAGACCCTGGTGGCGACGCCGGCCGGCGACGTGCCCATCGTGGAGCTCGCGGCGGGCGATCTCGTCTACAGCCTGCACCAGGGCCGGCTAGAGGTCGTCCCCGTCCTCGGCGTGCAGCGGAGCCACGTCGACCCCGGCCACCAGATGGTGCGTGTCACGCTCGAGGACGGGAGTGTCGTCGAGATGAGCGCGGGCCACCCCACGGCCGACGGGCGGAGCTTCGGCGACCTCGCGGCCGGCGACCGGCTCGGGGAGGCGCGCATCGCCCACGTGGAACGCGTCGCATACGGCCACGAGCACACCTACGACCTCTTGCCCGCGTCCGACACCGGCACCTACCTCGCCGCCGGCGCGCTCGTGGGCAGCACCATGTTCGGCCCCCGGGCCTGCGTCGCGCGCTGACGCACCGCGCCGCCGGCTCACTCTTCGTTCTGGGGCAAGCCGTCGGCGATGTCGTAGTAGTCGCCCTTGTCGGCGACGAAGATGTGAATGCGCAAGCGCGTGTGGGTCGGCTTGTCGAAGGCGCCCATCGCGATGCCGATCCAGTCGTGCTTGCCGCGGTCGAGCGGATCGAAGAACAGGGTGGAGCCGCAGGTGGCGCAGAAGCCCCGCCGCGCCTTGTCCGAGGATTGGTACCAGCTCACTTGCTCCTCGCCGCGGATCGTGACCGCCCGGCGGGGCACGTCGCTGGCGGCAAAGTAGTGCCCCGAGTGCTTGCGGCACTTCGAGCAGTGGCAGGCGTCCGGCGGCGGGAGCTCGCCGGCCACCTCGAAGCGCACGGCGCCACAGAGACAGGACCCGGTGTGCATGCGCGATGATCGCGTCCATCGAGCGGCGGGTCCACCGGCCCGCTCCCGCTCTCGCGCACCCGACGAGCTCGAAGGCGCGCGCCCCGGACGGCCGGGGCATGCTCACTCCGACGCCGGTCGTGTCAGCGCCGCCCGGCGCGCGTGGCCTGGTCGAGCGCGTCGCGCTCGGCGGCCGAGAGCGAGAAGCCGAGAGCGCCGGCATTGTGGCTCGCCTGGGCGCCGTTCTTGGCGCCCGGGATCGGCAGGGCGCCGTTGTCGATCAGCCAGCGGAGGGCGATCTGGGCAGGGCTCTTGCCATGCCGGGCGCCGGTCTCGCGCAGGAGCCGGGGCGCCGCGCAGCAGCCCGCGTGCGCGTCGCGTTCGAGGCGTTCGCCGACGTGTTCGCGCCGCCTCGGCGCCGCTGACACGGCCCCGGCGAGCGGCACGCCGGCAGCTGACAACCGACGACGCGCCCTGCGCGCTCACTTCGACGAGGCGGCGTCGTCGGCCTGCGCCACGTTGTCCGGGAAGGCGAGCGCGCAGCGGCGCAGATCGCGCCCCGCGAGCGGCAGCGACCAGAGCAGGGTGCCGTCGCGGCGCGCGAAGCAGTCGACCGACGCGCCCTTGGCGACCACGAGACAGCCCGGCTCGATGAGCAGGGTGGCGCGCCCCGGGCTCTTCGTCTGGGCGCGCCACGCGGTGACGCCCGTGGCGTAGTCGATGCAGTAGACGAGGTCGCCGTCGGCCGAGGCGAACACCTGGCCGCCGTTCGCGGCGAGCTGCACGGCGCCGTAGCCCCCGTCGACGAGCTCGTTCCTCCAGCGCACGGCACCCGTGTCCCGCTCCACGCCGAGCAGCTCGCCGTCGATGCCCACCACCAGGATCGATCGATCCTCTGCCACGCCGCGCTCCGTCATGCTCCGGCTCCGCCCGGCTCCTTAGCGCGTGGGGCGGCGGCCGTCGACGGGCATGGCCCGGTGGCCGCTTCAGCCGGTGGCGCGCCGCGGGGGCCGCCACGACAGGGGCGTCGCGGCGGGCGGGGCGACCGACTCGGGCGGCTCCTCGGCGCCGGAGGGCTCGAGCGCGAGTGGGCGCACCCGCGCGAGCGCGCGCGCCAGGCCCAGGTGAAAGCGCCGGGCGCTCGGGCCCGGCAGGGCGCCGTCGAAGAGGTCGAAGAGCGCGGCGTACACGGCGCCGCGCGCCTCGCAATCGAGCACGAGGGCGACCTCGCCCTCCTCGAAGCCGAGGCGCGCGACGTCGGCGAGCGAGAACTCGACCGAGCGCCCCCGGGCGTCGACGAGCAGGCACACTCCGTCGCCGATCGCCCAGCAGAGCCGGCCACTCCGCCGGTAGCGGAGCGCGAGCTCGAGCGCGGTGCGAGCCCCGCGCAGGAGCAGCCCCGCGCCGAAGACGAGCCCCGAGGCCGCGAGCAGCTCGGGCCAGCACACGCCCGACT
Source organism: Myxococcales bacterium (assembly GCA_016212965.1). Classification (GTDB taxonomy): domain Bacteria; phylum Myxococcota_A; class Polyangia; order Polyangiales; family Polyangiaceae; genus JACRDA01. The sequence continues at coordinate 19,323 of JACRDA010000198.1, forward strand.
CGGCCGCGAGCGCATCGAACGCGAACGGAGCCGCGCCGAGCGCGAGCAGCGCCGCCGCGAGGATGCGGCCGGCCGGCCTCCACACGTCGGCTCCGGCGTGGCGACAACCAGGGTGGGCGGACCGGAAGCGCGCGAAGACGGAGCTAGGCATACCTCGAGCACGGACCACAGCCGTGCGGAGAAGTTCCCGACCATGATGAAAAGAAAGGAGAAATTCGTCGCCGCGCCAGTCTTCCGTCCGGGCTGGACGACGCGCGTCGCATCGGGGTCGCGTCCGCTGCCCGTTCACGGTGCACGACGAGGCTCGGTGACCTAGAGTGGGAAGCATGGTCGACGCCGTGGGGCCTAGGGGCGGCACCGCGGGGGCGCACCCGAGGCGGCTGCCCGGCCTCGTGTGGGCGGCCGTCGCCGGCGTCGCGTGTCTCGCCTGCGGCATCGGGCTCCCCGTCGCGCGGCACGGACGCGGGCCCCGCCCGCCGCCCGCCGTCCCGGGTCCGAGCTGCAGCTTCGAGGTGCGGCAGCGCGCGGCCGGCAAGGGCCTCTTCGACGTCGAGGGGCGCTGCCCCGGCGCTCGGCTGGCCGGCTTCGCGCCGACCGAGCCCGCCGTCGCGGCGCACCTCACGGCGGTCACGACCGCGCGCGGCGTGCCGCTCGTCGCGACGGACGACGTCTTCACGCTGCCGCCCGGTGGCGCGCCCGAGGATGCCGACGCCATCCGTTACACGATCGACCTCGACGCGCTGGCCGAGGAGCGGGAGGACTTCGACCTCGCCCTGCGCACGGGCGCCTCGCTCGTGGCGCCCGCCTCGAGCTTCGTGCTCTGCCCGTCGCCCGTGTCGAAGGCGGGCGACATCGCCGTGACGGTGCACATGCAGCCGGGGGAGCGCTTCACGAGCGGCATGCGCTTCGACGGCGAGCGCTACCACCTCGGGGCCCACGAGGTCGGCGTCTCGACCTACGGCGTCTTCGGGCACTTCGCGAGCGAGCTCATCGAGCTGCCGGGACGCTTCGCCCTCGGACCCCCGCCGGCGCCGCCGGGCGCGGAGCCCGCCGCGGCGGCTGCGACCCGCGCCGTGATCGAGCTCGTGACCCTCGAGGGGCCGCTCGCGAGCGGCGCCGAGGAGCGGCACGCCTGGGTCGAGCGCGTGGCGCGCGCCGTCGCGGCCTTCTACCGGGGCTTCCCGGTGGCCCGCATGGTCGTCGTCGTGGTGCCGCTCCCTGGGCACGACGGGGTCGCCTTCGGCAAGGTGGTGCCGGCGAGCGGACCCACCGTGCTCCTGACCGTGGGCTCGAGCGCCGACGCGGCGGCGCTCGAACGCGACTGGATCCTGGCGCACGAGCTGTTCCACCTCGGCGTGCCGTCGTTCGCCGGCCGCGGCAAGTGGCTCGACGAGGGGCTCGCGACGTACTTCGAGCCGCTCGTGCGCGTGCGCGCCGGCCTGCTCGACCCCGCGCTCGCGTGGCGCGACTTCTACTACGGCATGGCCGCGGCGGCCGCGGCGCTCGGCGCCGGTCGGCTCGACGCCGCGCAGGACTACCGCGACGTGTACTGGGGCGGCGCGCTCATCGCGCTGCTCACCGACCTGGCGGCGCGGGGGCGCGCGGGCGGCGGGGACGGGCTCGAGGTGGGGCTCCGGGCCGTGCTCGCGCAGGGCGGCGACGCGAGCACGGTGTGGTCGCTCGAGGACGTGGTGCGCGCGGTGGACGGCGCGCTCGGGGCGCCGCTGCTCGCCGGGCACACGCGCAGCTACGCCGAGCAGGGCGCGCCGGTCGACGTCGACGCCCTCTTCGCCGCGCTCGGCGTGCGCGTCGACGGCGAGCAGGTGAGCTTCGACGACGACGCCCCGCGCGCCGCGCTGCGGCGCGCGCTCGTCGCCGGCGACCCGGCGCCGAACGACTAGCCCGGGGTCGAGCCGCGTGAGCCGCCGACCTGCGTGCCGTGGGCGCGGGCGCGCTCCAGCACGGAGCGCACTGGCGGGCGCTTGAAGTAGAGCGCGCGGTGGGCGCGGTCACGGATGTAGCTCGCGAGCCGGTCGACGTGCCCGAGGGCGCGCTGGCACACGTCCTTGATCATCGCGGGGGGCTCGCCGTCGCCCTCGCCGGCGCCGAGCGACGAGGCACACATGGCCTCGCAGCACAGCGAGCGCACCTCGAGACCGTACTCCGAGCCCTCCATCGCCTCGACCGCGCCGAAGGCCGTCGTCGCCAGCAACAGGCCGGCCGAGTGGTTGCCGAGCGTCACGCGCGCCACCGCCTCGATCGCCGTCGCGTACACGTGGTAGCTGCCGAGCGCCTGCCCTTCGGCCAGGGGCCGTGCCTCGGCGGCGTAGGCGGCAGCGGCCTCGTCGTCGCCGTCCGCGCGGGCGATGAGCGCCCGCAGGATGAGCGCGTGGCAGGCGTCGTACACGCTGCCGCCGACGGCGGTGAGCGCGCTCGCGTCGCCGAAGAGCGCGCGGGCGCCCTCGAGATCGCCGCGCTCGAGCAGCACGCCGGCCGTCACGAGCAGGGTGTCCACCCGGCCGTCGAGGTCGTCGTAGCGATCGTGCGCCTCGCGCGCCCGCGCGAGGTAGGCAAGCCCGTGATCGACGTCGCCGAGCCGCGCGTAGCTCTGCCCCACGTTGCTCAGCGTCTTGGCCACCTGGAAGCGCCCGCCGATCATGACGTCGAGCGCGATCGAGGCGAGACACATCGAGATCGTGTCCTCGAAGCGCCCGAGCGTGAAGAGCGCGAAGCCGAGCGCGTTGCGGGCGCGCGCCTCGCTGCGCCGGGCACCGAGCTCGTGGAGCATGGCGATGGCCTCGGCGTGGGCCTCGCACGCGGCGTGCAGCCGTCCGGCGCGCCGCAACAGCACCCCCTTGGTGCGCAGCACCTCCGCCCGCGACAGCAGCGACACCGCGCCCGCCGTCGAGGCCACGCGCAGCGCGCGCTCGCACGCCTCGAGCGCGCCGTTGGCGTCGCCGAGATCGCGCAAGAGCTCGCACAGGTTGATGAGCGCATCGACCTCGACGTCCGGGCGCTTCGCGAGCCGCGCCAGCTCGGCGGCGCGCTGCGCCACCGGCAGCCCGCGCGCCATGGCGCCCTCGTCGAGGTCGAAGCGCGCGGTGCGCACCAGGGCCTCGGCGACCCAGGCGGCCTGGCGCGTCTCGCGCGCGAGCTTGCGCAGGGCCGCGAGGTGCTGGATGCGCTCGGGGCGCTGCCCCGCCTGCCGGTAGATGCCCTCGAGCGCCTCGTGCGCCACGAGCCGGCGCGTGTCGCCGCTCGGCAGGAGCGCGAGCGCGCGCTGGAAGTAGCGCAGGGCGAGCTGCGTCTGGTTGGCCGCGCGCGCCGCCGTCGCGGCCTCGATGTAGAGCTCGGCGGCCGGGCCCGGCATCTCGCCGCGCTCGAGGTGCTGCGCCACGATGGCAGCCGACAGGCCGCGCGCCAGCGGCGTCGTCGCGAGGTGCTCGCCGAGCCGCCGGTGCATGCGCGTCCGGTGCACGGCGTCGAGCGCATGGTAGGCGACGTCGCGCGCCAGCGGATGACGGAAGTCGACGGCGCGCGCCTTCTTGTCGCACATGCCGCGCGCACACAGCCGGGCGATGGCCTCGTCGTCGACCAGCCGCGCCAGCGTGATGAGGTCGGGCTCGGCGAGCGGACCGCCGGCGACCGCCAGCCAGTCCACGACGTCGTGCTCGGCGGGCGGCAGCTCGCGCAGCCGGTCGCCGACCAGCTGCTCGATCGTGGACGGCAGCGCGTCGGCCCCGTCGCCCGCGCGCTCCTCGTGGCGCACGAGCACGGCCTCCGCGGGGGCCGCCGAGGCGTGCGCCCCCGTCGCGTCCGGCGCGCGCCCGCCCGCGACCGGCGCCGCCGGGCGCTCGACGATCTCGAGCGCCCCGCGCTCGAGCATCGCGTCGACCATCTCGAGCAGGAAGTACGGGTTGCCGCCGACACGCGGGACGAGCTCGCGGCACACCGCCGCCACCCCCTCGCGCACGCCGAGCCGCGCCTGCACGAGCCGGATCTGGTCGTCGGCTCCGAGACCGCCGAGCTCGATGCGCACGAGGTCCTCGAGGAAGGGGTTGGCCTGCTCGTCGGGGCGCGTGAGCAGCAGGATCAGCACGGGCAGGGCCTCGCGGCGCGACAGCACCTGTTGCAGGAGCTCGAGGCTCTGGTGGTCCGCCCACTGCAGGCCGTCGATGACGATGACGACCGGCCGCTCGCGCGCCACGGCGCCGATGAGCAGGCGCACGCCGCGCACCACGAGCTCGTGGCGGTAGCTCGCGGCGTCCTCCTCCTGGTCGACGCGCTGTCGTCCGGTCACGAGCTCGGCGACCCGCGCGACCAGGCGGTCGACCTTGCCCGAGTCCGCCTCGACCTGGAGGATCTCGCGCACGCGCGCCACCACCGTCTCGTGGCTGTCGTCGATGCCCGCGCCGGTGACCTCGCGCAGCAGATCGCTCACCGCGGCGTACGGGAGGTCGATCTTCACGGGCGAGCACTCCACGCGCAGCGTGCGGCACTCCTCGGGCAGCTCCGCGACGAAGGCCTCGACGAGCGCCGTCTTGCCGATGCCCATCTCGCCCACGACCACGCGCGCCGCGAGCTCGCCGCCGCGCCCGCCCGGCAGCGGCGCCACGGAGCGGAGGCCGAGCGGTGCCTCGGGGCGGCGGCTCGGAAGCGGCCCGAGCGCGGGGGCGTCCACCACGAGCGGCCCGGGCGCGGCGCTCTCGCGACGGTCGGGGCGCAGCGAGGCCTTGGCATCGCGCCGCGCCGGGGGCGGCACGCTGTGGCGCGAGGGCTGCACGGCGTGATGGTAGGCGGCGTGGAGATCGGCCTTCTCGGCGTCGCGGCCGACGAGGTCGCTCGGCGCCAGCGCGAGCTCGGCCATGCGCTCGTCGGCGGTGATCGGACGGTGGAGCACGTAGGCGCGCATGCGCTCCGGCACGTTGTGGCGCTCCGCCTCCGCCAGCTCGATCGACGGGCCGTCGCTCCAGCGGAACTCGCGGCGCACGAGGCGGTACACGCCACCGGCCACCCAGGTCTTGCCGAAGGGGGTGCGCGACCCGAGCTCGGCCGCGAGGTAGCCCGCCGGCTCGTGGAGGTCGTGGTGCTCGAGGTTGCCGAGCTCGTCGCGCTCGCCGGACGCCATGCCGCGCACCACGGCCACCGACCCGCGGATCTGCACGGGCAGGTCCTGCGAGGCGCCGGCGAGCGCCTCGTGGTTGTCGATGGCGATGAAGGCGGCCTCGCGCGCGGCGCGCGAGGGGTTCTGCAGCAGGCCGACGACCGCAATGCCGAAGGGGTCGCCGTCGCGCGGCAGCACCTCGGCGGCCTGCACCTGCGAGGCCGCGGGCAGCGGCGCGGCGGGCGAGAGCGCGACGCGCGACGCCACCGCCTCGCTCACGTCGAGCCGCACCGGCACGCCCGCGGCGAGGGCGGCGGCGGCGCGCTCACCCGGCCCGGAGCCGGGCGACGGCACCGGCAGCGCCTCGCGCCCCGTGCGCCACGACCAGACCGCGCCACGCTTGTAGGCGATGGCCTCGAAGGTGGCCCGCGTGGAGGCGAGCACGCGGCTCGCCGCCGCCTCGCCGAGCGCCAGGGCGAGCTCCTCGAAGCCCTCGAGGCGCAGCGTCACGACGGCGACGTGCCGCACCTCGCGCACCACGCGCCGCGAGGGCTGCTGCTCCGCCGTCCCGAGCTGGCTGAGATCGGCCGCCTGCGTCCGTGGCTTGCGGACGGCGGCCAGCGTGCGGGGCTCCTCCTCGTCGCCGATCGTGCCGCCGTCGCGGCCGAGCAGCTCGTGGAGCATCGCCTCGGTGCTGGTCTGGTCGACGAGCTTCTGGTTCTCGAGCAGGGCGCGGCCGACCGCGAAGCTGAGCTCGCGGGCGGTGCGGAAGCGGTCGTCCGGCGCGCGCGCCAGGGCCTGCATGACGATGCGCTCGAGCTCCGGGGGCACCCCGTCGACCGCGGAGGACGGCGGCCGCACCGCGCCGTGGCGCACCGCCTCGGCGAGCGCGGCGTCCTTCAGGGCACCGTACGGCGAGCGCAGCGTCAGCATCTCGTAGAGCACCACGCCGAGCGCGTAGACGTCGCTGCGGCGGTCCACCCGCTCGCCCCGCGCCTGCTCCGGCGACATGTAGGCCACCTTGCCCCGGAGGATGCCGGTCTCTTCCCGGAACAGGTTGGCGCTGGCGATGCCGAAGTCGGCGATCTTCACGACACCGCCGTAGGAGATGAGGATGTTCTGGGGCGAGACGTCGCGGTGCACGATGGCGAGCGGCAGCCCACCCTCGTCCTTGCGCTCGTGCGCGTAGTGCAGGCCCTTGGCGACCTCGCTGACCACGAAGGCGCTCACCCAGGGCGGCAGCGTGCGCTCGCGCTTGCGGGCGGCCCGGATGAGCTTGCCGAGGTCGACGCCCTCCACGTACTCCATCGACAGGAGCAGCTCGTCGCCGTGGTGGCTGAACTCGTAGACCTGGACGATGTTCGGGTGGTTCAGGCGCGTGGCGAGCTGCGCCTCCTCGACGAACATGTGGCGAAAGCGCCGCGAGCCGGTGTGCTCCGGCAGGATGCGCTTGACGACGAGCAGCTTGAAGGTGCCTTCGGCGCCGCGCTTCTTGGCGAGGAAGACCTCGGCCATGCCACCCGAGCCGAGGCGCCGGATGAGCTCGAAGCCCGACAGCTCGAGCGGGCTCTGGCGCGGCGGTTCGGTCATCTCGGCTCGGCGATCGCGGCGCGCGCGCGCCCCCCTCGTGGCGCGCGCTCGCGGCCCGTTCCACGCACGGCGTCCGCGCGCGCGATCGACACCGGGAACATAGCACTTCTCGGATCCGCCTGGCCTTGCTACTGTCCGGCCGAACGCGCACCTGGCTCGGATCTGGCAGTGCCACGCCGATCCGCCGTCTCCGACGGCGCCATGCAGCGCGCCGCCATCGCGAGCGACAGATGAAGATCGCCGGACGCACCTCGAGTCGCAGCGGGCTGCTCTTCCCGCTGGCCGCCCTCCTCGTCTGCGGCGCGCCAGCCCTGGCCACCGCCCAGCCCAAGCCCACCGAGCCGGACAAGCAGGGCGGTGAAGAGCCAGGGGAAACGCCGCCCGAGCCAGGCGCCCCCGAGCCGCCCGGGCTGCCGCCGGTCGAGCCGGGCGGCTGGGGCGTCGGGGGCAAGGAGCCCGAGGGCAAGTACACGCCCAAGGGCAAGACCGGCTCGCTCCGGGAAAAGGAGCAGGAAGAGGAGGAGGCCCGGGCTCCCGAGGGCCCCGAGCAGCTCACGCCTCCGGGCTACATCTACGTCGACTCGGTGGTGGGCGTCGGGAGCATGCGCGTCGTCGTGCAGCCGAACGGCCCGACCGAGCTCTTCCCGACCGGCTCCTTCGTCATCGCGACCGGCTATCGCTTCGCGAAGATGTGGGGCGTGGGCGTGCGCTTCGGCATCGGCAGTGCCGCCGTGGACGGCCCCGACGAGCCGCCCACCGACGTCTCGCGCGACCGCGACGCGTACAAGCGCATCGCGACCGGCGGGCTCGAGCTGTCGTTCAACCCGTACGTCACGCTCCAGCCCAACCTGCACCTGCCCATCGGCGTCGCGTTCACGATGCCCACCCAGGGCGGTGACATGCACGCGGACATCGACAACCTCGCCGACCGCGGCACGGCCATCGTGAACCAGGCACAGACCGAGGTGCGCGGCTGGGAAGATCGCGCGCTCTTCCTGCCGAAGCGCTTCGGCTTCACGCCCTCGGTCGGCGTGCGCTACGACAAGGCACCGCTCGAGATCGAGGGCTCCACCAAGGTCGAGCTCGCTGCCAAGGTCGCCGGCAACGACCCGGAAGAGGGCGCCGCCGCCGGGCAGCGCCCGCCGGTCGAGGCGAACTTCGTGGTGAACTGGGTGCTGTCGGGCAGCTTCTACTACCACCTGTTCGACGGCTACCTCGCGCCGGGCGCGCGCGTGTGGGTGGCCGCCGGCGGCATGCCCGAGAGCTCCGACAGCCAGCGCTTCGGCGGCGCGCAGTTCGTGCTCGAGCCCGGCGTCAAGACCTCGGTGCCGTTCACCGAGGACAAGAGCGTCGGGCTCAACGCGGGCCTCGCGTGGGTGCTGCCGTTCTCGGGCTCGCGCGGCGGCGCACAGGCCGTCTCGGGCGAGAACCACGCCTTCGCGTGGGGCTTCCGCATCCGGACGGGGCTGTTCTTCGAGGCGCCCCGCTCCCGCTCCCGCTCCAGCCCCGCGCGCCGACCGATCCGCGGTGCTGTCAAATCCTCCCCGGCTGCGCCAGCGTCCACCACGGAGGACGACACATGCGCTATTGCGTTGGCCGGTTGGGCAGTGCTCTTGGGTGTTGGTTGTCGGCGCGCAGGCCTGTCAGTCGGCATCGACGTGCAGTGACACTGCGAGGCGATCGTAGTCCCGCTGGGGGAGTGCGTGCTCGACGCGTTTGGCGCCCGTCCGCGCGATCCACCGGAGCAGTTTGCCTGGGTCGAGCGCTCCCGTGCCGAGCACGGCGTCCTCCGCCAGCGAGCTCAGTGCGCCGACCTTCCTGTGGTGCCCCTGTGCGGCGTGATGTCCCACGTCCGAGACGAACAGCAACCGCAGCATGACCACGGCCCATTTCGCGAGCTCGACGTGCCGCGTCGGCGGCAGCGGCATCTCCGCGCGCAGGTCGCGCAGCTCGACCTGAGGCTCGTCACCGAGGCCCTGCTTCGCCCACCACAGCAGGTGCAGGCCGCTCGTCCACGGGCCCTTTCGCTCGACGCAGCGGCTGACGTAGGCGCGCCCCAAGCTGAACATCGCGACCTCGGCTCGCGGTCCAGGGACGCGGTGCAGCTGCGCGAGCGTGGCGAACTTGCTGTCGAGGCGACCGTAGTCGGCGATCACATCACCGACGGTGTCGCGCCGAAGGAGCGCCAGGTCGCGGGGGCTCGAGCTCGTCGACGTCCCGTTCACGGGGGTGGCTTCACGCACCGTCGAGATAGCGCCCGGCGAGTACCGGCGCTCGTGAAGCGCTCGCTCCTCACGGGCTCTCGTCAGCGGCAGGTCCTTGCGAAGCAGCCGACCGCACGTGAGCTCAGTCGGCGACATGAGCACCCTCCGGTGCTCGGCGCAGTACCCGTGGGTCGTGCCGAGCAGATCCGTCTGCAAGGCGTTGTGGCAGCAGTTCACGCACGTGAGGGGCAGCATGGCTACTCGTAAAGGGCGCCGAGAAGGCTGCGAAGCGCGGCGGAATCGAGGGCACCACGGCCGCGAAAGTCCAGCAGGTGCTCCGCGTACTGCTCCACCTAGCGCCGCGCCTGCATCACCTCGATCGCCGAGGGCCACCTCGCGTCGCCGTAGCCCTTGCCGCGCGGCAGCTTGAGGAGCTCGAGCCGACCGATGTACCCCAGGCCAAGGCCCTTGGCCCTCGGCGCCGACGTCACGAAAACACGGCCGCGCGAGCCGGCGAAGTGCTGGGCCACAGCGCGCGCTGCCGTCGTGCTGGGATATGGCGTGGGCCGCCCGGCGCCCCCGAGGAACAAGACGTGGCGCACGATGGATGCGTCGGCCACCGGATCGGGGAGCGACACTCCGGCGGCGTCGTCGCCACGGTAGAGCGGGTCGGCCTTCTGCCGCCAGGTCGGCTCCGAGCGTCTGGGGGCCATCGGGAGAGCATGGTAGCACGGGGCGAACAGCCCCCGCGCGGTCGGTCTCGGCGTGAGTCACAGCGCTGAGAAGCGTTCGCACTGAGCTCGCCCCGATTGGGCGGACGCGGACACGGACACGAAGCACGGGCTCGGGCTCGGGCTCGACGCGGCTCCCCCGCCCTCCCCCCCTCCTTCGCGCGACAGTTCGTGCAGCGGGGCCGGCTTTGCGCTAGCGCACGCCCACGCGGCGCGCGAGACCGCGAGGAGTGGTGGCCATGCGGCACATCGGCAGGCACTGGGGTGAGCGGCTCGGCGGCCTCGTGGTCGCCGGCGGGCTCGGAATCGGGCTCGGGCTCGGGCTCGGGGCCTGCGCGGAGCGGCCGAGCGAGCCGGAACGCACGGGCGCAGCAGCCGCCGCCGAGCGTGCGGCCGAGCGGCCGAGCGACGGGCGCGTGCTCCTCGCCTGGGGGTCGGGGCCGGGCGCGCTCGGCTACCGGGCTCCCGGCTTCGAGCGCGTGGCGGAGGGTCCGAGCGCGCTCGCGCTCGCGCCCGACGGCTCGGTGCTCGTGCTCGACCGGCTCGCGGGCCGCATCGCGCGGGTCGGCGCGGGCGGTGCGCTCGAGACCTTCGCGTCCGTGCCCGAGGACGCCGAGGACGTGGCCGTCGGACCGGACGGCGCCGTGGTCGCGTGGAGCCCGCTTCGCGCGCAAGCCTGGCTCTTCGAGGCCGCCGGCGCGGCGGCGGGCGAGCTCGCGCTCTCGCGCAGCCTGCGCGAGGTCGTCGGCCTCGAGCTCGGCGCCTCGCGTCGCGTGGCGGCGCGCACGGCCTACCAGGAGCTCGTCGACCTCGGCAGCCCCGCGGCGCCGACCCCGCTCGAGGTCGGCCTCGCGGGCAAGCGCGAGGGAGCCTTCGTCGACGACGCGGGCCGCGGCCTCGCCGCACGCGTGTCGCGCGGCACGGCCGAGCTCTGGGTCGTGCTCCAGGCAGGCCCGGCCGCCACGGGCGCGGCCGCGAGCCCGGGTCGCCGGGCCGAGCCCGTGGCCCGCCACGCGATCCCCGGCGCAGTGGACGCGGCGCGCGTCGTGGGGCGCTCGGGCGACATCGCCTGCCTGCGCCTCGAGCGGGTGGTTGCCGAGCCGGCGGTCGCGGTGACGCGCCGGGCCGTGTGCCTCGACGCGCGCGACGGCGCGCTCGTGCTCGACGTCGAGCTGCCGCCGCCGGGCACCTACCTGCCGCGGCGCGAGCTCGCGGTCGGTCCGGCCGGGCTCGTCCACGGGCGCCCCACGGCGGACGGGCTCGAGCTCGTTCGCCACGTCCTGCCCGCCGACCTCGCGCGCGCGGAGGTGTCCCGATGAGCCGCCTCTCGTCCCGCACGCGCTCGACCGGACTCGTGGGCGCGCTCGCCGCGCTCGCCGCGCTCGCCGCGGCCTCTCCTGCCGGCGCCATCACGCGCGAGGAGATCATCGGCCGCGCCAAGGCCTACGCCTACCACCCGTGGCGCTGCAGCGCCGCGAACCTCACCGCGTCGTGCAACGCCGCCTACCACAGCGTCTACCCGCCCGGCGACTACCTCGGCCTGCCCTACGACTGGGGCGGCTACATGACGCTCTTCGAGTTCGACCAGGAGATCGCCGGGGGCTACGGCGCGGGCTCGTACCCCGACGACGGCGTGCTCTCCTGCACGGCCGGCGTCGACTGCTCGGGCTTCGTGAGCAAGGCCTGGGCGAGCGGGCACTTCTCGACCTCGACCGTCGATCAGGGCTCGAGCGTCGTCGCGCTCGCCGACATGCGGCCGGGCGACATCTTCAACGACGCCGGCTACCACATGGCGCTCTACAGCCACACGCTCGGCAACGGCGAGCCCGCGCTCTACGAGTCGGTCTTCTACAACGTCCACTTCAGCCTCCCGGGCTGGTCGTGGGTCGACGGCTACACGCCCCGGCGCTACTCGGGCACGACCGGCACCAGCGTCGGGGACCCGCTCGGCACGCCGACGCATCCGATCCCGGTCGGGAGCTTGCCCTTCGTCGACGCGCGCGACACGACGAGCTCGCCGAGCGATCTGCTCGACGGCTGCGGCGCGGCGCCGGGCAAGAGCGAGACGGGCCGCGAGTACGTCTACGCCGTCGACGTCACGCAGCCCGGCACGCTGCACGTGTCGGTGCAGGACGACGTGGGCGTCGACATCGATGTCCACGTCTACACGTCGATGAACACGAACGACTGCATTGCGCGCGCCGACATCGCGCTCGATCAGGCGGTCGACTGCGGCACCTACTACGTCGTCGCGGACACCTTCAAGGGCGCCGCGGAGTACCCGGGGCCGTTCACGCTCACGGTCACCTTCACGCCGTCGGGCCAGGCCTGCGGCTCGGGGCCGCCCGGCTACGACTTCGAGGGCGCGCTCGGCTCGCCGTGCGCCTATCCGGGACACGACGAGCTGCCGTTCTGCAACCCGAACCTCGACGCCACGACGTGCGTCTACACGTCGAGCTCGAGCTTCTGCAGCAAGGCCTGCACCGGCGCCGGCGACTGCACGGCGTTCGCGGGTGGCTGCTGCGAGGACCTCGGCAATCAGGAGTTCTACTGCCTCGAGGCCTCGCTCTGCTCCGGCGGTGGCGGGGGCAACGGCGCGGGCGGCTCGGGACCGAGCACGGGCGGCGGGCCTCCCGGGCCGATCGGCGACGCCGGCAGCGGCACCGGGGGCGGCAGCGCCGGCTCCGGCACCGGCGCGACCGGTGGCGCGGGCGTCGGCGCAGGGGCGCCCGGCACGTCCGCCGACCCCGGCGAGACCGAGTCCTCGTCGAGCTGCGCGCTCGGGGCGCGCCCGCCCGCTTCGCAAGGTTGGCTCTGGGCGCTCGCCCTCGGGGCCGCCGCGGCGCTGCGTCGGCGCGCCGCGCGGCCCGGCTGACGCGCTCGGCGCGCTCGCGCGCCCACCGCGCGACGACAGGACGTACTACGCTCCCCGCCATGCGAGCCGTCGTCATCCGGGAGCCTGGTGGTCCCGAGGTCCTCACGGTCGCGGAGCGGCCGTCGCCCGAGCTCTTCCCCGGCGCCATCCGCGTGGCCGTGCGTTACGCGGGCGTGAACCGCGCCGACCTGCTGCAGCGCGCGGGCCTGTACCCGGCGCCGGAGGGGGTCGTCCCGGACATCCCCGGCCTCGAGTACGCAGGCGCGGTCGCGGCGTGCGGTCCGGGTGCGACGCGCTTCGCGGTCGGCGACCGGGTCTACGGCATCGTCGCGGGCGGCGCCTACGCCGAGGAGATCGTGGTGCACGAGCGCGAGGCGGCGCCCATCCCGCGCTCCCTCGGCGATCTCGACGCGGCCGCCGTCCCCGAGGCCTTCGTGACGGCGTACGACGCGCTCGTCGTGCGCGGGCGCCTCGCCCCGGGCGAGAAGCTCCTCGTCCACGCGGTCGGCAGCGGCGTCGGCACGGCGGCGGCGCAGATCGGCCGCGCGCTCGGCTGCTTCGTGGTCGGCACCTCGCGCACGGCCGACAAGCTCGAGCGCGCGCGCACCCTCGGCCTCGACGCGCCCGTGCTCGCCGAGGACGGCCATTTCGCCGAGCGGGTGCGAGCCGCGACGGGCGGCGCCGGGGTCGACGTCGTGCTCGAGCTCGTCGGCGGCAGCTACCTCGCCGAGAGCGTCGCCGCGGCGGCGTCGCGCGCGCGCATCGTCGTCGTGGGGCTCACCGGCGGGGCGCGCAGCGACCTCGATCTGCGCACGGTGCTCCAGAAGCGCCTCGAGATCATCGGCACGGTGCTGCGGGGCCGCCCGATCGAGGAGAAGATCGAGCTCGCGCGCCTGCTCTGGCGCAACCTCGGTCCGTGGCTCGAGCGCGGCACGGTGCGACCCGTCGTCGACCGCGTGTTCGGGCTCGCGGAGGCGGCCGCCGCCCACGCCTTCGTCGCGGCGAACGAGAGCTTCGGCAAGGTCGTGCTGCGGCTCGGCGACTGAGAGCCGCCGTCACTCCCAGACGATGGGCGCGCTGCCGGCCGCCCCGCCGGCACCGAGCGCGAGCACGACGCGCCGCTCGCCCGAGGCAAGCACGGCGCGCGCCGAGACCCACACGGTGTCGCCGCTCGCGCCGACGGCGTAGAGCTCCCAGCCGCTCGCGACCGCGCCGGCGACCTCCGTCGGCAGGGGCACCCTCTCCCAGCGCGCGTGGAGCGGCTTCTTCCAGAGCTCGGCGCGGGTCGCGAGCCACAGGGTGCCGTCCGCGGTGCGCGCGAGCCCCTCGAGCGCGCCCGTGAGCCCGGGCAGCTCGACGGGGCTCCAGCGATCGACGTCGAAGCGCCACACGCGCGCGCTCGAGCCCTCGTCGCCCGCGGCACCCGCGACGTAGGCCTCGCTCGCGCTCACGACGACGAGCGAGCGATGGCGCGCGAGGTCGGACCCGATGACGTCGAGCGCGGCCGGCACGCCGCCGTCGTCGCCGTCGCCCCCGGCCTCCGCCGAGCCGGAGGTCGCGG
>JACRDA010000191.1 GCA_016212965.1 Myxococcales bacterium
CCGCCGCCGCCGCCGCCGAAGCCGCCGCCGCCGCCGCCGCCGCCGCGGTTCTGACGCTCCTCGGCCTCGTTCACGCGCAGCGAACGGCCGTCGAGCATCGCGCCGTTGGCGCCGGCGATCGCCTTGGCCGCGTCCTCGGCCGAGCCCATCGTCACGAACGCGAAGCCGCGCGACTGCCCGGTCTCACGGTCGGTGACCACGTGGACGTCGGTCACCTGGCCGAGCTCGGTGAAGAACGCGCGGACGGTGTCGGTCGTCGTGTTGAAGGACAGGTTGCCTACGTACAGTCTGTTACCCATGGACTCTTCTCGTCTCGAAAACGGCCCGGAAGAGAGAGAAAGCCGCCACCCAACGGGCCGGGATCGGAGGGAGGCGCGTGGCCCGAAGGCCGCGGCACCACGTGATAACGCCACCTCGCAGCAGAAATCGCGATCCCGAATCCTCGAGAGTGCACATCCATGCGGTAACGTCTGCGTGAGAGCCAGCCCAATGTAACCGAAACGCGTCTGGGCGCAAGCCCTCGTGAAGGGGTCCGCCACCAGAATTTTCCACCGGGCTCGGCGCCCGGTAGGGAGGGCCGGACGGGTCGTGTATCCTGGCACTTCGGGGCGCACGCGGGGTGGCCCTCGAGCACGAGGATCGGCGATGAACGCATGGGCCTGGCAGGCAGCTACCGTGACCGTGGTGCTCGGGCTCGCCGCGGCGTGCGGTGACGGGGGCGACGACGGCGGGGGCGGCGCCGGGAGCGGCACCGGCGCGACGGGCGCCGGTGGTCAGGGCACCGGCGGCCAGGGCACCGGAGGGACCGGGACCGGGGGCACGGCGGCGGCCGGCGGCGCAGGCGGGCAGGAGGCGTGCCTCGGGGCGTCGCTCCTCGCCGAGCTCGGCAAGACCCACCTGCTCGCGGGCGTCTCCACCTCGGACCCTGCGACCGCAGCCGAGCCCTTCGACCTTCGTTACATGTACCTGTCGGGCGGATTCGCCGACGGCGCCGGCCCCTGCGCCTCGTGCGCGCAGGGCTGCACGGCGTTCGGCCAGAGCTGCGCGAACTCGGGCGGAGGGTGCGCCTGGTGGGGCTGCTGGCAGTGGGACCAGGACGCGCCGGGCGCCTACGTGCGCGACTTCGTCGCGGCCGCGCAGGCCGAGGGGCAGATCCCGATGATCACCTACTACGAGATCCTCCAGGGCTCGGGCGTCGCCGAGGGCACGCCGGAGGTCGACGCGCTCGCGGATCCGGTCATCCTCGGCCGCTTCTTCGCCGACTTCCGGTTCGTGCTCGAGAACGTGGG
Source organism: Myxococcales bacterium (assembly GCA_016212965.1). Classification (GTDB taxonomy): domain Bacteria; phylum Myxococcota_A; class Polyangia; order Polyangiales; family Polyangiaceae; genus JACRDA01. The sequence continues at coordinate 1,290 of JACRDA010000191.1, forward strand.
CAACGCCACCGCGATCATCCACCCCGAGCCCGACTTCTGGGGCTACGCCGAGCAGGCCGGTCCGGATCCGCACGCCCTGCCCGCGGCCGTGCCGCAGGCAAACCCCACCGACTGCGCCTCCGAGGAGGCGTCGATCGCGGGCTTCGGCCGCTGCCTCGTCGCCATGACGCGCAAGTACGCCCCGAACGCCAAGATCGGCCTCCACGGCTCGCCGTGGGCGACCAGCTTCGACGTCGTCGCGAACACCGATCCCGCCTTCGACGTCGCCGGACACGCCGCGACGCTCGCCGCCTTCCTCGCCGAGTGCGCACCGTCGGCCGATCTCGTCGTCATCGACGGCTCGGACCGCGACGCCGGCTACGATCAGGCCAACGGTCAGGACACCTGGTGGGACGCGACGAACCAGACGCTGCCCCACTTCCACCAGGCCTTCGCCTGGTCGGGCGCGCTGAGCGCGGCGCTCGGCAAGCCGAACCTCTGGTGGCAGCTGCCGGTCGGCAACTCGACGCTGCCGGACGTGCCGCAGCAGTGGAAGGACAACCGCGTCGAGTACGTCTTCGCGCACTGGGACGAGGTCGCCGCGGCGCACGGCATCGGTGCGGCCTTCGGCGCGGGCCAGGGCGATCAGACGACGCCGGAGACCGACGGCGGCCTGCTCGTGTCGCTCGTGCAGGGCTACGCTGCCGCGGGCGGGCAGCCGCTCTGCCCCTGAGTCGCCCGTCCTTTCGGGCGACAGGCGCGCGTCGAAGGTCGAAGCTCGAAGGAAAAGCAGGCTGGGGCTCGAGTCCAAGTGTCCACGTCGTTTGCCGCCGTCCTCTACCGACCGAGCGCCGTCTCGGAGCGCGCCCTGTCGCATGGGTTCGCGGTGGCCCTCGCGGGCTTCGACCTCGCGGCGCCGCGGCTCACGGTGGGCGAGCTCGCGGCTCTGCCCGGCTGGGCCGTGGCCTTCTACGAGAGCGGCGCTCGGCAGCGCGGCGCGGCGGGCGCCTTCGAGGAGCTCGACCACGCGGCCGACCTCTTCGAGGAGGAGCTGCCGCCGGGCCTGTGCGTGCGCGACGCCGCCGCGAGCCCGGACGCGGTCGTCTACGCGCTCGTCTACGCCGACGACACCTGGCTCGACGACGGCTACCGCTTCGGTCCAGAGGGCGCCACGCGGCACTTCGTGCGCGAGGGCGAGGACGGGCTCGAGGCCGGTGTCGGCACGGCCGACGAGACGCGCGTCACGCCGCTCGCGCTCCCGGACGACGACGCCGAAGCGGAGCGCGTGGTGCGCCCGCACCGCGGCTCGGCCTTCCTCGCGCGCGAGCTCGGCGTCCCGGTCGTGCCCGCGCTCGTGCGCGCGCTCTTCGAGGCGGATCGGCGGGTCGCCGTGCGCCTGTGCGCCGCCGACCCCGAGGCCGTCGCGGAGGAGACGCGCGCCCTCGTCGCCGTGCTCGGGCGCCAGGTCGGGCGCGGGGCCGCGCTCCCCGAGCGCGTCGCGGGAGTCGCGCCGGCGGCGAGCTACGCGGCCTTCGTGCGGAGCTACGACTGGAGCGACCCCGCCGACCCGAGCGACCTCTACCGCGAGCTCGCCATCGGCAGGGTGGTCGGCACGCTCCACTTCGCGCGCGCGCCCGAGCTCGCGGCCCTCGACGCGGACCCGCGCTGGCAGCGGGCGCCGGCCGCGGGCCTGCTGCCCATCGCGACGCTGCACCCGAGCGCCCTCGGCGCGGCGCGCACGGCCGAGCGCTGGCTCGCCCTCGCCCCCGACGGCGACGCGCTCGTGCTCGTGGCCGCGGACGGCAGCGTGGCGCCGGCGGGCCCGACCTTCGCGGAGCTCATCCGCTACCTCGCGCTCGGCTACAAGCGCCGCGACGGCATCGAGGAGGACGTCATCGGCGCCCTGATGCTGCGCGCCCACTGGCGCAGCGTCGCCGGCGCGGACACGCGGTCGCCCCGCCCCGAGCCCGCCCGGAGGACGCCGTGACCGAGGACCTCGTCGTCGCCCCGGGCGTCGTCATCCCGGCCGCGGACCTCAGCTGGACCGCGGCGCGCGCGAGCGGACCGGGTGGTCAGAACGTCAACAAGCTGTCGACCAAGGTCGAGCTGCGCTTCGACCTCGCCCACACGCTCGCGCTCGAGCCCGCGGTGAAGAAGCGCCTCGCCGAGCTCGCGCGCGGCCGGCTCGACGCCGCAGGGCAGATCCTCGTGGTGAGCCAGCTCACGCGCTACCGCGGGCAGAACCTCGAGGACGCACGCGCCAAGCTCGCGGCGCTCGTCGCGCGGGCGCTCGTCGTGCCCAAGCGCCGGCGCCCCACCCGACCGTCGCGCGCCGCACGCGAGCGCCGTCTCGGGGACAAGCAGCACCAGGCGGTGCGCAAGCGGGAGCGCCGGGGCGGCGGCGGGCGCGAGGAGTAGATCGAGCGATTAGCTCCTAGCATTGAGCCTTTAGCCCAAGAACATCGCGATGCTACGTGGCGTCACCGTGTCACCTGAAACGTGCATCGGGCCGAGCCTGGAGAACCGGAAGAACCGCAGGGGCGGCCGAGCTCACTGCGGCGCGGCGGGCGCTCGCCGCGTGCGAGGCCGCGGACGCGCGCGAGCGCAAGGGCGAGAGCGGTAGCCGAGCGGTCGGCTGTGCACCCGTGCATCAGGCGGAGTCTCCGTGTACGCTCAGATCATGCCGAACCTCACCGCGCTCCGTGGTGTTTGGGGGGTTTTCGCGGCCGTGGCACCAGAATCCGGGAAGCAGGCCAGCGAACACCCGCAGGCCACTGCCGGCTACGCTGAGTTGGAGCGCGCCGTCGCCGGCCTGTCGGAGGAGACGCGCGCGCGCATCAGACTTCGTTGTCAGGAGGCTGCAGCACGCTTGCGCGCCGCGGAGCAGGATCAGGAGCGCGCATCGGTGCTCGCCACGGCGATCCAGGACATGGCGGCGCTCGCGAAGAACAGCGATGTGGCGCGCCTCGTCGCCGAAAGCGTGGAACCCTCCCGTATCGGCGAGCTGACCCCGTCGCACGGGGCGCTGGTGACGGCCTTCGCGCGCGGCACCGCGGCGGCGATCGAAGCGGCACGCGCGGCTGGGCTGCCGGTTCACGCGCTGCGCGACGGCAAGGTGGTGAGGGTGGCTCCGGCGGGCAAGTGACACTGCCACCCCGGCTCGTGATCGTTGGCGGCCCGAACGGCTCTGGCAAGAGCACCTTCACGAAGGCGGCGCTCGACCTACCCGAGTTCGCCGGGCTCGAGGTCCTGAACCCTGACGAGATTGGCAAGGAACTGCGAGGTCGCGGCCTCCACAAGCTCTTGAACCGCCTCGGGCCGTTGCGTGCCTACACGGATTGGGTGGCAGTGCGCGATGTTGGTCGCCGCGTCGAAGAGGCGACCGCGGCGCGCCGTTCATTCATCGTCGAGACGGTGCTGAGCACCGACAAGTACATGGCCGTCGTCAGGCGAGCGCGGGAGCTCGAGTTCTACGTGGCGCTCATGTTCGTGACGCTCCCCAACCCCGCGCTGAATTGGCTACGCGTGCAGGCTCGACGCGCCCTGGGGGGACACGGCGTACCGGAGGGGAAGGTCCGAGAGCGATGGGAAAGGAGCCACGACGTGCTGGGGGCCTTCGCGCCGCTCGCGGACGAAGTTCGCGTATTCGACAACAGCTCTGCCGATGGCGTCCCCCTGCTGGTCGCCTCGAAGGCGCGTCGCCTCGATGCCTTCATCCTCCATGCCCCTGGTGTTCTCCCACGAGTCGAGAGGGCGCTCGCCCTCCGAAGCTGACGGCTGACGCAAGCCGCGCCGCTTCGTGCCGCGCGTCGGGGCTAACGGCTGATCACCTCGACGCGTGGGCCCGAACTGGGCGCGGCCGCCCTGCAACGCTTCGCCAGTCGTCGTCCCCGCAGCCTGGTTGTCGGTGGGCGTCACCCCCCTGAGCGCCCGCCCGGTTGCGTGGTTTCGTCAGCCGCCGGAGCCGCGTTGCCGCTCGGCGGCGAGCCAGGCGCGGTACTCATGGAAGCGCTCGTTGAACTCCCGGAACACGGTTCGGTCGGAGGTCAGGCGCACGGCCCAGCGCGCCGTGAGCGCCCGGCGAGCATCGGGCCCGCTGATGCCGAAGAAGCGCTCGATCTCCTGGGTGCGCTCCTTGTAGACCTCGCAGCGCGCGCAGAAGGAGGCGTACTGGTCGACGGTGAGCTCGACGAGGTCCACGGGCGTCGAGTGTGCCGCTGGCGCTGACGACGCGCTGGCTCTGGGTGGGTCGGCGGGCATCGTGGCGGAACGGCCCTTGAGCGCAGCCGCGCTCGCCAGCTCCTTGCGCAGCGAGAAGACGCCCGTGAACGGCAGCGTCTCCTCGACCAGAACGGGCGCAGCCATGAAGCCCGTCGCATCGAGATCGCCCGCCCCGAGCGGCGGGAGGTCCGCGAGCACGGCGCCGGGCACGGGCGGGGCAGCTTCCCCCTTGAACGGAAGTACCTCGAGCAGCAGCGCCCGCCCATCGACCCCCTGGGTCTCGTCGATGTCGATGCTCGCTGGCGGGGCCGTAGCTCGGGCAGCGGCGGCGACGCGCGGCGCGGCCGCCGCGGCCGGCGCTGCCGCGGTGAACGCAGGCGCAGGCGGGACGGGAGCCTGCGACGCAGGGCTCTGCCCGACCGCCCAGGGTGACGCGGCGCGCGCCGCACCCGTGCGAGGGGCGTTCGCCAGCACCGGTGGCGGCCTCGGTGTGCTGCTCGGCTGGACGGCCACCGCAGGCGCGCCCAGGACCGCCGGCGGCTCCGGCAGGTTCGCGTGCGACTCGGGAGGCGACGCCGACTCGGGGGCTGGCGTCGCGGCCGCCTGAGCCGAGGCTCCGAGCTCGCTCGCCCGCGACTCGGCGGCCGGGCGCGGCTCCGCGGACGCTTCGCTCCGCGCCAGATCCGCCGCCACGCGCCGCGCATCCGCACCCTCGACGAGGATCCGCCACGCGCCTTCGAGCTCCTTCCAGGCGCGCGCGTCGCCGCTCTGAATCACTGCGGCGATGCGATCGAGGAGCTCCCGCGCCCGGCGAAGGTGGGCGAGTTCGAGCTGGCTCTCCTTACCCACCCGCCACTCGCGGAACTCCTCGAGCTCGTCGTCCGCGCACGCCATCAGGCCCTCGAGCACGCGGCTCGCGAGGCGCGTATCCGCGGTGCGGCGGGGGTGGTCTTTCTTCTTGCTCATGGACCGTCGATGCCTCCAAGGATAGCCCTCCGCCGGCGCTGACGCGACGACGCGGACGCCGCACGGGGAAACGGGCCAAGTGCCGCCGTTCGCAGAACGAGCCGCCGCGGGGCGCTCATCGGTAGGGCGGCCTCGGTGGGCGCACGAGCACCACCACGCGTTGCCCGTCGACCGGTATGGTCCTAGGATCTCGCACGTAATGCTCCACGTAGCCGCAACCGCGGCAACAATAGGCGGCAAGATCGCCCGCCGCACCAACCCCAAACTCGGCGCTGGGCGGGTCGAGATCCAGGCACGGCGCCATTCGATCGCGTCGGTGGAATGCTGCCGCGGTGCAAAATGATCGTGTGAGCATACGTGGTTGCGCGAAGACCGCCTGGTGTGGCTGATTGCGGTCATGAACGACGGCACGAAGGC
>JACRDA010000024.1 GCA_016212965.1 Myxococcales bacterium
ACGCGCCGCCGCGGCCGCCGCGGCGCGCGCCTGTGCGAGCGGGGCGAGCGCCGCACCGAGCGCCGCGGCGAGCTCCGGCCCCGACAGGAAGCGCTGGGAAGGGTCGCGGTGGAACGCGCGCAGGAAGAAGGCGTCGACCTCCGGCGGCAGCTCCGGCACGAGCGCGGACGGCGGCGCGTGGCGCGTCTGCAGGATCGCGGTGAACACCTTGGCCGGCGCGTCGCCGCCGAAGGGGAGCTTGCCGGTGAGCGCCTGGTAGGCGATGACGGCGAGGCTCCACAGATCGAGCATCGGCGTTACCGGGCGAGCCGAGACCTGTTCCGGGCTCAGGTAGGCGGGCGAGCCGATGAGCTTGCCGGGCAGCGTCAGATCCTCGCGTGCGGACGCGTCGCCAGCGCTCGCCCGGCGCGTCACCTTGGCGACGCCGAAGTCGAGCAGCTTGCACACGAGCGCGCCGCCCTCGTCGCTGCTGAGCACGTTGCTCGGCTGCAGATCGCGGTGCACGATGCCCTCGGCGTGGATGTCGGCGAGGCCGCGACCGAGATCGGCCACGACCTCGGCGACCACCTCGGGCGCGAGCCGCCCCTCGCGCTCGAGGCGCGCCGCGAGGCTCTCGCCGAGCAGGCGCTCCATGACGATGTAGGGGATGCCCGCGCGGCTCGTGCCGTGGCGCAGCACCCGCACGACGTGGCGGCTCGCCACGCGCGCCGTCGCCACACCCTCGCGTGCGAAGCGCTCGAGGGCGACCGGGTCGTCGACCAGCTGCTCCGGCGAGATGAGCTTGACGGCCACGACGTTGCCGTCCGTGACGTCGCTCGCGAGCCATACGCTCGCCGCGTCCCCGCGGTGGATGGGCTCCACGAGGCGGAGTCGCTCGTCGAGCATGCTGCCGGCGGAGAGCACCATGGGCGTACGTCGCGCGGCACCGCCCCGCGGCGCCGCGCGCCATCCTAGCGAAGACCGACCGCCGGCACCACGAGGCGGTCACGGGCGGCGCGCTACGCCAGCTCGCGCCGGAGCTCGCGCGCCGCCGCGCCGATGCGCGCGCGCGCCTGCTCGCGCAGGGCCGGCACGTCCGCCTCGGTCAGGCCGGCCGTGGGGATCGACTCGAGCACGCGCACCTTGGCCCGGGCCCGGCCGAGGCCGAGCGCGCCCTTCCTCATGCAGTCGCGCGTGCCGGCGAGGGCCAGCATCAGCACGGGCACCTGCGCCTCGATCGCGAGCCGGAACGCGCCGTCCTTGAAGGGCAAGAGCGCGCCGTCCCGCGAGCGCGTGCCCTCCGGGAACATCATCACGGACAGGCCGCCGCGCAGGGTCGCCAGGCATGCGTCGTACATCGCCCCGATGCTGCCCCGGTCGCCGCGGCGCAGCTCGATGTCGCCGCTGGCGCGCATGAGCAGGCCGAGCAGCGGCAGCTCGAACACCGCCTCTTTGGCGACCCAGCGCATGTCCCAGGGCAAGAGCGTGAGGAGGAACGGATCGGCGTTCGACTCGTGGTTCGACACGACGACGTAGGCCGCGTGCCCGATGTCGGCAGGCGGCGTGCCCTGCCACGAGAAATCCCACACCGGGGTGAGGCGCGAGGCCGTGCGGCCGAAGCGTCGCATCCACCGGCCCGGGATGCGGCGCGTGACGTCGCCCCGGTGGCGCACGCTCGCGAGCGCCATGACGGGCAGGAACCCGACCGCGAGCCCGAGCAGCTCCGCGTAGGTGTAGAGCGCGAGCGGCAGGGACGCGGGTTTCGTGGCCATGTTCGCGCGGCAGCGTAGCCACGGCCCCGCGCGGCTCGGCGTCACGAGTTCGTCACGCGCCGCGCGCGGCGCGGCGGGGCGAGCGCGGCGCGGGGGGGGACCTCGGGCGCGGAGGTGACACCGGCACCGCTCGTGCGATAAGAGTCGGGGCTCCCATGCGTCACTTCCTGACTACCGAGAACTGGTCGCGGACCGAGCTCGAGGCCCTGCTCGACGACGCTCGTCGGCTCAAGCGCACGCCGCGCAGCCGCGATCTCGAGGGGCGCTCGATCGCGCTCGTGTTCTTCAACCCGTCGCTGCGCACGCGCACCTCGTTCGAGATCGGCGCCGCCGATCTCGGCGCCCACGCCGTCGTGCTCGAGCCCGGCCGCGGGGCCTGGCCCATTGCGTTCGAGCCGGGTGTGGTGATGGACGGCGAGGAGGAGGAGCACGTGACCGAGGTGGCGCGCGTGCTGTCGCGCTACGCGGACCTCATCGCCGTGCGCGCCTTCCCCAAGTTCCGCGACTGGAGCGTGGATCGCGAGGATCGCGTCATCAAGGCCTTCGCCGCGCACGCCACCGTGCCGGTCATCAACATGGAGACCATCACGCACCCGTGCCAGGAGCTGGCGCTGATGCTCGCCATCCAGGAGCGGCTCGGCGCGCCCGACAAGAAGCGCTTCGTCCTCACCTGGACGTACCACCCGAAGCCGCTCAATACCGCCGTCGCGAACTCCGCGCTCCTCATCGCGACCAAGTTCGGCATGGACGTGACCCTGCTCTGCCCCACGCCCGAGTACGTGCTCGACGCGCGCTACCTCGAGGCCGGGCGCGCCGCGGCCGCGGCCTCGGGCGGCAGCTTGACCGTGAGCCACGACATCGAGGCGTCCTACCGCGGCGCCGACGTCGTGTACGCGAAGAGCTGGGGGGCGCTGCCCTACTTCGGTCGCTGGGAAGAGGAGCTGCCCATCCGGCAGCAGTACCGGCACTTCATGGTGGACGAGGCCAAGATGGCGCTCACGCCGAACGCCCTCTTCAGCCACTGCCTGCCGGTGCGGCGCAACGTGAAGGTCACCGACGGCGTGCTCGACTCGCCCGCCTCGATGGCCATCGACGAGGCCGAGAATCGCCTCCACGTGCAGAAGGCGATCCTGCTGGCGCTGCTCGCACCGCAGCCGTAGAGGAGCTCGCCCCGACGACCATGGCCCAGACGCGCGACACCATCGTCAAGCTGCTCTCCAACATCGCGAGCAAGAAGGAGCTCGAGCAGTACCTCCGGCGCTTCTCGAGCGGCGACTCGCAGAAGTTCGCCGTCATCAAGGTCGGCGGCAGCATCATGCAGGGCAACCTCGAGGTGCTCGCGGCGGCCCTCGGCTTCCTGCAGGAGGTCGGCCTCTGTCCCATCGTCGTCCACGGCCAGCCGCCCGCCATCGAGGGGGCGCCGAGCCGCCCGGGCGTCGGCGGCGCCGCCGAGGACCAGCCCCTGTCGCCCGAGGGGCTCGACGAGCTGTGCCGCAGCGCCCAGCACGAGAACCTGCGCCTCGTCGAGGCGCTCGAGGCGCAGGGCTGCCGCGCCCGACCCGTGACGAGCGGCGTGTTTCGCGCCGCCCTCGCGCACGAGGGCCGGCTCGGCATGACCGGGACCGTCGTCGGCGTGGATCTCACGGCCGTGTCCTCGAGCATCCGCTCGGGGCAGCTGCCCATCGTGTCGAGCCTCGGCGCGACCGCGGGCGGCCAGATCCTCGGCCTGACGGCGGCCGACGCCACCCACGCACTCGCCTGCGCGGTCGAGCCCTACAAGGTCGTGTTCCTCACCGCCCAGGGCGGTCTGCGCGACATCCGCGGCGAGGTGCTGAGCGCCGTCAACTTGGCCGAGGACTACGAGCCGCTCATGATCGAGGGCACGCTCGAGCCGCAGAGCCGGGAACGCCTTGGGCGCGTGCGCGAGCTGTGCCTCGCCTTGCCGCGCGGCTCCTCCGTGTCGGTCACGTCCCCCGAGCACCTGGCGCGCGAGCTCTTCACCTACGGCGGCGCCGGCACGCTCGTGCAGCGCGGCGAGAAGGTGGAGCTCTTCACGAGCTTCGACGCACTCGACCGCGAGCGGCTCCGCGCCCTGCTCGAGACCTGCTTCGGCCGGCGCCTGACGCCCGACTATTTCCAGAAGAAGAGCTGCTTTCGCGTCTACGTGACCGAGGCCTACCGCGCGACCGCGATCCTCACGCGCGAGGCCGGCTTGCCCTACCTCGACAAGTTCGCCGTCACGACCCGGGCGCAGGGCGAGGGCTTCGGCAGCTCGCTCTGGGCGCGCATGCGCCGCGAGAACGAGTGCCTCTTCTGGCGCTCGCAGGTGCGCAACCCCATCAACCCCTGGTACTTCCAGAACTCCGACGGCAGCCTCCGCACCGACCGCTGGGTCGTGTTCTGGTACGGGATGCGCTCCTTCGACGACATCAAGCTCTGCATCGACACGGCGCTCGCCTTGCCGCCGTCCTTGAAGGAGCACGGCAGCGACGATCCGGAGACGACCGACGGGGCGACCGTGCCCCCGCCCGCCGTGGCCGAGACCGTGCGGCGCGTCGCCGAGCCAGGCGGGCCCGCGCCGGTGCCGGAGGGCGCGTGACCGAGCTCTCGGTCGGCGTCGTCGGCGCGCGCGGCTACGTCGGCCTCGAGCTCTTGCGCCTGCTCGGCGGCCACCCCGAGCTCGCGGTCTCGGTGGCCCTGTCGCGCTCGGCCGCGGGCGCACCGGTCGGCGCGCACGTGGCTGCGGCCTACCGCGCGCCGCCCTTCTCGGGCACGGGCTCGCTCCCCGACTTCGACCCGGCGCTCCGCTTCGAGGATCTCAGCCCCGCCGAGGCCGCCGCACGCGAGGTCGACGCCTGGGTGCTCGCCCTGCCGAACGACCACGCGCCCGCGTGGGTCGCCGCCCTCACCGCCCGGCGACCCGTCGTGCCGATCCTCGATCTGTCGAGCGACCACCGCGGCGACGACGGCTGGATCTACGGCTCGCCCGAGCGGCTGCGCGCGCGTCTCGCCGGGGCCCGGCGCGTCGCGAACCCGGGCTGCTACGCGACGGGGGCGTTCCTCGCGCTCGCGCCGCTCGTCGCGCGGCTCGCGGGGCCGCCGAGCGCCTTCGGCGTCTCGGGCTACAGCGGCGCCGGCACGACCCCCTCGGCGCGCAACGACCCCGCGCGCCTGCGCGACAACCTCGTGCCCTACGCCCTCGTCGGCCACGCGCACGAGCGCGAGCTCTGCCGGCACCTCGGTCACGAGGTGCGCTTCGTGCCGCACGTGGCGCCGTTCTTCCGCGGCATCGTCGTCACGGTCTCGCTCGAGCTCCGCGAGCCCACCTCCGCGGCGGAGCTCGAGGCCCTGTACCGCGAGGCCTATGCCGGCGAGCCGCTCGTCACGGTCACGCGCGACGTGCCCGAGCCGCGCGCGGCGGTCGAGCACCACCACGTCACGCTCGGCGGCTGTGCGGTCTCTGGACGCCACGCAGTCGTCGTCGCCACGCTCGACAACCTGCTGAAGGGCGCCGCGACCCAGGCCGTCCAGAACCTGAACCTCATGCTCGGCCGCGCCGAGCTCGCCGGGATCGCGGTCCCGTGAGGCGCGCGAGGCCGATGCGGTGCGCCGCCCTGCTCGCCTCCGCGCTCGGCACGGCCTGCAGCCCGGCCGACGAGACCGCGCCCGAGCCGGCCCCCTGTGGCGGGGTGCGGCCGCTCGATCTCGCCCCGCCGCCCCCGATCCACACCCCGCGCTGGGCCTTCGAGCCCTGGATCTCGAAGGACATCTCCACGGCGGACGACACCCGCGCCTTCGTCGCCGGCTTCGCCGAGCGTGATATCCCGGTCGGCGTGGTCGTGCTCGATAGCCCCTGGGAGACCCAGTACAACACCTTCGTCCCGAGCCCCACGCGCTACCCCGACTTCGCGGGCCTCGTGGCCGAGCTCGGCGCCGCGGGCATCCGCGTCGTGCTCTGGACGACGCAGATGATCAACACCTCGTCCTTCGACCTCGAGCCGGGCGGCGACGCCTACCAGGGGCCGGCCCCGAACTACGCCCCGGCGGCCGCCTGCGGGTTCTTCGTCGACGACGCGCAATCGTACGGTTGGTGGAAGGGGGTCGGCGGGGCGCTCGACTTCTTCGACCCGCTCGCGGTGGCGTTCTGGCACCGCCTGCAAGATCCGCTCTTTGCGATCGGCGTGTCCGGCTTCAAGCTCGATTTCGGCGACTCCTATGTGCGGAGCGACCCGGTCGCGACCGAGGCGGGCCCGGTCGCGCACCAGGCCTATTCCGAGGCCTATTATCGCGATTTCTACGCCTATGGCGCCGCGGCGCGCGGCGCCGACGACTTCGTGACGATGGTGCGGCCGTACGACGAGTCCTACGAGTTCGAGGGCCGCTTCTTCGCGCGGCCCGAGCACGCGCCGGTCGGCTGGGTGGGGGACAACCGCCGCGATTGGGTGGGGCTCGCCGACGCGCTCGACCACGTCTTTCGCTCGGCCGAGGCCGGCTACGCCGTCCTCGGCTCGGACATCGGCGGCTACCTCGACCGCGACGATCAGGATCTGTCGGTCGAGATCCCCTTCGACACGCTCGTCTTCGCGCGCTGGACGGCACTGGGCGCGCTCATGCCGTTCATGCAGCTCCACGGTCGCGCCAACATCACTCCCTGGACGGTGCCCGACCACGCGGCCGAGACGGTGGCGCTCTACCGCTACTGGGCGACCCTGCACCACGAGCTCGTGCCCTTCTTCTACAGCCTCGCCGAGGAGGCGCATGCCGGCGGCCCCGGCATCCTGCGCCCGGTCGGCGACGCCGCGAGCGCCGCCGGCGACTACCGCTATCACCTCGGCGACGCCTTCCTCGTGGCGCCGCTCCTCGACGCGATCGGCACCCGCGGCGTCGCCCTGCCCGCGGGCGGCCCCTACTACGACTTCTGGGACCCGGCCGGCGCGCCGCTCCCGGGCGGCCAGACGCTCGTCGCCTACGACGCCACGGCGCGCGACCGCGTCCCGCTCTTCGTGCGCGAGGGCGCGATCGTGCCCGCCGACGTCGCGAGCCCGCTCACCGGCCTCGGCGACGCGGCCTCGGCGGGCCACCTGACGCTCCTCGTGTGGCCGTCCGCGAGCGCCTCCTCCTTCGCGCTCCACGACACCGACGGCGGCGTCACCCAAGTGACCGCTCAAGCGACGGCGACGGGCGCCGAGCTCGGTCTCTCGCGCTCCCTCCTGCCGCTCGTCGTGCGGCTGCGCGCCGACGTCGCGCCGAGCGCCGTGACCGTCGGGGCTGCGCCTCTGCCCACGCACGCGTCACGGGCCGCGTTCGACGCGGCGGCCTCGGGCCACTATTTCGACGCGACCACGCATTTCCTGTGGGTGAAGACGCCGGCGAGCGCAGGGCCGGTCGCCCTCGCGGTCGAATGAGGGCTCCGCGCCAACCCCGCCGGCGCGTCACGGGCGTGCCCCAGCGACGGGTCAGCGGGCGCCCGCGCCGCGCCGCGCCGGCGCCGCAGCGCGAGCGTCGCGAGCCCTGGCGTCGCACCGGCCAAGACGCCGTTCGCCCGGCCACCGACACCTCGGACGCGACGGTGACGTCGCCGAGCGCGGGGTAGTCGGTGCCGGTGCCGGGGTCCGGCGGCGCGGGCTCCTCGAAGCAGACCTCGTTCCAGGTCGTGACGGCGTTCGGCATCGCCCAGGCGCCGTCGTTCTCGCTCCGCGCTACGCTCCCGGGATGGACGCCGCCCGCAGCCGTCGCTCGCGTCCCGGCGCCGCGCTCGCGGTCGTCGCCGCCGCGCTCGGCGCGTGCGACGGGCCGACGCCGGAGGCCCGCACGAGCGCGACCGACCCGAGCTCGAGCGCGAGCGTCGCGCCGGAGGCGACCCTGCGCT
>JACRDA010000197.1 GCA_016212965.1 Myxococcales bacterium
CGATGGTGACGTACTTGTGGTCGAGGTGATGTCGCCGACCGAGCCACTTTTCGTCGAGGCCGCAGCTGCGAAGAGGCGTGTCCGGCCTGGCCGCCTGCCAGCGAGCGAGTGCGGCACCCTCGGCGCGGCGAACGGCGCCCCAGCTCAGCCCGAACTGCACCGCCACATGCAGGACGGGCATGCTGGCCGCCTGAAGGTTTCTCGCCCTTGGTTTGCCGGTCCCGATGAAGAAAGTCGCATGAATTCGCTAGCCCGGTTTTCGACGAAGAGCGGAAAGTACGAGCCCCCTCCGCGTGGACAACGACGACGACACGGAGGGGGCCCCCCCGCGTCGGACTGACGTCGAGGTCGACCGGTCACTGGGCGAACGGTGCCGTTCGGTGCAGCCTCGGCCGCCCAAGTGGAGCCCAGCAAACGGCGTGCCCGACGCGAAGCGCAGGGTTTCGTGGTGTTGGGCCGACCGGGAACCGCGTCGCGTGCCGAGACTTCGGCACGGTACGCCGAGCCTTCGGCACCCCCGGGGCACCGCGCACGCTGCTCGCGATGGCGGTCACACCCTCACAGGGAAGGCGCCGAAGGCAGCTTCACGTCGTGCCCGTCCCGGCGCAGCTCGTCCACGAGCGCGAAGAACGCGGCGATGTCCATGCTGTCCTCCATCTCGACGATCTTGAGGTCGTTGTCGATGCGGATCGCGGACATCCCGAGGACCCGATACGCGGTGCCGTCCTTGCGCTTGAACGGCGGAACCATGTGCCACTTGGTCATGATCTTGTCGCCGTCGATGACCAGCCAGTCGTAGGGGAAGGTCCAGCCGTCGAATCCCACCATGTCGCGGTCCATCACGAGCCGGCGCACCTCGTCGAAACCGCGCGCCTCGCGCCGTCCGAAGGCACCGATGGTGTAGCAGTAGGTCGCCGCCTCGGCGTAGAACGGCATGAGCACGCTCCAATCGCGGCGGGCCTCGGCTTCCTTGTTCGCCTTCAGCCACCGCTCGGTCATTTCGACCACCTCAGCACGCGCGCGAGTGAATTCGTTCATGGGTGCTCCTCTTCACATCGACATGGCGAGCTACTCGGCCTGACCGGCGACCCCCGGTGCGGGCCTCGCGGCTCGTTTCGGTTCGGCGGCCGCGGCCGAGCGGGCGCGGTAGGCGTCGTCGAAGACCTCCGCGCAGCGCTTCCGAAAGCCGTAGCCGAGCGGCTGCACGGCGAAGTAGACGGGCAGGAGCTTCGGCCGGTGGATCACGGTCCAGGCCAGACCGCTCCAGAACTCCCTGCGCTCCTCGCTCAGCACGCCGACGCGCAGCACGATGCGCAGCAGGATCCGCAGGTTGGCGAGGCTCGGCTTGTCGGTGTGCACCGGCGCCTTGAGAACCTCGAGCGCCGTGCGCACCCGGCGGTAGAAGTACTTCGGAGTCCAGAGGCGCTCCATCAGGTCCACGTACCCGCGGTCGAGCGCTTGCGCGCCCATCGGCACGTCGCGGATGTTGGCCTTGTGAGCGTCGCCGATGGCGGTGTGGTCGATGCGCCCAGCCAGCTTCATACGTTGGTAAAGCTCGGTCCCCGGCACCGCGTTGACCTTCGTCAGGGACGGCATGATGATGCCGTTCCGCTCGACGAAGGCGGCCATCTTCTCGAAGACGGCCGGCTTGTCGTGATCGAATCCGACCATCAGGCCACAGTAGACGAGGATGCCGGCGCGCTGGATGCGCTGCACGATGGCGTCCATATCGCGGGTGGCGTTGACGGTCTTGTGGACCTCGTCGAGGCACTCCGGATCGAGGTTCTCGATGCCGAGGAACACCGAGTGAAAGCCGGACGCGTAGAGCAGCGCGAGCAACTCGTCGTCCTCGCCCACCCGCACGTCGATGCACACGTGGAACTTGAAGGGCATCCCGCGCTCGATCTGCCACTCGACGAGGGCGGGCAGGAGCTCGCGCTTGGCCAGCTTGAGGTCGGCGATGAGGTTGTCGTCGTTGATCTCCACGAACCCGCGCCACCCGAGGTCGAAGAGGCGCTGCAGCTCGGCGAGGAACTGCGCCACGGTCTTCGCGCGCCCCGGGCGGCCCATCAGCGCGGGAATGACGCAGAAGGCGCAGCCATACGGACAGCCGCGGAACATCTGAACATCCATTTCCGCATAGTCCTCGAAGTGAAGCAAGTCGTACATCGGAATCGGGCTCTTGGTGAGGTCCGCCCATTCCGTCGTCGTGTATTGCCTCTTGGGCTGCCCTTGCGCCAGGTCCGCGAGGAACAGGGGCAGGGTGATCTCGGCCTCCCGCAGCACGAAGTGGTCGACGTCCTTGTAGGTCTCGAGCTGCGCGGCGAAGGCGTCCGCCTCGGGGAAGAAGCCGGTGCCGCCGGCGACGATCCGGACGCCCGCCTTCTTCAGGCGGGCGATCATGGCGAGCGCCGACTCGTCCTGGACGTTACCGGCGGTGAGGCTGATGAATGCGATGTCAGCCCACTCGATGTCGTCGTCGGAAGGCTGCCGCGCGTGCAGATCGAAGAAGCGCTTGTCCCACTCCTTGGGCAGGAGCGCGGCGACGGTCAGCAGACCGAGCGGCGGCACCAGCGCCTTCTTGCCCGGCACGCCGAGCACGTGGTGCAAGTTGAAGAAGACGTCGGGCGAGGCCGGGAACAGAAGCAGCGCCTTCATCACGCTCTCGCGTCGAGGGAGAGTTTGTCGACCCGGATCGGGTGGGATATGCCGAGGTAGAAGTGATTCGGGAAATACATCACCATGTCGGTCGAGCCGTCGTCGATGTTGACCACCTGCAGGTACTCGCTGTTGGTGGACGTGACGTAGATGCGCTCGCCGTCCTGCGACGGGTAGACACCGAAGATGAGCGCCTTGTCGGTGACGTCGTTGTTCACCTTGATGGCCTTCCACAGGGTCATCGTGTCGGTGTCGACCAGGTGGATGGTGCTGGGCGCCGTGACCGTGCAGATCAGGCGGCGGCCGCGGTGCTTGAACGACCAGTGGATCGAGCCGCGCGTGAAGTCGTCGCGCGTGTAGCGGCCGAGGAACTTCGGTCCGTCGGGCGTGAGCCGGTACTTGTCGAGGCTGGCCGGGCCGCAGAACGTGATCGCGTGAATCTCCTCGATGCGCCCCCCGGTCTCGATCCACCGCGGGACCCATTCGCGCACGGGACGGATCCTGAACTTGAAGTTGTGATTGGATACGTAGATGACGTCCGGCTCCTCGCAGTCGATCTCGGCGTGCGCGCCGGTCGTGAGGCCGCCGATGTCCCAGTGACGCCCCGTCTCGAGATCGACCACGAGGGCCTTCGAGTTGGCGATGGTGTCGCCGTCGGAGACGCAGTCGATCTGGCTGGCAACGGCGTAGCGCTTGCCCGCCGTGAGGCGGAAGTCGTCGATGACGTCCATGTAGGCGCCCTCCCACTTGACGTGCAGCTGGTTGGCGGCGTCGCGCTGCCAAATTTTGCATTGAATCGGGTGCGTCTTGGCGCGCAGCGCCCGCTCGAAGAAGTCCTGCATGCGGTAGGACATGAACCAGTCCTCGCCGCGCTCGGCGTCGACCCAATGGTGTGCGGAGAGCAGCTCGCCGCCGATGTCCGGGTCGACGTTCGTGACCCTGCGCGCGTGCAGATCGACCTCGACGTAGTCCTTGTGCGAGAGGCTCCCGATGATGAAGCGCGCGCCGCCGGCGTGGGTGATCCAGTGCGGCGAGTTGCTGAAGTAGAGGTACGCGGCCGAGGTCATGCCGGGCGGATACGGCGGGAAGGTCGAGACCAGACCGCGCAGCTTGGGCAAGAACTTGTAGCCGAAGGTATTGGCCACGACCGTGTCGAAGAAGTCGACGTTCTTGCGCACGGCGTCGGCGCGGCCGGTGTCGACCACCAGGCCTCGGGCGTTCTGCATGTCCATGAAGTAGTAGGTGTGCGCGAACATGTACCCCTTCATGTTGGCCAGACAGAACACCGAGTCGTGCGGGTTCTTGCACGGCGGAATGTCGATGCTGCGGAATTCGGCCTTGATCGGCGTGAACTTCATCGTGTTCCTCCTCGACGTTTCGCCGGCGTCAGCGAGCGCCCTTCACGGCGACCGAATCGACCTCGAACAGTAGCTCGTCGCGACACACGTCGGCGATCACCGGGACGAACGGAATGTCGTTCAGGTCCAAGTGGGCGACGATGCGCTCGAATACCCGGTAGGTGGCGTGGTCTCTGCAATACGCCGTGGCCTGGCAGAGGTCGCGCAGCTTGGCGCCGTGGCTCTCGAGCAGGGGGGCGATGCTGAGCAGCGTCTCGAGCACCTGCCCCTGCTCGTCGCCGTGGTGGGTCGTCTTGCCCTGCTCATTGATGCTCGCGGTGCCCGATAGCCACAGGGTGGGGCGATCGTCATCGCCGGTCGCCATGCCGCGTGAGAAGGACGAACCGTACTCGTAGGCCTCGTTCTGCCGGGAGTTGCGCATCGGCACGACGCGGTAGCGCGCGGCGTCGTTCGCAATGGCCAGGACGTCCATGTAACACTCCTCGTCGGCGCGACGCTTTCCCTGGATCCCGGTGCTCGCGGGCAGGATGCCCGGGCCGTCGGGGCCGATGATTCCGAAGCGGCGGAAGCAGGCCGTGCGGACGCGATTGAACTCGCCGTACCAGGCGAGCAGGCGTGGCATGTAGATCCAGGTCCTGACGATGTGTTTGCAGGTCAGGCCCTGGTCCTCGAGCAGCGCGCGGGCATTCTCGAACATCCTGTCGGCCTGGTCGGCGACGCCGCGCGGGCCCTCGGGAGCCCATCCCGAGACACCACCGTAGAAGAGCAGTCGCGCCGCGGGGATGCGGAGCTCGCGCCCGACGCGTGCCCCGCGATGGTGAAGGGGCGTGACCCGCGCTTCGGGCGAGTCGGATGTGACGCCGACGATCTGCACTCCGGCGAGCTGCCCGCCGATGCAGGGCGCGCCGTCGACGAAGGTGGGGGGGCACTCGAAGTCGAGGCCGTGCTGCGCGAAGGCGCGCGCCCGGGCCGCGAGGATCGCGCTCGCGTCGGCGCACACGCCGAAGACCTTCTCCTGGAGGATCTGTACGCGACTTCGCGCCGCTGCCGCGGCTACGTCGAGGAAGAGCTCGCTCAGCGCCGCGTCGCCCTGGACCGGCGCGGTCGGGACCACGCTCAGATAGGCGTCGGTGTACCCGGCGCGTTTCACCGCCTTCAGGTAGGTCCTGTGAGTCAAGGTTGCCTTTCTCGGTCCATCAAGGCGTGAGGCGGCTGGATCGCGTGTCTCGCGGTGGGTTGGGGCGGTGGCTGAGAGCGCGCGGCGAGTAGCACCTTCGGGCGCGAACTCAAGCGGGCTCCGTCGGCGTGCGGCCGGGCCGGGACGCCGCTCCAGCCCGCGCGGTCAGCAGCGGGGCGACCTCGTCGAGGAAGACGGCGAACTCGGCGAAGTCGAGCTGCTGGTGGCTATCCGAGCGCGCGCTGGCGGGACAGGGGTGAATCTCGACCATGATGCCGTTCGCACCGGCCGCCAGCCCGGCGCGCGCGAGCGCCGCAAGGATGTCCTTGCGGCCCGCTGCGTGGCTGACGTCGACGATGACCGGCAGGAAGCTCTGCTGCCGCAGCAGGGCCACGGCAGACACGTCGAGCGTGTTGCGGGTCGCGTTCTCGAAGGTGCGGATGCCGCGCTCGCAGAGGACGATGTTCTCGTTGCCCTCGCTGATGATGTACTCGGCCGACCAGAGGAACTCCTCGATGGTCGCGGACAGACCGCGTTTGAGGAGGATGGGCTTGCGCGTCCGACCGACCTCGCGCAGCAGGTCGTAGTTGTGCATGTTGCGGCTGCCGATCTGCAGCACGTCGGCGCGCTCCGCGACGATGCCGACGGACCTTGGGTCCATCACCTCGGTGACCGTGCGCAGGCCGTGGCGGTGGGCGGTCCGAGCGAGGATCTCGAGGCCGCGGGCGCCCAGGCCCTGGAAGGAGTAGGGCGACGAGCGCGGCTTGAACACGCCGCCGCGGAGGAAGGCGATGCCGTGCTCGCGCAGCGCCCGTGCCACGAGGTCCATCTGCTCCTCGCTCTCGACGGAGCAGGGGCCGGCGATGACCACGGGCGCGCCGCCGATGGCGCGCTCGCCCACCTGGACGACCAGGTCCTCGCGACGAAAGCTGCGGCTCACCTTGAGGACGCGGTCGCGCTCTCGCTCCATGAGGTCGACCGAGGCGCGGAAGATCTCGTGGAACAGGCGGCGGATCGCGGCGCTCGGGAAGGGACCGGGATTGCGCTCGACGAGGTCCGCCAGCATCTTCTGCTCCCGGTCCGGCAGGAAAGTCGGGATGTCCTCGCGTGCCTTGACGCGTTGGATCTCCGTGACGAGGCTCCCTCGGCGACTGAGCAGCGCGAGGAGCTCGAAGTTCACCTGCTCGACCTCGGCCCGCAGCGCGTCGAGCTCGGGAGGCGTCTTGCGCGGTGTCGGCTTCGGGATCGGGGTGACTGCGGTCATGGGCGTGCGGACCGTGCTCCAGGTACGGCCGGCTCGAGGTCCGGCCGGCGCGCGGCGGCAGCAACTTCCGCGCCACGAGACAGGCCCACGGAAACGCGGCCGCAGGCCGGGCGCGGCGCGAGGACGCGAACCCGCCACGGCGTGCGGAAGCACACGCGGCGTGCGTTTCCGCTCGGCCGTGTGCCTCGCCACGCGAGCTGCCCATGCGGAGTGCGTCGGCGCTAGTGCTAGTCCTAGACCCCAATGCGATTGGCGCTTGGCGCTACTGCCTGAGCCCCTGCCCACGGCCGAACTGCGGCGCATGGGCCTTGTGTCGCTCCGTACCCGTTCACGGGCGCCGCGTGAGGCGAATTGCTGCGTTTCCTAGGAGAGTTCGAACAGGAAGCCGGTAAGGCTTCGCATGGGCTGCTTGAACCGACGCGTGCCGCGCGGCACGTCCGGAGGTGTGGGAGCTTGGGGGCGGGCAACCGCCCCCCGGGGCTACCCGATTTCGATGATCTGGCGCAGCGGCTCGGGCTCGAGAAGATCAAGACCATCGGGACGCCTACATGGTCGTCGGTGGGCTGCCGGCGCCGCGCCCCGACCACGCCGAGGCCATATGGAGAACTACTTCCTCGGTGCGAGGAGGTCCGCGGCCGGGCCGCCGGCGGCGAGGGGCGCCTCGGAGCCCTCGTAGCCCACGGGCGCCTGGCGGAGCTGGTCCACGAAGGCCCCGAGGTCGAGCGCCTGGTGGGGCACGAAGGCGCCTGGCGAGCGCAGGCGATCGACGAGCCACTGGCGCACCGCGAAGGCCGCGCCCAGGGCCGTGGCGAGCTCCTCGCGGCAGTGAAACGACACGCGGCGCTCGAAAGGCGCGGCGCCGCGGACGCCCTGGGCGACGACCTCGAGGCCGATCTCGTCGGAGCTCTTCTTGCCGCCGAGCCAGCGGAGCCGCCGCAGGAAGCGTTCGGCCCGCTCCGGCGTGTCGGCGCGGCCCCAGCGGATGCCGAGGAGGAAGGCCATGCCCTGGAGCGTGCGCTCCATGCCCGACCAGAAGCGGAAGGCGTCGAGCCCGAGGGCGGAAGGAAGCCCCACGAGGTCGGTCGTGATCATGGCGGGCCCGAAGTAGACGTTCCTGTCGAACGGGGGGCGCGCCTTGCGCCCGCAGCTCTTGGGGGCGGGCGGCTGCCAGGCGCCGTCGCGCCACTGCCGGGCCGGCGCGCGCACCATGTCGGCGATGCCCTGCATCGAGCGCGCGGTGAGACCGCCGAGGCGGCCGCCCATGACGAAGTAGACGTCGACGGACTGCAGGGCGTCGAAGTGCGCGCGCTGGGCGGCGACGAGGAGGCCGACGAGTCCCGGGTTGAGCCCGAGCGCGGTGACGAGCGTGGCGCCGGAGGCTTTCGCCGCGTCTCCGAGGCCGAGGACGCGCTCACAGAAGGACTCGGGCACGCCCGCCACGTCGACGTAGGCGATGCCCTTGGTGGCGGCGGCCTCCGGAACCGCGAGGCTCGGCTCGCGCGTGGCAATGAAGCAGTTGACCACGAGGTCGATGCCGGCGAGGGCCGCGTCGACCGAGGCCCTGTCGTCGACGTCGACGCGGAGGTGCTCCACGCCGAGCTCCGCCGCGACAGCCGCAGCCTTCGCGGCGTCACGCCCGCCGACGACGAGGTCGAGACGGTCACGATCGGCGGCGAGGACTCGGCCGACCTCGTGACCTACCGCACCGTAGCCGCCCACGACCAACACGCGCCGCTTGCCCCCCATCGCCTGCCTCCACGCGCCTTACTCGGGGAACCGGGCGCGGAGTATAGCGCGCCCGGAGGGCCCTGCAAGGGGGCATGGCCAGCCGACGACCTGCTCGCCAAGCAGCTCACGCCGTTCGAGGACGCGCTGCGCGGGCCTGCCCCCGCGCACTCGGAGCCGAACTCGAAGTCGGTGTCGGTGCGCCACGGGTTGTTCGGGGCCTGGCAGTCGAGCCCATAGGAGCAGTCGCAGAAGTCGCCTTCGACGTAGAGCCCGCAGGCGCCCGTGGGGCGTCGGCCGCTCCGGCAGCGCCCCGGCACGCTGCTCGACCAGGGGGCCCGGTCGGCGTCGTGCCCGCGCACGGGCAGTCCGTGGCGGCGGCGCAGGCGTAGACGCTCGACCTGGCCTGCGTGCAGGTGTTCGATCTCGGCACGACCGGGCAGCCGGCAGGCGAGGGCGCGCGATGACGGCGACATGGGCCTCGCGACGTTTTCGCGTGACCCCCTGCGAGTTTGCCGGATAATCGCGACCATGACTGAGCCCGTGACCCTTCTCGTCGGCCCGTTCGGCCGCTCGGCACTCGACGTCGTCCGGACCGGCGCCGCGGCGGCGGGCCACGTGCTCGAAGTGCTCGACAGCCCCGACGAGCTCGCGGGCTGGGTCGGCGAAGGGGTGCGCGGGCTCGCGGCGGTGGTCGTCGACCTCCGCGAGGCGGCCGCGGGCATGAGCGCCGTCGAGGTGCGGGCGCTGCCGAGCCTCGCGTCCGTGCCCATCATCGGGCTGTCGCCGCACCTCGCGGACGCCGTCTTCCAGTCGGCCTACGGTCAGGGCGCGGACGACTGCTGCGCGGTCGACGCGAGCGCGCTCGAGCGTCGCCTCGTGGCCGTGGCCGCCGACCCGAGCGCGGCGTCGCCGCCGAACGACGACAAGGTCGTCGTCATCGCGGACACGGACCGCAACGCGCGCGTCCTCGTGGGCCGGCTGTTCCGCGCCGGGGGGTATCGCATCGTGTTCGCCACCGACCCGGCCGAGGCCCTGCGCCAGGCGGCCGATCCGGCGGCCGTGCTCGTGGTCTGCTCGGCGGAGCTCGAACTCGCCGGCGAGGAGCCCCTGTGCCTGCGTGCGCCGCTCGCGGGCAGCCGTGCGGCCTGGATCGTCACGGCGCCGCTCCGGGAGCTGCCCGTGGTGCGAGCGGCCCTGCGCCTCGGCGGCGACACGCGCGTCGCGACGCTCGACCGCGCGCGCATCGCCGAGAACGTCCTCTACGTGGCCAACGAGCTCCTGCACCCGGTGCCCACCAACCTGCGCAAGACGGCCCGCGTCCTGCACGGCGCCTGCGTGCGCGTGCGCTTCCCGACGGACGACTTCGAGGAGGTCGGCTACAGCCACAACCTGAGCGAGGGGGGCATCTACGTGCGCACGCTCGCGCCGTTCGTGCAGGGCCAGGAGCTCTGGCTCGAGCTCGTGGCGCCGGGCGGCACGCGCCGCGTCCACGTCGAGGCCGCGGTCGTCTGGAACCGCGTGCGCGCGTCGGGTATCGCCACCGTGCCGCGCGGCTTCGGTGCGCGCTTCACCGGTGGCAGCGAGGGGGATCTCGGGCGGCTCGCCGCAGGGTATCGGGCGCTACTGGCACCGTGAGGCCGTTGCCGCGTGTAGAGCGCCGGCTTGCCTGGCCTGAGAACCAGCTTCCCGCGCGCGGCGTCGCCGGCTAGGTTGGGTGCTTCGTGGCTGTTTGCGCCGGAGGGGCCGTGTCGCGAGCGCAACGCATGAGGAGGGGGCCGTGGCCCGTCTAGGTACACCGAAGCCGACCGGGCACCGCGTGCTCGTGGTGGACGACGATCCCGCGCTACGCGACAGCACGGCGCGCCTGCTCGCACTGGAGGGGCACGAGGTGCGCGCGGTCCCCGACACGGCGTCGGCGCTCGCAGAGCAACGCGCCTTTCGACCGCAATGCGTCCTACTCGACTACTTCCTGGCGAGCGCGACGAGCGAGGCGCTCGTCGGTGAGATGCGCGCCTTCGACCCGGAGGTGCAGATCGTGCTCGTGACCGGCTATGCCTCCGACCAGCCGGCCCGGGCGATGATGCGGCGCCTCGACATCCAGGGCTACCACGACAAGACCGACGGCCCCGAGAAGCTGCTCGTGTGGGTGGACGCCGCGCTGAAGTCGTACCGCGCCGTGAGCCTGCTCGCGCGGCGCGCGGCCGCGATGCGCACCATCGCCGAGTCGGCGCACGCCATCCACCGCGTCCAGACCCTCGCCGAGCTGCTCGAGACCGCCCTCGACCGGCTGCTCCGGATCGTCGAGGCGACGAGTGGGGTCATCGCGACGAACAACGGCGGGCTGCTCGTCACCACCGAGAGCAACCAGCGTCGCATCGTCGGGCCGCGGCGCGGCCGCTTCGAGCCGTTCGCGCGCTACGACGAGCTACCCGGGCCGGCACGGGAGCTGCTCGACGCCGTACTCGAGGGTGGCAGCGAGCGCGCGGAGCGCGACGCGCTCATCGCCGTGGGCCTCTGCCTCGCGGACCGCCGTATCGGCGCGTGCCTGCTCGAGGCGCCGGCGGCAGACGCCGTCGCGGAGCCGCTGTCGCTGTTCGCGGCGCAGGTGGCGCTCGCCATGGAGAACGGGCGCCTCTACGAGCTCGCGACCGTCGACTCGCTCACCCGTCTCGCCTCGCGCGGCCACGCCATGCAGCGCCTCACCGAGTCGCTGAAGCTCGCCGCGCGCACCGGTCAACCGCTCACGGTGCTTTCGCTCGATGTCGACCACTTCAAGCGCGTGAACGACACGCTTGGGCACGCCGCGGGCGACATGGTCCTGTTCCAGGTGGCCGAGAGCCTGCGCCGCACCGTGCGCGACACGGACTTCGCCGCGCGCTTCGGGGGCGAGGAGTTCCTGGTGCTCGCGCCGGCGACGCCGGTCGCCGGTGCCCCCGTGCTCGCCGAGCGCCTGCGCGCGGCGGTCGAAGCGCGCCGGACGGACGTCGAGGGCAAGGCCGTCGGCGTGACGACGAGCGGCGGCTACGGCACGGTGGATCTGCCGGCACGCGCGGGCGGCGGCTGGGTGCGTGATCCCGCGTGGTGGGACGAGGCCACGAGAACCGTGCTCGCAGCGGTCGACCGCGCGCTCTACGCGGCCAAGGCCGCGGGGCGCAACCGCATGCACCCGACGGGCGCAGCCGGAGCGATCGAGCTCCCCGGCGCCACGTGAAGAAGGCCTGGCTCCGGCTCGTCCCGAGCCCCGCCTCGGCGCGTGGCGACGAGGGGCTATCGCCCGCGGCACGGCTCAAGGTGCACATGCGGGCGGGCGTTCGCGCCTTCCTGGCGCTCGCGCTCGCCGTGACGGGGGTCTTCTCGCCCGTGAGCTACCTCTTGAACCCGGCCGCCTTCGGCAGCGTGCTCGCGCCACGGCTCGCCACGATGGCCCTGCTCGTCGGGCTCCTCGTCGCGGCCGGGCGGATCCGGCCCGAGCGGGTGTCGGCGCTGGCGGCCGCGAGCGCGGTCCTCCTCACGGCGGAGGCCGCCGTCGAGCAGCACCTCATCGGCGAGCTCGGTCACGTGTACCTCGCGGCTGCCGGGATCTACCCCCTCGGGCTCGCCGCCTTCGTGCCGGTGCGTGCCCGCCCGCTCGCGGTCGCGGGCGCCCTCTCCGCCCTCGCTCCCCTCGCGTCGAGCTGGGGCGAGGACGACTTCGCGCGCCATGCGGTCTTCGCCTCCTACGCTGTCGGCGCGACGGTCGCGGCCATGGTGGCCGCCGCCCGCCACCGGCGCATCCTGCTCGCGGCCTTCGAGGCCGAGGCGACCGTGCGCGTGCGTTCCGAGGACCTCCTCCGGGCCGCCGAGCGGCAGCGCATTGTGGAGACTGAGCTCGCCACCGCGGAGCGGCTCGCCCTCCTCGGCCGGCTCGCGGCCGGAGTGGCGCACGAGGTGAATACGCCCCTCGCGGCGGTGCAGACCTCGCTCGCCGCGCTGCGCACCTTGCACGACGAGCTCGCCCGCAGCATCGGACACGCCGACGTGACGGACCACGATCTGCGGGAGATCGCCGCGGACGCGGCGGCCGCGACGGCGACCGCGACGCACGCGGTCGAGCGCGCGGCGGGCTACGTGCGCGCCCTGAAGCACGAGACGCGCACGCTCGGTCGGCAGGACGAGCGCGAGGTGAACCTCGCTGTAGAGCTCGAGCACCTCGCGTCCCTCTTGCGGCACGGCGCGCACGCGGCGGGGATCGGGCTCGAGATCGCGTGTGAGCCCGGCCTCCATGTGCACGGCGACCCCGGCAAGCTCGCCCAGATCCTCACGAACCTCGTCACGAACGCACTCGACGCCTGCGAGGGGCGCGCGGCGGCGCCGGTGCGGGTCGAGGCACGTCGCGAGGGGGACGAGATCGCCGTGTACGTGCGGGACGCGGGGCCGGGTGTGCCCGCCGAGCTGCGCCAGCGCCTCTTCGAGCCGTTCTTCACGACGAAGAGCACGGGGACCGGCCTCGGCCTGTCGCTGAGCCGCGACCTCGCGGTCGGCGCGTTCGGGGGCAGCCTATCGCTCTGCGACGCCCCCGAGGGGGTGGAGGGCGCGACCTTCGTGCTGCGCGTGCCGGCCGCGGCGCCGAAGATCCCCCACGGGGACGCGATCTAGCCCGGCGAGACTAGAGCGAGAACGTGAAGTGGCCGTCGAAGCTCATCGTGAAGACGCCGCGACACAAGATGTCGCGGCCGAGCAGTATCTGAAACGGCGCGTTCGTGGCCTGGAACTCCATCACCTGCGCCGATCGTACTGTGAAGAAAACCTGACCGAATGGCACGAGCAGGTCGACGAGGTAGGCGAGCACCGGCACAGAGTGAGTGGCCGAGGTCATCGCACGGAGGCCGACTGGTTGCAGCCCTGCTGCCAGCGCGACGGCGGGAGAAATACAGGTGCTCGACGCACCCGTATCGATAAGGGGCTACGAACGTCTGTATCTGTGCCCCGGCCACGGCGACCGTTCCGACGGGAGCGATCCCGATGGTGACGAGCGGGCCGATGCCAGGGTTGAACTGGCCGCTAAGACACGGCATGGGAAAAGAAGCCGAGATCAACCGGCGCGCCGACGACTTCCTGGATCGAGAAGAGGCCGTCCGATGCGTACAGCCGGCGCCCGGCTACAAAAGCATCGTGTGCCGTGTCGAAGAAATCAATGATCGCACCCTCGCGCATGAGGGCGAACTTGCCAGCGTACTGTTCGAGCAGCTTCGGTAGCTGCGCCTCGAAGGCCTTGTAGTTCGCGTCGATCTGTTCGCGGCGGACGTCACCCATGCACAAAGACGTAGCGCCTCAACCGCACGGCAACAACGGGGAGCAGATGCTCAGCGCTTCCTCTTCCCCCCTGCCGGCGCGGGGCGGGCCGAGGCCGCAGTCGGTCGACGGCGCCGGGCCGCGCCACGCTCTTGCCCTTGCCTGCCGGCTCGAGCCGGGCGAGCAGCTCCTCGGCGTCGGTCTCGGTGAATTCGCCCACGTGCTGGGCGGCCTGAACGGCGGTGCGTCTTGACTATTCAAGCGTCCGGTTGAATACTGGAGCACATGACGCCCCCTCGGCGGTTCAAGGACAGCATCTACGAGCAGTTTGCCCGGCTTGGGAAAGCCATCTCGGCGCCCAAGCGGCTCGAGTTGCTCGACCTCCTCTGCCAGGGCCCTCGGACGGTCGAGGCGCTCGCCGAGCAGGCCGGCATCTCCGTCGCGAACGCTTCCCAGCACCTGCAGGTGCTCCGCGCTGCGCGGCTCGTAGAGACCGAGAAGAAGGGACTCTACGTCGAGTACCGCCTGGCCGGCGACGAAGTCTGCACCTTCTTCTTCGCGCTGCGCGCGCTCGCCGAGTCGCGCCTCGCCGAGGTCGAGCAGGTCGCGCGCGCGTACTTCGAGGCACGCGGAGCGATGGAGGCCGTCGAGAGCGAAGAGCTGGCGCGCCGCGTGAGGAAGGGCGAGGTCACCGTTCTCGACGTCCGGCCGCCCGAGGAGTACCGCGCGGGGCACATCCCCGGCGCGCTCTCGATTCCGATCGGCGAGCTGAAGGCCCGGCTCAAGGAGCTGCCGAAGGACCGCGAGGTCGTCGCCTATTGTCGCGGCCCCTACTGCGTGATGGCGGTCGAGGCTGTCGAGCTGCTCCGAAAGAAGGGCTTCACGGCCCACCGTCTCGAGCAAGGCGTCATCGACTGGCGCGCCCGTGGCTGGCGCGTCGAGGCCGAGCGGCCAGGCGCGCGTAGGTGATCTTCCCGCGGCGCGCGCCTCAGGCATGCGCCTGGGGCGTGCGCCTGGGCAGTTGCCGCGCGTGCGGCTTGTCGTCGGCTCGGTCCCTCTGCGGCGGGACGCCAGCCTGTATGCAACTGGCCGCACAAGGAACAACACCATGGCAAAGACGCTCTTCATCCTGAACGACCCACCCTACGGCACCGAGCGCAGCTACAACGCGCTGCGGCTCGCCGGCTCCCTCTCGAAGCGCGCGGGCGAGGAAGTGAAGGTGTTCCTCATCGGCGACGCCGCAGCCTGCGCGAAGGCGAACCAGAAGGTTCCGCAGGGCTACTACAACCTCGAGGTGATGGTGAAGGGTCCCGCGCGCCACGGAGTCGAGGTCGGCGTCTGCGGGACCTGCATGGACGCGCGCGGCATCGCGGACACCGAGCTCGCAGAGGGGACGAAGCGAAGCACGCTCGAAGAGCTCACCAACTGGACCCAGTGGGCCGACAAGACGCTGGTGTTTTGATGAGCGCGCCCAAGACGATCGTCATTCTCGGCGGGGGCGTCGGCGGCGTCGTGGCCGCCCGCGAGCTCCGGAAGCGTCTGCCGCGCCAGCATCGCGTCCTGCTCGTGGACCGAGAGCGCGAGCACCTCTTCGCTCCCTCGCTCCTTTGGCTGATGGTCGGTTTGCGCGAGGCGGACAGCATCAAGCGCCCGCTCGAGCGCCTCGAGCGCAAAGGCATCGAGGTCCGCCTCGGCGAGGTCGAGAAGATCGACCCCGAGGCGCGTCGGGTCACGGTGGCTGGCGAGACCCTGGAGGCCGACTACATCATCGTCACGCTCGGAGCCGAGCTGGCTCCCGAGACCGTGCCCGGACTCCAGGATGCGGGGCACGACTTCTACACACAGTCCGGCGCCGAAGGACTGCGCGCGGCGCTCGAGTCCACGCGAAAGGGGCGCATCGTCGTGCTGACGGCGGCGCCGGCGTACAAGTGCCCGGCTGCCCCCTACGAGGCGGCGTTGCTCATCGATGCGGACCTTCGCAAGCGCGGTCTGCGCGACGCGGTCACGGTCGAGGTCTACGCGGCCGAGCCCGGTCCGATGGGCGTGGCGGGTCCCGAGATGTCGGGCGCCGTGAAGCAGCTGCTCGAAGCCAAGGGCATCCCCTATCACCCCGAGCACCAGGTGAAGACGGTCGACGCGACGGCGCGCCGGCTCGAGTTCGCGAATGGTGCGCACGCGGACTTCGACCTGCTGGCGTACGTCCCGCCCCACCGCGCGCCGCGCGTGGTCCGCGAGAGTGGACTCGCGTCCGAGAGTGGCTGGATCTCCGTCGACCGGCACACCCTCGAGACGCGCTTCGCTGGCGTCTACGCGATCGGCGACGTGGTCTCGATCCCGCTGAAGCTCGGAAAGCCGCTCCCCAAGGCGGGCGTATTCGCGCACGGCCAGGCCGTGGTCGTCGCCAAGAACATCGCCTCGGTCATTGCCGGCCGGGCTGCTGGTGAGCGCTTCAACGGCCACGGTGAGTGCTTCATCGAGGTCGGCGGTGGCAAGGCTGGCTTCGGCGCCGGAGACTTCTACGCCGAGCCCAAGCCCCTCCTGACCGTGCGCGCACCGAGCTGGCGCTTGCACCTCGGCAAGGTGCTCTTCGAGAAGTTGTGGCTGTACACAAGGCTGTAAGAGTGACCCTCAGCGACCCCATCTACCTTGACCACAACGCCACGACGCCTCTCCTGCCGGAGGTGGTCGACGCGATGCTCCCGTACCTGCGCGAGCACTTTGGCAACCCGTCGAGCGGGCACGTCTACGGCACGCGGGCGCGAAGCGCCGTAGCGCACGCGCGCGACCAGGTCGCCGCGCTGCTCGGCTGCGAGGCTGACGAGGTGATCTTCACGTCGGGCGGCACCGAGGCGAACAACCTGGCCATCCGCGGTTCGGCCGAGGCGCTCGAAGGGCGCAGCCACATCGTCACGACCGTCATCGAACACCCTGCGACGGCGCGCCCGTGTGCCTGGCTCGAGAAGCACGAGCGGAGCGTCACCCGAATCGGGGTCGACGCCGCTGGCCGCGCCCGCGTGGACGCGGCGCGGGAGGCGATCGACGGCGACACGGCCCTCGTCACGGTGATGCACTCGAACAACGAGACCGGCGTGCTTCAGCCGGTTCACGAACTTGCGGTGCTTGCTCACGCGGCAGGCGCGCTCCTCCACACCGACGCCGCGCAGTCGCTCGGCAAGGTGCCCGTGAACGTGCGCGAGCTCGAGGTCGATCTGCTGTCCGTGGCCGGCCACAAGCTCCACGCGCCCAAGGGCGTCGGCGCCCTCTATGTGAAGCGCGGTACGCCGCTCGTTCCGTTCGTGCTTGGAGCGAGTCACGAGCGCGGGCTTCGGCCCGGCACCGAGAACGTCGCCTCCATCGTCGGGCTCGGCGCCGCGTGCGAAGCGGTGGGGCGAGATCACGGCGAGGCGGCTGCGCGCATGACGGTGCTGCGTGACGAGCTGTGGAGCCGTCTCGAGAGCGCCATCCCCGGCCTCGCGCTCAACGGGCACCGAGCGCTGCGGCTGCCGAACACGCTCAACGTGCGCTTTCCGCGCGCATCCGGAAGCGTCGTGTTGGACGGCGCGCCGGAGATCGCGGCGTCGACGGGCTCGGCGTGCCACGAGGGCCACGAGAGTGCGTCGGCCGTCATCCTGGCGATGGGCGTTGTCTCCGAGGAGGCGCTCGGCTCGGTGCGCCTCACGCTCGGGCGCAGCACGACCGAGGACGACGTCGTACGAGCGGCCGATGCCTTGGTTCGGTCCTGGCTTGGGGCGACCGGCAAGTAGGTGCCCCGCGGGGCGGCGCGCGGCGGTGGCTCGGTTTCGACTTTTCACCGCGCGGCGATGCCGATACCGTCGTCGGATGAAGACGACGGGTCATGTGCTCTTGGGTGGGCTCCTCGCGGTCGGCACGGTCGCGGGCGGCGCGTGCAAGACCGACGAGACGATCGGTGCGGGCGGCGGAGGCGCGACGACGACGAGCACGACTCATCGATCCGAGCGACAACAGCACCTGCAAGTAGCGGCACCCTCGCGCCGGCGTCGGGCCCCCGGCTGACGCAGGGCGTCATCGCGTAACATCCTGAATTCATGAGGAGCTATCGAGATGCCGGGCGTCCATCGCTCGCGCAGTACTCGTCCATCGCCCGCGCCGTACTCGTCCATCGTCCGCGACCAGCGCGGCCTCGGTGCCCGACCTGCCGATCCGCCGACCGCGACCGGTCCGTCCATCCCGCGCGCCCGCGACCACGCGGGCGCGCGCCCCGGCGACCCTCGACCGAGACGTCCTCTCCCACCGGCCGCGACGTCCTCGTCCTGCCGCCAGACCCGCCGAGCGGTGCCCCGCGACGTCGTGGACCGCTCGTCGCGACCCGAGCGCCCGACGGCGCGGCGCCGGGCGCCCATCGCGTACGACCGAGTCCTCCGCCGGCCGAGCCGCCGTCGGCGCGTGGACGTGGCTCCGGCGCACGCGCTCGCCGGGGGTGCGGTAGGATCGCGGCATGTCCGAGCGACCCCAACCCGATCGTCGGCTCTGCGAGCTCGACCGGCAGCCGCTCTCTTCGCGTGCCGACGAGGCCCTGCGCCGCGTGGGCGCGTTCCTGTACGTCGTGAACCGGCCGGCCGTGCAGCTCCAGGCCCTGCTCGCGGGCTACAACGCCGATATCCACGGCACGGGCGCCTACGCCGCGAGCTGGCTTGCGGGGGAGCGCTGGTTCGAGGAGTGGCGCCTCTTGTGGGCGCAGAAGCCTCGGGTGGATCCGGATCTGCCGGAGGAGCTCGACGAGCTCGACGCGCTCGTCGCCGAGTGGCAGCCACGCGTGCTCGCGGCCGTCGCTGCGGTCGAGGTGGCGCCGCCGGACGAGCGGGCGGAGATCGCCGCGTACCTCGGGTCGAAGCGTGACGAGCCGACCCGTTGCTGGCGCGCGAGCGCGTGGGTCGCGCGCGTCGAGCACATCCGGGCCGTGCCTCTCGCGTCGTTCCAGGCGACCTGGCAGGCGCTCGTCGACCGCGGGATCCAGCCTGCGCTCCGGCGAGCGACCGAGCTCCGCGTGACCGTGCGCCGGTTTCTGTACGAGGCACCGCTCGAGGCCCCCGAGCTCGCGGCCATGCACGCCGCGCGCGAGCGGCTCGCGAGCGACGTCGAGCGGTGGCTCGACGAACGGCGCCGGCAGTTCGCGGGACTCCTGTCGGAGGACACCTTGCGCCTCCTCGCGCTCGGCGAGCCGGTGCCCCCGCACTTGCCCGCGGGCGTCGCGCTCAGGGACGTCAGCCAGTTCCGGGTCGCGGCGAAGGCCTGACGGCGGTGAGTTCGCGTGCCGAGGCGAGCGCGGCGCGGGGCGCGCCGAGCCCACCCGAGGCTCGCGGACGCGCGCCCGCTGCGGCCCTCGCCGTCGGCCGCGTTACGGTGCTCCCGGCACAGGTACCGCATCGAGCACCTCGCGCACCTTGCGGCCGAGGGCGTCGGGCGTGAGCGGCTTCTGGATGAACGCCACCCCCGCCTCGAGCACGCCGTGGCGCAGGACGGCGTCGTCGGTGTACCCGGACATGAAGAGCACGCGGGTGCCCGGGCGCACGGCGGCCACCTGCTCGGCGAGCTGGCGGCCGCTCATGTTGGGCATGACGACATCGGTAAGCAGGAGATCGAACGAGGCGCCGGGCGTGCGGCACAGCTCGAGCGCCTCGGCCGCGCTCGCCGTCGCGATGACCCCGTAGCCGGCGCGCTTCAGGATGCCCTGGGCGACGGCGCGCACCTGATCGTCGTCCTCCGCGAGCAGGATGGTCTCGGTGCCCCTGCGGCTCACGCGTGGTCGAGCGAGAACGTCGGACGGGTGCTCGCTGCTGTGGCGCGGCAGGTAGATCTTGAACGTCGTGCCGACCCCGGGCTCGCTGTAGAGCCAGATGTGGCCGCCGCTCTGCTTCACGATGCCGAACACCGTCGCGAGGCCGAGCCCGGTGCCCTTGCTGCGGTCCTTGGTGGTGAAGAACGGCTCGAAGGCGCGCGCCTGGGTCGCCCGGTCCATGCCGCAGCCGGTGTCGCTCACCGAGAGCATCACGTAGGGGCCCGGCTCGACGCCGGCGTGCTCGGCCGCGTAGCCCTCGTCGATGTCTACGTCGGCGGTCTCGACCGTGAGCCGCCCGCCCGTCGGCATGGCGTCGCGCGCGTTCACGACGAGGTTCATGAGCACCTGCTCGATCTGGCCGGGGTCCGCGAGCACCTTGCCGATCGCGGGTGCGAGGGCGGCGTGGAGCTCGATGTCCTCGCCGAGCACGCGTCCGAGCATGCGGCAGCACGCCCGCACGATCTCGCCGAGGTCGAGGACCTTCGGCGCGAGGACCTGCTGGCGGCTGAAGGCGAGCAGATGACGCGTCAGCTCGGCGGCGCGCTCCCCGGCGCGGTGGATCTCCTCGACCTCGGTGCGCAGCTCCCAGCCGGCCGGGACCTCGCCGAGCACCATGTCCGAGTAGCTCAGCACGATCGACAGGAGGTTGTTGAAGTCGTGCGCGATGCCGCCCGCCAGCCGGCCGACGGCCTCGAGTTTCTGGGCCTGACGGAGCTGCTCCTCCGTTTTGAGGAGCACGCCCTCGGCGCGCTGCCGCTCGACCGCCTCGCGCTCGAGCTGCTCGTTGGCGCGCACGAGCTCCGCCGTTCGCGCGGCGACGCGGGCCTCGAGCTCACCCTGGAGGGCCCGGAGCTGGCGGTTGGCGTCCTGGATCTCCTGCGCGCGGTGGTAGAGCTCGGACGCCATCTCGCCGGTCCGCGTTCGGAGGTCCTCGACGAGGCGCGTCTGCTCGGCGCCCCGGGTCTCGGCCCGGACGAAGTCGCTCACGTCCTCCACGCGGTGGATGACGTACGCGACGCGGCCGTCGGCGCCGAGCACCGGGGAGTTGACGGGGCTCCAGTACCGCACCTCGAAGGAGCCCCCCTCGGCCGCAGGCCGGCGGATGTCGTACTTCTGGACGGCCATCGTGTCGGCGCGCCCGTCGGCGAGCACGCGCGCGAGCGACGCGCGCAGGTTGCTGACGCCGGTTGCAGCCGGATCGTCGGGGTTGTCCGGGAAGATCTCGAACAAGCCGCGTCCGAGCAGGCGCTCCCGGTCCGTCATCGTGGCGCGGAGGTAGGCGTCGGTGACGGCGACGATGCGGAGCTCGGGCGAGAGCACGAGGTACGCCCCCGGCGCCGCCTCGAAGAGTGCCCGGAAGTCGGGCTCGGGACGCGCAGGCCCCGTGGCGGGCGAGCCCGCCGCCACGTGCGCTTCGCCGCCGTCCCCGTGCCCTTCGCGCGCTGTCATGTGGGCCACGCCGGGGTCGGCAACGGGTAGGCCGGCTTCGCGAACAGGTACCCCTGGAAGAGATCGCAGCCGAGGTCGAGCAGGCTGTCGCGCTCGGCCCGGGTCTCGACGCCTTCGGCGACGACGGGCACCGAGAGCTCGTGGCACAGCTTGGTCATGGCCCCGACGATGCTCGCCTTGCGACCGTCCCGATCGATGTCGCGCACGAGCGACATGTCGAGCTTGGCGAGGTCGGGCTCGAGCTGGGTGAACGACGTGAGCCCGGCGTAACCGGCGCCGAGGTCGTCGATCGCGATGCGGAACCCCTGGCTCCGGAGACCGACCACGGCGGCGCGGGCGTCCTTCACCCCGTCGAGCGACGCGCGCTCCGTCACCTCGAGCACGAGCCGCGCTGCGTGCCGCACCAAGGGCCCATCGGGATCGCCGAGCGCCGGGTCGGCGAGATCGCTGGCGTGCAGGTTCAGGAACACCGCCACGCCATCCGGCACCTCGTCGAGGTGCCGGGCCGTCGCCTGGCGCGTGCGCCGGCCGACGTCGCCGAGCGCGCCGAGGCGCTCGGCTGCCTCGAGCACCGCGCCGGGGTGTGGCAACGCGGGCTCACGGGTCCGCATGAGGGCCTCGTAGCCGTAGAGGCTGCCGTCGCGGGCGACGATCGGCTGGAAGGCCATCCAC
Organism: Myxococcales bacterium; assembly: GCA_016212965.1. Classification (GTDB taxonomy): domain Bacteria; phylum Myxococcota_A; class Polyangia; order Polyangiales; family Polyangiaceae; genus JACRDA01. The sequence continues at coordinate 21,396 of JACRDA010000197.1, forward strand.
AAGGAGCCGAGCGCGCGCTCGAGCGCCAGCGCGAGCGCGGTGCGGTCGCCGGCCTCGGGCGTGGTCCTGCCGGTGACGGCGAGCGCCTCGCGCTTGACGCGCGCGAGGCGTGCGAGGCGCGCCGCCCGCGCCACGGACGCCACGAGCTCGTCCGGCGCCTGAGGCTTCGTAAGGTAGTCGCTCGCGCCGAGCCGGAGCGCCTCGACGGCGGTGGCGACTTCGGGCAGGCCCGTGATGAGCACGACCGAAGCGTCGGGGTCGCGCTCGCGCACCTTGCGCAGCACCTCGAGACCGCTCGCCCCGGGCATGGCGATGTCCGAGAGGACGACCTCGAAGGTGTTGTTCGCGAGCAGCGCCACCGCCTCCTCGGCGCTCCGGGCGACGCTCACCTGCGCGCCGGCACGGTCGAGCACCCGTGCCGTCACGCGCCCGACCGCCTCGTCGTCCTCGACCACGAGCAGCCGTGTCCCGCCGAGCGCGGCCGCGCGCGCGCGATTCACTACCTGCGTCCCGTGCATGGCTGTTACCTCCCCGAGCGGCGTCATGTGAGGTCGCTCAGCTTCCGCCCGATGGCGCCTCCGCAGGCGCACGGTGCAAGTAGACACCTTCGAACCGGCGCGGTCCATTACAGGGCATTACAGGGACAGACAGGGCAGCGGCGGGCACCGCGCGCGCTCGGCGCAACGGCGCCCGCCGGTCCGCGCACGGGGTCAGAGCGCGCAGGCGCCCGAGCCGTTGCAGTTCGGCGCGAGCGCGTTGTCGCACTCCGAGTCCGGATCGGTGCCGTCGTCGACGAAGTCGCAGGTGCCGTTGAGGCTCGGCGTCTTCGAGGCGAGGCAGGCCTGGCAGTTTCCGCTGCACGCCGTGTCGCAGCAGACCCCGTCCGCTGCGGGGCAGAAGCCACTCAGGCACTGCGCGGCGGACGCACAGCCGTCGCCGGGGCTCTTCTTCGGCACGCAGCTCTGGTTGCTGCAGAAGTGCAGGCTGTCGCAGTCCGCGTCGCTCTGGCAGCTCGACAGGCACGCCGTGCCCCAGGCGTCGCAGGTGTACGGCGCGCAGGACGTCGGCGCGATGCTCACGCAGGTGCCGTCGCCGTCGCACGCGAGGGCGGGCGTCGCCTCGCCGCCCGCGCACACGGCCGCCGCGCAGGGCGTCGCGACGGCGTACAGCGAGCAGGCCGGAGCGGCGGCGTCGCCGTTGCAGCCGGTGCCGGCGACGCCGCAGCTCGCGGCGCCCTCGTCGGTGCACTCCGCGTCGGGGTCGGTGCTGACCGCGACGGGGCCGCAGGTCCCGTCGGCGCCGCCGGTCTTGGCGGCGGTGCACGCCTCGCACCCGCCCGTGCAGTTGGTGGTGCAGCACACGCCGTCGTCGCCCGGGCAGAAGCCGCTCGCGCACTCCTCGTGGGCGGCGCAGACCTCGCCGACGGGCTTCTGCAGCACGCACCAGCCCTGCACGCAGTAGGTGCCAGGTGCTCCGCCGCAGTCCGCGCTCGCCTGGCACGGGGCGCAGAGCCCGGCGCTCGGGGCACCCCCGGACCCGCCGGCGGCCGGGAGCTCGCAGAAGAGCGTGGCGCAGTCGAGCGCTTCGAGACACGCCAGCCCGACGCTGCAGGCGATGCAGTCGGGGCCACCGCAGTCGACGTCCGTCTCGCTGCCGTCGAGGGTGCCGTCGGCGCAGCTCGCGGGCACGCAGTGGTACTGGTTGCAGGTCTCTCCGCCGGTGCAGTCCTGCTCGCTCGTGCAGCCGGGCACGCACAGGTGCTGCTCGCAGATGTCGCCGGTGGCGCACTGCGCGTCGCTCGTGCAGGTGGACGGCCCGCCTCCGGCGCCGCCTCCGCCGGCGCCACCGGTCGCCGTCGACGTGGTGGTGGTGGTGGTTGTGGTCGTCGCGGTCGAGGTGAAGCCGCTGTCGTCCGAGCAGCTCGCGGCAGCAGCTGCGACACCGACGGCACAGAGGGAACCGAGAAAGAAGACGCGTGCATTCATGTGGACACTCCCATGCGGTGCTCGGCGCAGGAGGCGCCGAGTCAAGCTCGGGAGTCGCTACGCAAGACGCGGACCGGAGCCCGAGGGACAGCGGCCCCCGGCACGCGCGCGCCTCGGCTCGTCGGCCATCGAGCCGTTTTCGTTGCGCCATGCGCACCCGGGGCGCGACGCCACCCGCGGCCGCACGGCGGCAGCACGCACGACAGCGGCGTACCGTGCACCCGGAGCAAGTGCACCGTACGCTCGCGCCGCTTGGTCGGCCTCAGAGCAGTTCGGGCACCGGGCTCTGCCCGACCCGCTCCGGACGAAACGGCTTTCCTTGGGGGCGCGCGGCGGTGTCTTCGCTGCCTCTTCCTCCGCCCCTCTTCCCTCGGCCCCTCGGCCCCTCGACCCCTACATACCGACGCAGCGAGTTTCCTTCTAGAGCAGCTGGCACGCGCCGCTACCGCCGCAGGCGAGCACGCACTCGCCGTCCGGATCGGCGCCCGCGGGGACGAACAGGCACTGCCCGGTGGAGCCACCGCTCTTGCCGCCGTCGCACGCGACGCACGCGCCGTCGCACGCGATCTCGCAGCACACGTGGTCCTGCGGCGGACAGTGGCCGTTGGCGCACTGGTCGTCCGACGTGCAGGTCACGCCGTCCGGCTTCGTCGGGGTGCAGGTGCCGCTGGTCTCGCAGTAGCCGTCGGGCCCGCAGTCCGCCGCCGATGCGCAGGGCCGGCAGCTCGACGTCGTCGCCTGGCAGAAGCCGCTCGCGCAGTCGCTCGCCCCGGCGCAGGGTTGCCCGGTCGCGCACGGCGCGCACTCGTCGCCGCAGTCGACGCCCGTCTCACCGGGGCCCGTCACGTCGTCGTGGCAGTGGGTGGCGACGCACCCTCCCGCCTCGCACGTCTCGCTGCCGGTGCAATCGGGCGTGTCGACGCACTCGACGCAGGTCCCCGCGCCGTCGCAGAGCAGGCCGCCGCCGCAGCTCGTGCGCGCCGCGGCGGGAGCGAGCACGCAGGCGTGGTCGACACAGGCGCGCGCGAGGCAGACGGTGCTGCCCTTCGGGCACTGCTCGTCCGTCTGGCACGCGTCCGCGATGGTCACATCGGGGAAGGTGCACGCCGGCCCAGTGACGGCGGCGAGGGCTGCGAGGCCGACGGCGGCGCGCCGCAGCGCCGCTCGGCGCCCGAGCTCCCGCCGACGGTTCGCGACGCTCGGCATCGTCAGAACTCCACCCGGGCGCGGGCACCCGCGCCGCCCGGCTCGAGCGTCAGCGCCGCGCTCGCGCTCGGCTCGGCGTCGCCGGTCGGCAGGACCAGAAGGACCACGCCCACCGCCACGGCGGCGGCGCCGACCCCGAGCAAGGCGTTGACCGCCGTCGAGGCGGCGCGGCCGCGACTCACGTCGTCCTCCACGCTCGAGGAGCAGCTCGCCGTGCGGTAGGCCGGGCAGGCCGCTTCGAGCGAGCCGAGCGCGCCCTGGCGCACGGCGAAGGCCCCGAGCGCGCCGCCGCCCGCGAGGCCCGCGAGCGAGAGCGCCACGATGCCACCCACCTGGGTCGCGGCGAGGCCGCTCTCCGGCGGCGGCGGAGCCAGGCGCGCCTCCGTGGGCCCGTCCGTCGCCATCGGAAGCTCGATGCGCACGCGCTGGCGCGCCCCCGGGCCGAGCTCGACCGAGCGCGTGATGGCGGTCGCGGCGCCGTAGGCCGCGGCGACGACCAGCGTACCGAGGTCGCGCTCGAGCTCGGTACCGAGGAGCTTCGGGTTGAGCGGCTGGCCGTCGAGCGTGACCGCCAGCCGGTCGAGCGCGGGGATCGCCGCGGGCTGACCCCGTTCGTCGACCCCGGCGAGCTCGATGATGACGCGCGCGACCTTGTCCTCGAGGCGCCCGTGCGCCGCCTCGGCCGCCTCGGCCCAGCCCGCGTAGCTCGGGTTGCTCGACTTGAGGACGGCGCGCCGCAGATCCCAGTAGTCGCGTCGGGCGGAGGCGTAGCGTCCGAGCTCCTCCTCGCACTCGGCGGCGTTGCGCAGCGCGCCGAGGCCCTCGGGCCATGCCTCGAGCGCGAGTCGGAAGCGCGGGATCGCCTGGTCGCAGTGGCCGTCCGCGCGGAGCTTGCGTCCCTCGGCGAAGAACGTCTTGCCGTCGGCGTCGCCGGCGAGCACCTGCCCCGCGGCCGAGAGCGCCACCCCGAGCGCGGTGAGCGCTGCGGCGAGGCCACGCGCGGCGGATCGACTACTGCTCTTCGCTCGGGTCATAGGGCTTGGGCGGTTGGACCGCTGCGCTCGGGGGCGGAGCGTCGGTGGGCGCGCTCGGAGGGGAGAGCGAGCTCGGCGCACGCACGACCGGCGTCGACGGCGCGCCCGGCGCCGCCGCGAGCGGTGCGTGCGTGCCGACCGGCGCCCGCGGAGCGGCGCGGCCGAGCAGCGTCGAGGTCGAAGGGGTCGCCGCCGGATCGGCGGACGCGCTCGGCCCGAGCGACGCGGGCTGGGCCGAGGGGGACGAGGCGGCGCACGGGCGCCTCGAGGACAAGGTC
>JACRDA010000199.1 GCA_016212965.1 Myxococcales bacterium
CGACCACTTCAGCAGAACGGACCGCGTGAAGACGGCCAAACGCCTCCTCCGCAAGCTCGACGAGCTAGGCTTCGACGTTCCAGAACTGCGTGACCGCAACCCTGCCGCGTAGCCGCCGCAGTGGTCAGTTTCTTCCTAGAGGCGAAGCCGACCTGGCGGCTGCGAAGGCGGACGGGAGGGTAGTGCAGGTGGACTGCCGTTCGACCACATGTGTCGTTGAAGTCGAGTGGTCTTCGTTCTCTGCTGCAGAAATGAGTCCTCACAACAGGCTGGTCGACTGGCCATACACCCTGAATTGTGATCATCGAATGATCCTGCCAGAGCCAACAGATTCGAACGCAGCGTATCGAGCGACACTGATCTTCGAGTGCGCGCATCCCGGAGATGCGCGAGATTAGCCGCGTGGTGCGCCCCGGAACGCCCCCGGGGCAGCCGCGAACGGAGCGGTCCAGCCGGTCGCGCGGCTCACGAAGGCGCGTCGCGTGACGAGTTCTGCCTCGGTCGCGTCCTCAATCCTGCGCGGGGGGCCGCTGTTTCGGCACAGGGCGTCAACTCGACGGCGATCCAGTGAGAGTGTCGGGCTCGCGCTGCCGTAACTCGCCTGAGAGGTCCCCTCGTCGTATACTCGAGGTGTTGACGCCTATCGCGTCGTAGCGATCGCGGTTTCGCGAAGGCAGGCGAAATGCGGAAGTTGAGCTGGCGCACTCACCCTGACACACCCTGCACTTCGTGGACGAGTGCGCTTTCGAACCACCGGGCGACGCCCTCGCGCGCGGAGACGGAGAGAAGAGCGGGGAGTTCCGCTCTTTCGCGTGCTACCTCATCCTGAGCCTTATCGCGGCGTCACCCAGACCGCTTGCTGGGAGACACGGTTCGAAGCTCGGTTTTCCTTGACTCCGCGTTCCCGTCGGCGACAATCCCGGGAGGTCGCAGGCCGGGATCCCGTGAGTTCTACGGCCAGCCCAAGAGGCGGTCCCAGCCGCCCGGACCCGGAGAGGATAGCCACGACACATGGCACAGATGCTCTCGAAGACGGACTCACCGGCGAAGGTTGCGCGCGCGGTGCGGCGCCACATCCGCCTCGCCAAGCGCACCGGGCACCCCAAAGCCATCGAGCTCGCACTGCGAATCGACGCGCCGGCGGCAGCCCAGAAGACCGCGGTGAGCGCGGCGAACGAGGCGGCGGACGCGGTCGAGGACGCCTTCGACGACTGGAGCAAAGCTGACGCGGCGCTCGATCGGCTCGTGAAGCGGGCACACCGCCGGTGTGCCGACTTCGATGCCGACAACACGGGGGCCGGCACCGCAGCGCTCGTGTTCGCTGGTGTGCCTCCCAGTGTCGTCACGGAGACTCGCCGTGAGGAGGAGCCGGACATCGTGGCCAAGCTCGTGGCACGCGGGCAGAAGCTGCCCGAGGGGCACCTGGCGATCCCGCTCCTCCCGGAGCTCACAGCCGCGGCGGACGCATCCCGCGCGGCCGAACGCCCTGGATCGATGCGTATCAGCGCGCCGAGGCCACGAAAGGCGCGGTCGACGTGGCTCGCCTGGGTGTTGTGGCGCAATACCGCGACAACTTCATCGATATCGGGCGGGCGGCCGGGCCGGATGTGGCCGACGCATGCTTCCCGACGCTTCGCCGTGCGGCGGGGAGCGTGGCGGACGACGACGAAGCCGAGGATCCGGCTAAGGGGACCTGATCGGACGCACGGGTGCGATCGGCGGCCAGGATTCGCTGCACTGCGTCTACCGGTGGCCGCTCGTGGACCGGGATCGGGCTCGCGTGGAGCCTCCCTGGCTCGCCCCGGCGCTGGTGCAGCGAGACCGTGACGCATCGCAGCAGATCTCCACCACCGATCGCTGGCACGGTCGTGACATCATGCCGCGCACGGGCCGCGTGCGCCGTCGTGTCGCCGCTGACGGGGCGCGCGCCGATCCACGATCAGGGTCGTGCGGTGCGATCGCCGCCGTTCGCCGTGCCGCCCGTTCTCCAGGCTGGACGGGCGGCAACTTCCGAGGCAGCTTGCTCGCGATGCCGAAGCAGCTGTGGGCGCCGTGGCGCATGCAGTACATCGAGGCGCCGAAGGCCGGCGGCGACTGCATCTTCTGCGGCGTGCGCGCGGCGAGCGCGACGGAGCGGAGAGAGCGGCTCGTGCTCGCGAGCGGGGAGCACGCCTTCGTCATCCTGAACCGCTACCCCTACACGAGCGGTCACCTCATGGTCGTACCCCACAGCCACGCCACGCGCCTCGACGAGCTGCCGCTCGCGGAGCACGACATGCTGTTCCGCTGGTTGCGCGCGGCGAGCGCGCGGCTGCTGCCCGCGCTCGACGCCCAGGCGCTCAACGTCGGGATCAACCTCGGCGTCGCCGCCGGAGCGAGCCAGCACGCCCACCTGCACGTGCACCTCGTGCCGCGCTGGGAGGGCGACCACAACTTCATGACCGTGGTAGGAGAGGTGCGCGTCATCCCGCAGGCGCTCGACGCCACCTGGGCGAAGCTGCGACCGGCGTTCGCCGACCTCGACGAGCCCGGGCCGACGACGGAGGCTCCATGACGGCGGCGAGGGTCGGACGGGGGCGCGCGCGGTGAGCGGCGCGCGCGGCAGCAAGCTCGGGTGGGCGCGCGTCACCTTCTTCGCGGTGAGCGCCGCAGGCCTGCTCGCGATCCTCCTCGTCGGCCAGCAGGTGCTCCTGCCCTTCCTCCTGGCGCTCGTCGTCGCCTACGTGTTCCTGCCGCTCGTGCGCCGCGTCGAGCGGCTGCGGGTGCCGCGCTGGGTCGCGATCCTGATGGTCTACGCCGTCATGATCGGCGGCGCCGTCGCCTTCATGGTCGCGACCGTGCCGCGGCTCGTCGAGGAGACCAAGAACCTCACGAGCGAGCTGCCGCGCCTCACGGCGCGCATCAAGGAGGAGTGGCTGCCCGAGCTCGACAAGCGCCTCGACAAGCTGTTCGGCGGCGCTCCGAGCGAGGCCACGCCGGCTCCCGACCCGACCGGGGAGCCCGTGTCCGAGCCCCCGGCGCCGGCGCCGAAGCCGGCACCGATCGCGCTCACGCCCCGCGCCGACGGCGGCTACGACGTGCGCGTCGCCGACGACGTGTCGTGGAAGCCGAACAAGGACGGCTCCTGGCGCCTCGCGCAGGGCGAGGAGGAGCGCGCGCGCTTCTCGAGCGCCAAGGCGCTCTCCGACGCCCTCGACCAGCTCGTCGAGAAGCTGCAGAAGAACTCGGGGGAGCTGCTCGGCGTGGCGCGCAGCCTGGTGGCGAGCGTGACGCGCGGCGTCTTCTACTTCTTCATCACGCTGATGCTCGCCGCCTACCTGATGGTCAGCTACGAGCGCATCTTCAAGTTCCTGCGCGACATGTGGCCCGAGGAGCGGCGCGCCTCCTTCGATCGCTTCGTGCGCCGGCTCGACCGCGGCATGGGCGGCGTGGTGCGCGGCCAGCTGCTCATCTGCGTCGTCAACGGTGTCCTGTCGGCGATCGGCTTCTGGCTCTTCGGGCTCAAGTACTGGCCGGTGCTCGCGTTCGTCGCGAGCGTGATGTCGCTCATCCCGATCTTCGGGGCCATCCTGAGCAGCATCCCGGCGGTGGCGATCGGGCTCACGCAGGGCTTCGGGACGGCGTTCGGAGCGCTCGTGTGGATCATCGGCATTCACCAGCTCGAGGCGAACTTCCTCAACCCGAAGATCATCGGCGACCAGGCAAAGATCCACCCCGTGCTGGTGGTGTTCGCGCTCCTGCTCGGCGAGCACCTGTACTCGATCACGGGAGCCCTGCTCGCCGTGCCGTGCCTGTCGATCGTGCAGACCGTCTTCCTGCACTTCCGCGAGAGCGTGCTCGGCCTCCACACCGAGGGCGAGAGCATGATGCCCCCGCCGCGACCGCCCGACGGCGAGGCGAGCGGGCCCGCCCCGGCCGACGTCGCGGTACCGAAGGCCCCCCTCGCGCCGCGCATCGAGGGGCCGACCCCGCACGCCGACGAATCCTGAGCCAACGAGCGACCGGAAGTCCGCACGCGGCCGCGAGCCTGCTAACATGCGCCCGCATGGGGCGTGTGATTGGATTCTTGGGACTGGGGTCCCTGGTCGCGGCGTGCTCGGTGGCCAACTCGCCGTCGCAACCCGCGGATCCCGTTTCGGGCGGTGCGAATGGCGGCTCGACCACGAGCTCGACGAGCAGCACCTCGTCGACGACGGCCACGGGCGGAGGCGGCTCGACCGGGTCGGGCGGCACGGGCGGCGAGGCACCGCTCGACTCCGACGACGACGGGGTGCCGGACTCCGGCGACAACTGCCCGTCGGTGCCGAACGCCGCGCAGGACGACGTCGACGGCGACCTCTTCGGCGACGCGTGCGACAACTGTGCGGGCGTCGCGAACGCGGACCAGTCCGACGTCGACGCCGACTCGGTCGGCGACGTGTGCGACACGGAGGTCATCGACGACGCGACGCAGCTCCTCGTACCGGTGGGCGCGAGCTACCAGACGTCGGACATCCGCTGCTTCTCGGGCGACGTGCGCATCTACGGCGAGCTGCGCGTGACGCCCATCGACCCGGGCGTGCCCGTCATCACGGGCGCGCTCGGCCTGCTCGCGACGAACATCAGCCTGTTTCCCGGCTCCACGCTCGTCGCGGACGGGGCAGGCCAGCCGGGCGGGCTCCCATCGGCCGGCAACACCATCGGCGGCCAGCAGGGGGCCGGCCCGAGCCCGGGTTGCGGCGGCGGCCCGGGCTCGTCGGTCGGCCAGGGGGGCAACGGCGCGGCCTACGGTGGCGCCGGCGGCATCCCGACGAACACCTACGTCCCGGGCAACCTTTGCGTCAGCTGCAACGAGCCGAGCGGTCCGTCGCACTGCGCCTCCGCCGCGTCGGTGCCTATCGGGACGGTCACGGGCGACGACTTCGACATCGGCTCCGGCGGTGGCGCCGGCGGCAACAGCTCGGGTTGCTCGAGCTCGGGCGGTCGGGGCGGCCACGGCGGCGGGCTCGTGCTCCTGATGGCGACCTCCACGATCACGATCGACGGCCTCGCGACGGCGAGCGGGGAAACGCCCCCCACGGACCCGTCGGCCTGCGGCTACCGCCCGGGTGGTGGCGGCGGCTCCGGCGGCTCCGTGGTCGTGGTCGCGCCGACGGTGGTCGGGCTCGGCACCGTTTACGCGCTCGGCGGCAACGGCGGTCAAGCGCTCGGCGACGTGAGCTCGACCTGGGGCTGGGGCGGCGGCGGCGGCGGCGGCGGGCGCGTGAAGGTGTTCGCGCCGGACAACCAGTTCGGCGGCCTGATCCGCGTGGACGGCGGCGCCGGTGGGGCCTCGCCCCCGGACGCGTCGAGCGCTCCGGGCTCGCCGGGCGACGCGGGCTCGGTCGGGATCGACGCCGTCATCCCCGCGTCGCTGATCTTCAACGGCACCTGCCCCTGAGCGCGGCCGGGGGACCGCGCGGCGCGACCCCGGCTCGGTGCGCGCACGGCGCGCGCTCGGTCAGCGCGCCGCGTACGCCCGCGCGATGGCGCCCGGCTCGGCTGCGACCTCGCCGGTCTCGGTGAAGATCGCCGCGACGAGGCGCGCCGGCGTGACGTCGAACGCCGGGTGGAGCACGTGGGCGCCCTCGGGGACGATGCGCCGCGTCCCCACCACGGCGAGCTCGTCGGCGCTGCGCTCCTCGATCACGATCGCCGAGCCGTCGGGCGTCGCGAGGTCGAAGGTGCTCCACGGGGCGGCGACGTAGAAAGGTAGCTCGTGGACCCGAGCGAGACACGCGACGCCGTAAGTCCCGATCTTGTTCGCGACGTCGCCGTTCGCCGCGATGCGGTCGGCGCCGACCACCACCACGTCGACGAGGCCCCGCGCCATGCAATGGGCGGCCATGCCGTCCGAGATCACCGTCACGTCGATGCCGTCCTCGGCGAGCTCCCACGCGGTGAGGCGCGCGCCCTGCAGGTAGGGGCGCGTCTCGTCGGCGATGACGCGCACGCGCTTGCCCGCCGCCACGGCCGCGCGCACCACGCCGAGGGCCGTACCGAAGCCGCCGGTCGCGAGCGCGCCCGCGTTGCAGTGCGTCAGCACCGTGCACGCGTCGGGCAGCCGCGCCGCGCCCGCCGCGCCCATGCGCCGGCACGCGCGCACGTCCTCGCGGTGCAGCTCGCGCGCCACGGCCGCGAGGCGCGCCGCGCGCTCGGGGCCCACGAGCTCGCGCGCCGTGCGGGCCGCGTGCAGCATCCGCTCGACGGCCCACGCGAGGTTGACGGCCGTCGGTCGCGTCGCCCGGAGCTCGGCCGCCGCGGCCTCGAGCGCCGCGACGAAGGCCTCGGGGCCGAGATCCGCGGCCGCACGCGCCCCGAGCGCGACGCCGTACGCCGCTGCGATGCCGATGGCGGGCGCGCCGCGCACCACCATCGCCCGGATCGCCTCGGCCATGGCGCTCGCGCTCTCGACGACCTGGTAGGCGACCTCCGCCGGCAGCAGGCGCTGATCGAGCACGAAGGCGCGGCGGTCGTCGGCGTCGAGCTCGACGGCGGAGTAGTGGGCGCCCGAGAGCGGGGCGAGCTCGGGCGGCAAGCGCGCAACGGTGACGACAGACACGGCCGGAGACGAGCACGGCGCTCCTCGACCCGCAACGGCGATGAAGTTACCTAACGGCACTTATTTGCCTTGGTCGGCACGAGGAAGTTGGTATGCTCTGCCCCGCCAGCCTCGCAGCACGTGTGCGCCGGCATCTGGTCGCGAGCCCCCCCGGGGAGTGCCGCGCCGAGCCGACGCGGGCCTCGCCGCGGTCGCCTGGTCACCCGCCACCCTATCGAGGAGAGCAGCCATGGCTTTCACACTCCCAGAGCTTCCGTGGGCGAAGGACGCCCTCGCACCGCACATCAGCGCCGAGACGCTCGACTTCCACTACGGCAAGCATCACCAGGCCTACGTCACCAACCTGAACAAGCTCGTCGAGGGCAAGCCCGAGGCCGACAAGACCCTCGAGCAGATCATCCTCGCGTCCGAGGGCGGCGTGTTCAACAACGCCGCGCAGATCTGGAACCACACCTTCTACTGGCGCTCCATGAAGCCGGGCGGCGGCGGCAAGCCCACGGGCAAGCTGCTCGAGCTCGTCACGCGGGACTTCGGCTCGGCCGACACCCTGCTGCAGCAGCTCGGCGAGGCGGCGAAGACCCAGTTCGGCTCCGGCTGGGCGTGGCTCGTCGAGGAAGGCGGCAAGCTCAAGGTGACGAAGACCTCGAACGCCGACCTGCCGATGAAGCACGGCCAGAAGGCGCTGCTCACCTGCGACGTGTGGGAGCACGCCTACTACATCGACTACCGCAACGCGCGCCCGAGCTACGTGGACGCGTACCTGCAGCACCTCGTCAACTGGGACTTCGCCGCGAAGAACCTCGGCTGACCTCGGCTGACGTGAGGCCGGCGACGAGCCGGCCGGTCCGCCGCGCGACGCAGAGGAGCCGGCACGGGCGGCTCGAGCGGGCGATTCACGCGCTGGCACGCGCGCACGCCTGCCGGGCCGCCGAGCACCGGAAACCCGAGGGACAAAAAAGCTCGAGGGCGATCTCGGTTGCCCGAGTCGCCCTCGACGGAGAGTCCCACTTGCGCGCGGATGGTTCCGGTGGTCCATCTCGGCCGACCTATTCGGTCGGTGCGCGCCACCCGCGATGCACCTGCGCAGGTGCAACCGGGCATCATCGTACTCCGTCGGCTTCCAGTCGCAGGGGGCGGTTCGCGCCGCGCGCACCATGCGTCCGAATCACGCGGTTTTTAGCCGCGAGAGCTTCACCCGCGAACGGTTGGGGCAGCGTCGAGCCGAAGCTCCGTGCTACCGACCCCCTGCGCCGCCTGGGCTGAGGGAGCCTACCCGAACCGCCACGAGATCTGGTGTCCTCTGTCGCCACACCGGTTCCGAATCGATCCTTCCACGGGTCTCGACTCGGCGGGGGCTCGCTTGCGCGAGCTCACCACCGGCAGGCCAGGGCCATCAACACCACGCACCGGTTAAAGAACGCAGCGCGCAATGACCCAGGACGCCTTCAATCGCTTCCGCTCGACCTTGCGGTCGAGTGAGCTGCCCACTCAGGCTTATTATCGCCTGCGTCACGACAGCCCCCGCACCCGATTCGCCACCCGCTCCGGACCCGCCTAGTCAAGGACTTGGGCCTTTTGCGAGCGGCTAGCTCCGGCGGTCTACCGGCACCCGAAGGTGCTGGAGCCCCGGCGCGAGATGCCCTTCTGCGATCTCTGCAACCGACTAGATGTCACGAGTACCCACCAGTCTTCCGACTCCCGAGCGTTGTGCTTGCGCACTCGCGATCGCCGTTTCACCCGCCGCCCCTTGCCACGCGCGCGCCTGCGCGCGCCGGACACGACGAGATCCACGTCGACGCCGGAGCTCCGTTGCCGGAAACCCCGACCCCAGGTGATGCTGCAGTTGGGCGCCGCAGTCACCAGCTACGACCCACGCCGTCCTCTCCATGGAGGCCGCTCACCCTTGGGTGAGGCGGCGACCCGCGCACGCTTGTTAGGTCACGCGCGAGCCGGGCGGCAGAGCCGCTGACGCTCCCTGTCATGCTGCAGCTCGACCGGCCGAAGCCTGCCACTGCCGCAACACCGAGGACCCATCCTCTCGCAGTGCGCCAACACTGCGCGGTTGTGAGCCCGAAGCGCCTTCCACCGATGGGTCTCCCGGTCTTCCACCGACCTTTCGGTCGGCTTGTTCCCTGGAGCCGCCACTGCTGCCACCGCTTCGCCGCGGGGGCGCAGCTTCCAACACGCGTTCACGCGCACGCGGTGCGCGCTAGGTCCCAGCTCGTTCGGCTATTCGCCGTACTCGCCCGGGCCACGTGAGGCCCATCGACTTCTGCAATCGAAACGGTCCGTGAGCACACCCCGGGACGGGCCAAACTCCGACACTCACACGGTGGCAAGCCACCGACGGTCGGAGGGCGAAGCTCGTGAGAGCCGCGCCCACCGGGTTGTCACAGGCCAGGGGCCGCGCGCCTTGCGGTCGCGTTTTGGCCCCCACCGCGGCGACCGCTCGCCTCGGTGGATTTACCCCAACCTGTTCGACCCGAGCACTCCTTGTCGCGAACCCGTGTCGCGCGCGGGGTGGAAACTCCGCACGCGGCGCCCATGCGGTAACTTGGGCTCTTTCGAACGAATCCGCCTGGCACACCACGCGTCAAGCGCAGCGCGCCGTGAGGGTTGCCGCACATGCGCCCTCGCGAAAGAAGCGCACGCACGAACGGACCCGAAGTGCTTTCCACCGTGGAGCTCACCGGCTGAGATAAATCTGCCCGTGAAGCCAGCCATCGCCCGGGGTTTCCCCCGTGCTCCGGACCGACGTGGCCTTCGTTGTCCCGGCCCTTCCACGGCGTTGACGTAGCCGTGAAACGAACGGGGTCGGTCGCGTGTCGACTGAGCGCAACAAGGCGCGCAACCTCCGGTCGCGACCGCAGCCACCTCGACGGTTTCTGCGTTTGGTACCGCCCCGCGGGTTGATGTCCCGCGGAACTTCCAAAGACAGAACTTAGTCAGCCGGCCCCTATTTGCAAACAAAAATATCGAGGCGACGTGCATTTATTTTGTCCACAGGGTTATCCACAAGTTGTCAGCATCGCCACGAAAACAGGCAACTTGACGCGCGCGGACCGCCGGCGCGCGCAGTATCGTGACAACGTTTGTCTTCATATTTTTTTTTCGCACAATACACGCCGCTCGGCGGCGCGTGCTAACTTCGAGCAGCCTGCCGCGGCGCGCTCTCGACCCACTGTGGCGCGACGCCGCAGCGCCGTGAGACCGGGACCGAAGCCGTGAAACATCTCTCGCACCCGAGCACATCCCTGGCCGGTCACGACCGTGACTCGCTCGCCCGCTGGCTCGTGCCGCGCGGCGCGAGCGAGGCGGAGGCAGCACGCGCTGCCACGCGCGCGCTCTGCACGGCGTTCCGCGGCCCGCGGCCGGACGCGCTCGACCCCGGGCTGCCCGAGCCGCCGCGGCGCGCGTGGGACGAGACCTCGCTGCGGGCGGCGAGCGTCCCGGCCCGCGCCCGCGCCGCGTTGCTCGAGCTCTCGCCGGCGCCCTGCCTCGAGCTCGTGGAGCGCGCGCCGAGCGCCGACGGTGCCACGCGCCTCCTGTTCCGCACCTGGGACGGCCGGCTCATCGAGTCGGTGATCATCCCGGCAACCACGGATCGGCCGCGACCGCGCACCACGCTCTGCGTCTCGAGCCAGGTAGGCTGCGCGCGCGCCTGCAGCTTCTGCGAGACCGGCGTGCACGGCCTCGAGCGGCACCTCCACACGGCCGAGATGATCGACCAGTACCGCATCGCGCGCGCGCTGCCGCAGGCCGCCGCGGCCCCGATCTCGAGCATCGTGTTCATGGGCATGGGCGAGCCCTTCGACAACCTCGACGCGGTGCTGTGCGCGGTCGAGCTCCTGTGCGAGCCGTACGCCTTCGCCTTCGCCCCGTCGCGCGTGACCGTGAGCACCGTCGGCGTCGCAGACAAGATCGCGGCCTTCTTCGCGCGCACGCGCGCCGAGCTGGCGGTGAGCCTCAACGCGCCCGACGACGCGCGACGCACGCGCATCATGCCCGTGGGCGCCCGCTTCGACCTCGCGACTCTGCACCGCGCGATCGCCGACGCGTTGCCGCGCGGACGGCGTATCCTCTTCCAGTACGCCCTGTTCGCCGGGTACAACGACGCGCCCGCGGACGCCGACAGCCTCGCCTCGTTCGTGCAGGGC
Organism: Myxococcales bacterium; assembly: GCA_016212965.1. Classification (GTDB taxonomy): domain Bacteria; phylum Myxococcota_A; class Polyangia; order Polyangiales; family Polyangiaceae; genus JACRDA01. The sequence goes on from JACRDA010000199.1 coordinate 10,738, forward strand.
ATCCGCTGCCGGGTGAACGTCATCCCGGCCAACCCGGGACCCGATCCGGCGCTCGGGACGCCGAGCGACGAGCGCGTGGACGCCTTCGTGGCAGCGCTGCGCAGCCGGGGCGTGCGGACGCTCGTGCGCAAGCCGCGCGGACGCGACGTCGGCGGCGCCTGCGGACAGCTCGCCGGCGCGCGCCGCCTCGCGAGCCTACCCGTCGTGCGCGGCTAGCTGCGAGCGCACCCCCGAGCGACGAAGCGCCTCGCGGCGTACCGGGGTATCCCAACCCCGCAGGGCGGCGTAGCATCCGCCCGATGCCGCTCACTGCCGACGAGGTGCTGACGCGCGTGGCGCGCGAGCTGCGGCCGCTGCGCAGCGTACGCTTGGGGCCCGGGCTGCCCGAGCGCCTTTCGGCTCTGCTGCCGCGCGCACTCGTGACGAGGCGCCCGGGCCCGGTCGACGCGTGCGTGGTCGCGGCTGCGCAGGTGAGCACGACCGGCGCCGTCGCCCCCGAGCCGCCACGCGGGCTGTGCGAGAGCGCGCGCCGCACGCTCGTCGTGATGTGCGACGTGGCGCGCGGCGCCGCGCCCTTCCTCTCTGCCGGCACCGGTCGGCTGCGGCCCGTGTCGCTGTACTGCGAGCTCGCGGTCATCGACGTGTGCGCGGACGGCGCCGTCGTGCGCGAGCTCGCGCCGGGCGTGTCGGCGCGCCAGGTCCAGGCCCTCCTCGATGGGCCCGCCGCACCCGCCGCACCGCGTGGCGCCGAGGGCGCCCCGGCGCTCCGTGTGCCGGCAGACGTTGCGGAGATGCGCGTCTTGCGCGATGGTTCACGCCATGGCCTGGCCTGAGAAGACCGCACCGACCACCGACGCCAGCGAGAAACGCACCCTCGGCAAGGGCGTGTTCCGACGCTGCGAGAGCTGCGGACACACCGGGACCGCCGAGGAGCTGGTGGCCCACTTCGAGGTGTGCCCGCACTGCGGTCATCACCACCGCCTCGCTGCGGCCCGGTGGCGCGAGCTCATGCTCGACGACGGGGCGCTCGAGACCTGGGACGGGGATCTGCGCCCGCGCGACCCCTTGTCGTTCAGCGACGGCACGCCCTACGACGAGCGCCTCCGGAGCTCGCAGAAGAAGACCGGGCACCACGACGCCATCGAGATTGGCAGCGGCCGCGTCGACGGACGCCCGGTCGCGTACGGCGCCTTCATCTTCGCCTTCATGGGCGGGAGCATGGGCTCGGTGGTGGGCGAGAAGGTGACGCGCCTGTTCGAGCGGGCGACACGCGAGGGACTGCCGGTCGTGCTCTTGCAGGCGTCCGGCGGAGCGCGGATGCAGGAGGGCATCCTGTCGCTCATGCAGATGGCCAAGAGCGTGAGCGCCCTCGAGCGCCTGCGCGCCGCCGGGCTGCCCTTCGTGTCGTGCCTCCTGCACCCCACGACGGGCGGCGTCGCCGCGAGCTTCGCGTTCCTGGGCGACGTGAACATCGCGGAGGCGAACGCGCTCATCGGCTTCGCGGGCCCACGGGTCATCGAGAACACCATCGGGCAGACTCTGCCGCAGGGGTTCCAGCGCGCGGAGTTCCTGCTCGAGCACGGCATGGTGGACCTCGTGTGCTCGCGCCTCGAGCTGAAGGCGCGGACGAGCCTGGTGCTCGCCCACCTCGCGGGCGCCCGGCCGCGCGCGTGACCCGCCCGGAGACGCTGCGCGCCGAGCTCGCGCGGCGCGTGAGCCGCGGCGCGGCGCTCGGTCTCGGACGCGTCGAGGCGGCGCTCGCGGGCCTCGGCCACCCCGAGCGGGCGCTCACCTGCATCCACGTCGCGGGCACGAACGGCAAGGGCAGCGTGTGCGCCATGCTCGAGGCGATGGCCGAGAGCGCCGGGCTCCGCATCGGCCTCTACACCTCGCCGCACCTCTGCCGGCTGAACGAGCGCATCCGGCTCGGCGGCGAGCCCATCGGCGACGAGCCCTTCGCGGACGCGCTCGAGGCGGCGCTGCGCTGGGATCTCACGGTCTTCGAGGCGCTCACGGTCGCGGCCTTCGTGGCCCTGCGCGCGGCCGCGGTGGAGCTCGCCATCGTCGAGGTCGGCCTCGGCGGGCGCCTCGACGCGACCAACGTGCTCGCGACGCCCGCGGCCGCGGCCGTCGTGAGCATCGACCTCGACCACACCGAGTGGCTCGGTGACGATCTGCGCTCCATCGCCGCGGAGAAGGCGGCGATCTTCAAGCCCGGCGCGCCGGCCGTGCTCGGGCCGCTCGCCCCCGAGGCGCGGGACGAAGCGCGCCGGCGCGCGCTCGCCTGCGGCGCCGGGCCGCTCTGGGAGGTGGTGCTCGGCGACCCGAGCGCGCCCGCGGATCCGGGCACGGCCACGCCCGGCGCGGGGGCGGTCGTCGTCACGCCGACGGCGCGGGGCGTCGCCGTTCGGGGCCCCGCGGCGC
>JACRDA010000205.1 GCA_016212965.1 Myxococcales bacterium
CGGGCCCGCCGCGGACGCCCCGTCGGACGGCGCCCCGGGCGCGCCACCGGTCGGTCGGTGGTCACCGCCCTCGCGCGCGCCCTGCGCGGGCGGGCGCGGCGCGACGCGGTCGGCGCGCAGCCGGTCGGCGGGTGGGCCGGGCCGCACGTCGCTCGGGCGCCGGAACAGTCCGCCGCCGAGCGGCTCGAGGCGGGCCTCCGCGGGCAGCCGGCGCATCGACTCGGCGTGGCCGAGCAGCAGGTAGCCGCCCGGGGCCAGGCTGTCGGCGAGGTGCACCACCGCGCGCTCGCCGCTCGCCACGTCGAAGTGGATGAGCACGTTGCGGCACAGCACGAGATCACACGCGCGCGGGCCGCCCGGCGCGAGCAGGTTGCAGGGCGCGAAGCGCACGAGCCGCGCGAGCTCGGGCCGGACGCGGTAGCCCGCACCATCGGCGACGAAGTGGCGCGCGAGCAGGGCCGGGGGCACGTCGGCGGCGGCCTCCGCCGGGTAGCGGCCGCGCCGCGCGACCTCGAGCGAGGGCTCGCTGATGTCGCCGCCGAAGACCTCGATTCTCCAGCCGCTCTCGGGCGGCATCGCCTCGCACAGCACCATGGCGACGGTGAAGGCCTCCTGCCCGGTGGCGCAGCCGGCGCTCCAGGCGCGCACCCGCTTGTGCTCGGCGTGCCGCGCCGCGAGCTCGGCGACCGGTCCCGCCGCGAGCTCCGCGAGTTGCTTCGGGTGGCGGAAGAAGCGCGTCTCTCCGACGCGCAGCGACTCGACCAGGGCCCAGCGCTCCGCCGGGCCGCGCGCCGGATCGTCGAGCAACCGGCGGTAACCCTCCGGGCTCGCGCCGACGGCCCGCATGCGCTCTTCCACGCGCGCCGTGAGCATCCACGGCTCGGGCCGCAGCCCGGCAGCGGTGCTCGCCACCTCGGCCGCCCGTCGCAACGTGCGTTCGCGCTCGCTCTCCACGCCGTCCGACGGTATCAGCTCCGGCGCGCGAGACGAGTCCCATCGCGCTGTCGCGGGCGAGCCCAAGGCGCCCCTCACTCCGGCGCGGGTGCCCGCGTGCCGGCCCCGAGCTCGCGTCGCGGCGTGTCGCGCGGCAGGGACTTCGCCGCGGCGGGCGCCTCGGCGTGCGTGCGGAAGCCCTGCACCGAGTCGGTCAGCTGGTCGGCCAGCCGGTGCAGCCGGTCGCCCTCGCTCAGCACCTGCTCGGACGAAGCGAGCACCTCGGAGGCGAAGCGCTTCACCTGGTCGACGTCGCGCGCCACGTCGTCCGACACGCGCGCCTGCTCCTCGACCTCGCGCCCGGTGCGCTGCACGGCCTCGCTGATGTGTCGGAGGTTGCCGAGCGTGCCGGTGACGAGCGCGGTTCCCTCCTCGACCTCGCGGCTGCCGTCCTCCATCTTGCGGATCGCGTCGGCGGTCTGCTCGCGGATGGTGGCGATGCGCTCCTCGATGTCGCGCGCGGACTGCCCCACGCGTCGTGCCAGCGACGACACCTCGTCGGCGACCACGGCGAAGCCGCGCCCCTGCTCGCCCGCGTGGGCCGCCTCGATCGAGGCGTTGAGGGCCAGCATGGAGGTCTGCTCGCTGATCTGCTGGATGACGCCCACGATGTTGCCGATGCGCCGCACGCTCTCGCCGAGCTCCTGCATGTGGCGGCGCGCGTCCTCCGAGGAGCGGCGGATCTGGCCCATCTTGCCGTCGGCCCGGGCCACGGCCTCGTCCGCGCTCTGCGCCGCCTGGGTCGCGTCGGCGGCGTTGCTCGCCACCTCGCCGATCGAGCGCGACAGCTCGTAGACGCGGGCCGCCGCGTCGGCGATCTTGTCGCTCTGGCTCTTCGCGCCGTCGTTCATCGAGCGCGACACGGAGCTCAGCTCGGCCGACATCGCGCTGATGTGCAGGCTCGCCTCCTGCACGTCCTGCGCGACCCGGTGCAGGTTGTCGAACACGCGGTTCACGTTGGCCGCGAGGTCGGTGAGCTCGTCGTTGCCGCGCAACACGATGCGCTGCGTGAGGTCGCCCTCGCCGCCGGCGATGGCCTGCGTGGCCCGGACGAAGCGCTTGATGGGCCGCGTCACGATGAAGGCCAGGCCGAAGGCGATGCACACCGCGAGGCCGAGCCCGATGACGGACGCGAACACCAGCGCCCGCATCTGGCGCTCCTGCGAGACGTCGGAGCGGGTGCGCAAGAGGTACAGCGTGCCGACCTCGGCGCTCGCCCCGCCGTCGTCGTAGCCCGCGATCGGGGCGCCCCAGAAGTCCCAGGTCGCGCCCTGGAAGTCGACCACCTCGACCTCGGAGGCGCCGTCGGGCACCTTGCGCTTCTGCGGCCGCGTGAGGGCGCCGAAGTGCGCGTCGAGGGCGTCGTCGAAGGTGGAGGCGACGACCCGATTGCCGTCCACCAGCGTCAGGCGCACCTGCTTGTCGACGTCGTCGTGGGTGCGCACGCGCCAGTCGTAGAGCAGCCGCTCGAGTCGCACGGCGACGAACACGGCCCCGACGACGCGCCCGTCGGCCGACTCGACCGGCGCGCCGCTCGCCGACAGGGCCTGCCCGTCGTGGATGACCACCTTGCCGGCGTAGCCCTTGCCGCGCACGATGTCGGCGACGGCGGGCAGTGAGCCCGCGTCGTCGGCCGCGAGGTGCACGCCCTCGGCCACGTACTGGAAGAGCACGTGCCCGCCCGCGTCGACGGCCAGCACGACGTCGGGCACGCGCGGCGGCTTGTCGCCGCCCTTCTGCTCCGGGTCCTTCGTACGCAGCACGTTCGCGAGCGCCGTGCGCATGGCCTCGAGCTGGCGGCCTGCGGCCTTCGCGGTCGCCGCGGCGTCGCCCGCGGCGAGCCCCTCCGCGAGGCGCGCGTCGAGCGCGGCCATGCGCGCGATCGACCCCAGCGACTCCGTCACGGCCAGCTCGAACTGCTGGTAGCGCTCGTAGCCGCGCTTCATGTACTGGCCGCGCGCCTGCTGCTCGATCTGGTACTTGGTGAAGAGGTAGGAGCTCGCGACCAGCATGCCCGCGAGGGCGCAGCACGCGAGCAGGATCTTGAAGAAGATCGGGAACCGCAGCACCGCTCGCCGCTCGCTCATGATGCCTCGTGCCTCCCCGCCCCGCCGCCGGCGCGGTCGGCGCCGAGTAGCTCCTCCAGGCCGAATGCGACCTGCATGTCGAGCACGCTGCATGGGGCGCCGGCCTCGTCCTCGGGCTCGGTGAGGGTCACGACGCCCGAGACGAGCGCCGCCGCGCGCGCCGCGCCGACCGGCGGCTTCGGCTCGATCTTGCGCGCGTCGAAGCTGCGCATCTCGTCGATGCGGTCGACGAGCACGCCGCCCGTGCGCCCCGCGGCGCGGACGATCACGATGCAGGTGCCTTCCCCCGCCTTGGTGCGCCCGAGTCCGAGCAGCTCGCCGAGGTCGAGCACCGAGACCACGTCGCCGCGCAGGTTGATGACTCCTGCCACGACGCTCGGCGTGAACGGCACGCGCGTCACCGGCCGGTGCGGGATGACCTCGGCGACGGCGTCGACGGGGATCGCGAAGCGCTGCCCCGCGAGCCGGAAGCACACCATCCGCACGGGTGCGTGCGCGGCGTCCGCGCGCTCCGCCTGCGCGGTCTTCTCCGGCCTCGCCATCGGGTAGACCCTACGAGGCCCCGCGGCGCGGCGGCAAGTTCCTTCGCGCCCGCTGCGCGCCGCGCCCGTGCCGTCCGGAACTTGGCCCGCGCCGCGTGGATCGCCCTTTTGTCCCACCGTGCAGGGGCGACTCGTGGACAACGGGCTCGGGGCGCTCGCGTGCCGGCTCGGCTACCGGCGCGCGAGCGGGGGCATCGCGATCGACACGCGCGCCGGCCCGCGCCACCACGTGTACCTGCGCGCCGGGGACGTGGTCGGCCTCGAGCTCGCGGCGGGCGACCTGCGCTTCGGCGAGGTCCTGTGCCGCGAGGCCGGCGTGGACGTCCGGCGGCTCGAGGCGCTCTGCGCGGCGCCCGAGGCGCAGGCGGCGCTGCTCGGCGGGCGCGTCGTCGCGCACGGGCTCGCCACGAGCGCCGCGGTCGAGCGCACGCTGCGGCGGCAGACCGAGCTCAGGCTCGACCGGCTCGCGGCGCTCGAGCCGGCGACGCTCGGCTTCGACGCGGCCGCCGGGGCGCCCGGCCCGCGCGCCCGGGTGCGGCCCCTCAGCCTGCTCGGCTGGGCGCAGGCCCGCGTGCGCGCCGAGCTCGAGGACGGCGGCGCGGAGCGCGTCGCGCGCCGGCTCGCCGGTCGGAGGCTCGCGGTCCGCAGTGCCGCGGCCGATCCGGCCATGTGGCTCCCCGTCGAGCGGCGGCTGCTGCGCGAGCTCCGGGCACCACGCTCGCTCGCGGAGCTCCGCGCGGTCGCGGGCGCTCCGGAGCGCGTGGCGCTCGAGCTCGTCCACTTCCTCGACCGGGCGGGCGAGCTCGAGGTCGAAGGGGGCGAGCCAACCGGCGCTGCGCCCGCGCCGGCGGCGAGTCACGCGGCGCGCCCGGGTGAGCCCGCGGCGGCTCCCGAGCGCGGGGCGCACACCGCGGCCCGACGCGAGCTCGGTGTCGCGGCCGACGCCGGCCCGAGCGCGATCCGCGCGGCGTTCCGCCGCCTGGTGCGCGAGCTCCACCCCGATCGCCACCATGCCGCCTCGAGCGCGACCCTGCGCGAGCTCGGCGAGCGGCTCGGGCGCGTGACCTCGGCCTACCGCGAGCTCGTCGAGGTCGGGGCGCTGGCGCGGTGAGAGGCGCCGACGACCCCCGACCGGCAATTCCTGCGGCGCTCCGGGCGCTCTTTGCGTGACTCCGCGGGTCGGGGTCTGCCGGGGCCTCGTGAATCCGCGGCTGCGGGCGCGCCGAGGTCGCGCGGCGCCCGCGAAGCCGCCGTGGGTCCGGCAATTGCAGCTCGCGCGCGCATGAGCAGCGACCTCCAAGGCACCTGGTACAACCAGCACGGCTCGAGCCTCGTGCTGCGCAACGAGGGCGACGGCCGGCTCAGCGGCACCTTCGAGCCGCACGTGGGCTTCGCCGAGCCGGGCACGAGCTACGCGGTGACCGGCTTCGCGACGGGCGCGGTGGTCGGGTTCGTCGTCGCCTTTGCCGGGCATCGCACGGTGACGACCTGGGTCGGGCATGCCACCACCCTCGGCGCCGAGCTCCGGCTCGAGACCCTGTGGCACATGGCCGCCGAGTTTCCGCCGGCGCGCAAGCCCGACGAGCTCTGGAAGGGCACCTGGGCCGGCGCCGACACCTTCACGCGCGAGCGCCCGGTAGCCGACAAGGTGCAGTCCCGGCCGCCGCACCCCATGTGGTAGCCGCACCTCTCACGGCGGGCACTCCGGCACCTCGACGAGCCACGCTGCGCTCGCCGCGTCGCACGACGCACCGAGCGTCTGGACGCCGCAGGCCCCTGTGTCGACCACGTAGCTGCAGCTCGGCCCGTCGGCGCACGGGTCGCAGCCCGCCCCGGGCTCGGGAATGGTCGCCGGACAGGTCGGCTCACAGCAGTCCGTGCCGCAGCAAAACGACGTGTACCAGGTGCCCACCCAGTGGTGGTCGGGCGTGCACTCCAAGATGACGCCGCTGCAGCCGTCGCCCTGGTCGCAACTCTCGCCCGGGAACGCGCACACGTCCCCGTCGAGTGCCTGCAGGCACGGGACCGCCCCGGGGGTGCAGAAGGCGTCGCCCGCGCCGAGGACCGCGCCGCCCGAGCAAGCGCCGCCCCCGAGGCAGGCGTCCTCGCATTGAAAGCTCAGGTTGCACGGGCCGTCGCCGTACCAGCACGTCGCGCCCGGCGCGCTGCACGGGTCGCCGAGCGACGGGAGCCCCGCCGGGCAGCCCGGCACGTTGCACCCGTCGGGGCCGGCGCAGTTCGTCTGCGAGCTGGTGGCGCTCGTCGTCTGCGAGCCCAGCGAGATCACCTCGCCCCGGCATGCCGCGACGGCGCCGATCGCGGAGAGAACGGAGACGAGTCCGAGGGCTCGAAGGACTGCGTACGGCATGAAATGGCGCTCCTTGGCACAGGATGGCGCGGAGCCCGCCGCGCCGCACCTGTTCAGGCAAGGGGCATGCCCTGGGCCGGCTGGCTGGGTCGGCGCCCGGAAAGAGACGAGCCCCCGAGCGCGCTGGGCGCCCGGGGGCTCGGGGTGGAGGTGGCGGGGGCGGAGTCAGTTCGGGGGCGTCGCGTACTGGCCCGGGAACGGGTTGGCGTTCTGCCGGCGCAGGACGTCCTGCTCGCGCCAGTTCGTCCAGGTCCAGGGGTTGTCGCCGCGCTCGTGGAAGAAGGCCGCGCCGATGACGCCCACGTTGCGCGTGTCGCCGTGCTTGAGCGCGGCGTACGAGTCGCGCACCGAGCCGAAGCGGAAGGCCGCCACGGCGTTCTCGCTCTGGCGGAAGCCCTCGATCTCGAGGCTCCCGTTCGGGTCGAGCAGGTAGCCGCGCTTCGTGAAGCTCGCGGCCTTGCCGTCGATGACGTCGAGCCCGTCGACGCTGACCACCGCCTCGACGCGCCCCGGGCTGTGGTTGCGCACGAAGATCGTGTAGCGGTCGCCGGCGCGCCCGGTCACGAAGTTGTCCTGGTTCGCGCTGAAACCGTTCAGGAAGTTGCCCGTCCCGTCGCGCAGCCCGACCTCGATGAAGCCGTTGTGGACCGGGAAGAGCGAGCGCGGCATGCGAGCGCTGGCAGGGATGTCGCTCAGGGCCGCCGTGCCCTCGGCGTCGTTGTAGTAGAGCGACGCGGTCACGAAGGGGTGCTCGCGGTCGGCGCGCGCGAACGGGGCGCTCGTCACCTGCGAGCTCAGGGTCTCGCCCCAGGAGGTCGCCAGGCCGGGCTGCTGGGTCGGGGCCGGGCTCGCCTTCGCGACCTCGCTCGCCGGGACGCCCGAGGCGCCGGCCATGATCTCGCCGTGCGCGGCGGGAGGCGCGGCCGCGGGCGAGGGGCCTCTGGCGTCCTGCTGCTCGAAGCCGGACGGTGCCCCCTGACCGCCGTAGGCGGCGGGCTCGCTCGGTTGCGCGGGGCCGTAGCCCTGGGTGGTGGCGCCGCTGTGCGGCGCCGCGTTCTTCGCGGCACAGCCGCCGAGGAGCGCTGCGATGAGTCCGATTGCTGCCAGGCGTGTCGCTTTCATGGCCATCCTCTCCGAAGTCGCATGCCAAACGTGGCCCGCGCGGGCGAGCTTACACCGCCGGTGCGGCCCCGTCGCGGACGCCCCCCGCCGCCCTCGGCCCGAGCAAAAACGAAAAAGCCCCCGGGGCGCGGCGTGCGCCCCGGGGGCCGGGGGGAGGCGACGGATCGTGAAGGGATCGAGAACGGAGGAGCGTCAGTCCGCGGGGGTCGCGAACTGTGCGGGGAAGGGATTGGCGTTCTGGCGGCGGATGACGTCGGCGTTGCGCCAGCCGCTCCAGGCGCCGGGGTCGTCGCCCTGCTCGTGGAAGAAGGCGGCGCCGATGACGCCCACGTTGCGGGTGTCGCCGTGCTTGCGGCCGGCGTACGAGTCGCGCACCGAGCCGAAGCGGAAGGCCGCGACGGAGCTCTCGCTCGTGCGGAAGCCGTCGATCTCGAGCATGCCGTTCGGATCGAGCAGGTAGCCGCGCTTGGCGAAGCCGGCCGGCTTGCCGTCGATGACGTCGAGGCCGTCGACGCTCACCACCGTCTCGATGCGCCCGGGGCTGTGGTTGCGCAGGAAGATCGTGTAGCGCTCGCCGGCGCGGCCGGTCACGAAGTGGCTCTGGCGCGCCGAGAAGCCGGTCAGGAACTGGCCGCTGCCGTCGCGTACGCCGAGCTCGACGAAGCCGTCGTGCACGGGGAAGAGCGAGCGCGGGATGCGCGCGCCGGTCGCGACGTCGCTCATCGCGGCAATGCCCTCGGCGTCGTTGTAGCCGATGGTCACGCTGGCGAAGGGCCGCGTGCGGTCGGCGCGCACGAACGGCGCGGTCGTCACCTGCGAGCTCAGGGTCTCGCCCCACGACGTCGCGAGACCCGGCTGGACGGGCGCGGGCTCGACCGGCGGTCGCAGCGGGGTCGAGCCATGCTGTGCCAGAACCTCGGGCACGGCCCCGGCCTTCGGCGCCGCGGCGGGGGAGGGTTGCGAAGGCCGCTCCTCGTCGCCGCCGGAGTCGCCGTCCGCAGGGGCGGGCGGTGCGTACCCGTTCGCGTCGGGCGGAGGGGGCGCGGGCCGGTCCGCCATGGGCGGCGGCGCGAGCGGGCTCGGATGGGCCTCGGGCTGGGAGGCCGTGACCTCGCGTGCGGTCTCGTAGCTCTTCGACGGGTCCGGCGCGCGGGCCCCGCCGTCGTACGCCGGCGCCTTGGCGCCCCCGCACGCGGCGAGCGCGAGCGCCGCACCACCCATCCACGACCAAGTCCTCGCCTGCATGTCGCTGCCCTCCGTTCGGACGGCAACGACAACGCGGCCGGGGTGCGGGGGCTTACAGTCCGGCGCCGGACGACGCGGGGCCTCAGCCGGGCTCGGCCCAGCCGGCCCGGCGCTGCTCGGCCTCGAGCATGGCCGCCGCGAGCCGCTCGCCGAGCACCGCCGCGTCGACCTCGTCGTTCGGCACGCGCAGGAGTGACGCCCCCACGTCGCGCGCCAGGTGGTCGAAGGACTCGGGGTCGAAGCGGTAGTTCTGCTCGGTGAGGACGATGACGAGCGGCCGCACCTGCGCGGCGATGTTCGCAGCCTCCTGCAGCGTGCAGTCCGACACGAGCACCTGCACGCTGAGCGCCGCCTCGTTCAGGGTCGCGAGCAGGCGCTGGCTCAGGCCCGCGAGCAGCACCATCGGGATGGTGAGCTGCCGCAGCGTCGGGGCGTCTTGGCTTCGGGATTCGGGCACTTCGTCCGGGGCGAGCTCTTGGGCGCTCGGGTGAGCCGCCAGTCTAGAACGCGGCGCGCGATTCGCGAACAGTGATTTTCGCGCGTTACGGAGCCGTGCGCGGCGTGCCGAAGGCGGCGAGCGCGCTCACCAGGCGCTCGAGGTCCGCGGCGCTGTGCCGCTCGGTCACCGCCACGAGCAGCTCGTCGCGGCGTGCGGGGTGGTAGCGCCCGAGATCCAGCCCGGCCACGATGCCCTGGGTCGCGAGCGCGCGGCACACCGCGCCGGCGTCGCCGCCGCGCACCCGCACCGCGAGCTCGTTGAAGGTCGGGGCGGCGCTCGTCACCGCGTAGCCGGGCAGGGCGGCGAGCCTCTGTCGCAGGTGCTCGGCCTTGGCGAGACACTGCTCGGCCGCGGCGACGAAGCCGCGCTTGCCGAGCAGGCACATCTTGATGGTGAGCGCCGCGGCGCACAGGCCGCTGTTCGTGCAGATGTTGCTCGTGGCGCGCTCGCGCCGGATGTGCTGCTCGCGCGTCGAGAGCGTGAGCACGTAACCGCGCGTGCCGTTCTTGTCGACGGTCTCGCCGCACAGCCGGCCGGGCAGCTGCTGGAGCGTCTTTCGGTCGTTCTGGCAGGCGAACAGGCCGACGCCGGGACCGCCGTACTGCGGAGGCAGGCCGAGGGGCTGCCCCTCGGCGACGGCGATGTCGGCGCCGAGCGCGCCCGGCGGCTCGCACAGGGCGAGGGCGAAGGGCTCGGTCGTGGCCGTGACGAGGAGCGCGCCGCGCGCGTGCGCGGCGGCCCCGACGGCGCGCAGATCGCTCACGCAACCGAAGAAGCTCGGGTAGCCGACGAGCACGCACGCGGTCGAGCCGTCGATGGCCGCGACGAGCGCCTCGACGTCGGTGCGCCCGTCGGCGCGCGCCGGCACCGCCACGAGCTCGCTCTTGCCGCTCGGCCCACCGAGGTCGAGCTCGCGCGTCAGCGTCGTCACGGTCTCGAGGTACTCGGGGTGCACGCAGCCGCTCACGACGCTGCGGGACCGGCCGGTGAGCCGGCGGGCCATCAGCACCGCCTCGGCCGCGGCGGTCGAGCCGTCGTACATCGAGGCGTTCGCGATCGGCAGCCCGAGGATCTCGCTCACGATCGTCTGGAACTCGAAGATGAGCTGCAGCGTCCCCTGCGCGACCTCGGGCTGGTAGGGCGTGTACGCGGTGTAGAGCTCGCTGCGCAGGAGCAGCTGGTCGGCGGCGATGGGGAAGCCGTGGTCGTAGGCGCCCGCGCCGAGGAAGGACAGGTGGCCGCTCGCGTTCTTCTGGCCGAGCTCCTCGAGGTGACGCATCAGCGCCTGCTCGTCGACCCCGGGCGCGAGGTCGATGCGGCCGGGCTGGCGCACCGCGGCCGGGATCGACTCGAACAGCTCGTCGAGCGAGCCGAGGCCAATGGCGCCGAGCATGGCGCCGATGTCTTCGGGCGTGTGGGGCAGGTAGCGCATCGCTCGTCAGTGGTCGGTGGTGGCGAGGAAGGCGGTGTAGGCCTCGGCGTCCATCAGGGCGTCGTACTCCTCGGGCTTGGCCGGCTCGATGGCGACGAGCCACCCGGCACCGTAGCAGTCGTCGTTGAGCGTCTCGGGCGCGTTCTCGAGCACGCTGTTGACGCGCAGCACGCGCCCGCTCACCGGCGCGAACAGATCCGCGAGCGTCTTGACGCTCTCGACCGTGCCGAAGGGCTTGCCGGCCTCGATGCTCTCGCCGGGGCGCGCGTCCAGGTTCACGAGCGTGATGTCGCCCAGCTGGTCGACGGCGTAGGCGCTGACTCCGACCAGCACCTCGACGCCCTCGCGCTTCGCCCACTCGTGATCCTTCGTGTAGCGCCGGTCGGCTCTGACTTCGTTCTTGCCCATGATGTCTCCCTTGCTGCCCTCCCCGAAACGCCCGCCGCCGGTCTCAGCGCTGCGGGCGCTTGTAGAACGGCGTCGGTACGACGACCGCCTCGACGAGCTTGCCGCGACAGTCGACGCGTAGCTCGGTGCCGATCGCGGCGGCCGCGGCGGGCACGTAGCCGAGGCCGATGCTCTTGCCGAGGGTCGGTGAGGGGCTGCCGCTCGTGCAGGTGCCGATCGGCTGGCCCGAGGTGCCGCAGAGCGGGTAGCCGTGGCGCGCGATGCCCCGGCCGCGCATCTCGAAGCCGACGAGCTTGCGCGCGACCCCGGCCGCGCGGACGCGCTCGAGGGCCGCCTTGCCGCGGAAGCTCGGCTTGTCGAGCTTGACCACCCAGGCGAGCCCGGCCTCGAGCGGGTTCGTGGTCTCGTCGATGTCGTTGCCGTAGAGACACAGGCGCGCCTCGAGGCGCAGCGTGTCGCGGGCGCCGAGCCCCGCCGGCTCGAGCCCGAGCGGCCGGCCGGCCGCCACGACGGCGCGCCACAGCGCGACGGCGTCCTCGTTGCGGCAGAACAGCTCGAGCCCGTCCTCCCCCGTGTAGCCGGTGCGTGCCGCCACGCACGCGACCCCGGCGAGCGTCGCGTCGCGCAACCGGAAGGGGCGGAGATCTGCCAGGGCCGGGCCGTCGCCGCCGAGCTTGCCGGCGATCTCGAGACCACGCGGGCCCTGCAGCGCCAAGAGGGCCGTGCGGTCGCTCGCGTCCTCGTAGCGGAGCTCGCCCTGCGCCACGAGGGGCGCGGCTGCCGCGGCGAAATGCGCGGCGATCTTGGGGCGGTTGCTGGCGTTGCACACGACGAGCCACTTCTCGGCGCCGCGTCGGTAGCAGATGAGGTCGTCGAGGATCGTGCCCGCTTCGTTGCAGGCCACGGTGTAGACGGCCTGGCCGACCTCGACCTTGCGGGCGTTCTGCGTGACGAGCTCGTCCACGAGGCCGGTGGCCGCCGCACCCTCGAGCTCGAGCTCGCCCATGTGCGAGACGTCGAAGAGCCCGGCCGCCGTGCGCACCGCGCGGTGCTCCTCGGCGAGGCCACGGTACTGCACCGGCATGTGCCAGCCGGCGAACGGAACCATCCGCGCGCCGAGCGCGACGTGCTCGGCATGGATCGGGGTGACGGCGAGGGGGGCTTCCGGTGCGGCGCTCACGTGCTCCGGCTTAGTCTGGACCTGCGCCGGCGTCGACTCCCGACGGGCCCCGGACCCGGCGGCCGGCGCTCGGCGGACGGCTGCTCCCCGACACCCCGGAACGCTCGGCAGGCTGGCGATTGCCCTGGCCGTGTTTATTATCTAACGTAACATACACAAGACGGCGCCAGGCACGTGCGCCCCTGTGGAACCATCATGTCCATCACCATCACTGCTCGCGCGGCCGAGAAAGTCCTCGAGATCGCGCAAGAAGAGGGGATCAACACCCCCGGGCTCCGCCTGCGCGTCGTCGGTGGGGGCTGCGCCGGCTTCAACTACGACCTCTACTTCGAGGATCAGCCGACCTCGATGGACGAGGAGTTCGTCGACCGCGGCGTCAAGATGTTCATCGACCCGCTGAGCTACCAGTACCTCGACGGGACCGAGATCGACTACGTCGAGGGCCTGCACGGCTCGGGCTTCAAGTTCCAGAACCCGAACACGACCTCGACCTGCGGTTGCGGCTCGTCGTTCTCGGTCTGAGCAGGCGAAGCTCGAAGGTCGCGGATCAACGGTCGCGGCGCCGCGCGCGCCGGAGGCCTGCGAGCGTTGCGCACCCGAGGGCGAGGGCCAGCGCCGAGCCGTCGCCGCGGTCGTGCGCGAGCGCGCATCCGGACGAGGTCTCGTCCGCGGCCGGAGCTCCCCCCGCTCCCGCCGCGGCGCCCGCGCCCCCGGTGCCCGAGCCGCCGGCGCCCGAGCCGGCCTCCGAGGTGTCGAGCACGCTCGTACAGTCGGGGTCGGCCGGGTAGTCGACGAGCCCGTCACCGTCGTTGTCGAGCCCGTCGCCGCAGTCGCCGCCGGAGCCGCCGAAGGCGGGCTGGGTGCTCGTCACGTGCTCGAGGAACGCGAGCACGTTCTTCGGCTGGTAGCCGCTCGGCGCGGCCGGGTCGTCGAGGCACACGCCCCAGTGGTAGGGCTGCCCCGCGACGTCGAAGGCCTCGTAGAAGATCGTGTTCGTCCACCAGGGTCGGGCGAGCATCGCCTCGAGCACGTGCCGGTAGAAGAGCGCCTGCGCGTCCTCGGCCGGCTCGTCGCCGAACACCGCCTCGAGGCCCGTCTCGGTGAGCCAGAAGGGCTGGGTCGCGCCGTGCGCTGCCATCACCTCGCGGAACGCGAGCGGTCCCTCGTAGATGACGAGGCCGCCCACGCTGACGACGCGGTGTGCCTCGAGCTTGTCGAAGAAGTCGTCCTTCGTCTGGTCGGCCGTGTCGAAGCCCGCGTAGACGTGGCCGCTCACGATGTCGATCTGGTCGCCGGCCGCGGTCAACGCGGCGTCGAGCCAGATGTCGTACTCGCCGGCGATGCTGGCGAGGCCCGGGGCCACGACCTTGCAGCTCGGGCACTCGGCGTGGACGGCGGCGGCACCGGGGACGAGCACGCGGCTCGTGTAGTCGGCGGGCGTGCCCTCGAAGAACACCTCGAGGTTCGGCTCGTTCCAGAGCTCGTAGTGGGTCACGCGGTCCTTGAAGTGCGCGACCGAGGCCTGCACGAAGGCCGCGTACGTGCCGTCGACGGGCACGTCGTTCATGGGGCCGTCGCCGAGCGCGTCGCCGGACGACGCCCAGGCCGGGCCGTAGCCGACGACCGCGAGGACCTCGAGCCCGCGGCCCTTCGCGGCGTCGACGAGCGCGTCGAAGAAGGCGAAGTCGGGCGGCCCGTTCACAGGCTGTGCGTCGAGCCAGTTGAAGTCGATGCGCACCCAGCCGAGGCCCGCGTCGCGCGTGACGTCGAGCCCGACGCCGCTCGACTGGTGGACGTTGAGCCCGAGCTCCTGCTGCGCCTGCGCGTCGCCGCGCAGGAGCGCGAGGAGCGCGCCCGCGACGAGCACGCCGGCGCCGAGGCGGCGCGGTCGCTGCGAGTTGCCCGGACGCGGTGCGGTGTACGTCATGCGCGCATTATCGCAGAGGTCTCGCGCCGGCGGGGCCGGCTCGACGCGAGGCTCGCGCGCGCCCCGCGCCGGCGATAGGGTCGCGCCCGCCATGCTCGTCATGAAGTTCGGCGGCAGCTCGGTCGCGGACCGGCGCCAGATCGACAAGGTCCTCGCCATCGTGCGCGCCGCGGCCGCGCGCCGTCCGGTGGTCGTGTGCTCCGCCCACAAGGGCATCACGGACGCGCTCGTCCACGCGGCCCGCGAGGCGGCGGCGGGGCGCTTCGCCCCGGAGACGGTGCTCGAGCGCCAGCGCGGGGTGGCGCGCGCGTGCGGCGCCGCCGACGCGCTCCTTGCCCCGCTCGAGGCCGAGCTCACGGACCTGCTGCGCGGGATCTACCTCGTGCGCGAGCTCAGCCCCCGCAGCCTCGACTTCGTGTCGAGCTTCGGCGAGCGCTGGAGCGTGCGCGTCATCGCCGACCTCTTCCGGCGCGAAGGCCTGCCGGCCGACGCCCACGACGTCTGGGATCTCGGCTTCGTCACCGACGCCGAGTTCGGGGCCGCGCGCCCGCTACCGGGCTGGGAGGCCCGGGCGCGTGCGATCATCGAGGCGCTGCCCGCCGACCGCGTGCCCGTGGTCACGGGCTTCATCGGCCGGACGGCCGCCGGCGACGTCACGACGGTGGGCCGCAACGGCAGCGACCTCACCGCGACCCTGCTCGGCGCGGCGCTCGGCGCCGAGGAGGTCCAGATCTGGAGCGACACCGACGGGGTGATGACCGCCGACCCGAGGCTCGTGCCGAGCGCACGCAACATCCCGACCATGCGCTTCGACGAGGCGGCCGAGCTCGCGTACTTCGGCAGCCGCGTGCTGCACCCCGCCACGCTCCTGCCGGCGATGGCCGCGGGCATCCCGGTGCGCGTGCTCAACACGAACCGGCCCGAGCACGCCGGCACGGTCATACGCGAGGTGGCCGGCGACGACGTCGGCGGCGTGACGAGCATCGCCTACAAGGAGCGGCAGCTCGTCCTCACGCTCACTGCGCCGCGCATGTTCGGCGAGCTCGGCTTTCTCGGGCGCGTGTTCGACGCGTGCGCGCGGCACGGCGTCGTGGTCGACGTGGTGGCCACCTCCGAGGTCTCGGTGTCGCTGACGGCGCACGACCGGGAGCCGCTCGAGCGCGCGGCGGCCGAGCTCGCGAGCCTCGGCGAGGTGCGCGTCCTGCCGGGGCGCACCATCCTCGTCGTGGTCGGCCGGCACCTCGCGGCGCGGCCCGGTCTCGGCGCCGTGATCCTCGGCGCCATCGCCGATGCGGGCGTGAACGTCGAGCTCATCAGCCACGCCTTCGGGGCCGTCAACCTCACGCTCGTCGTGAAGGACGAGGACGTGAGCCGCGCGGTCGGCGTGCTGCACCGCGTGCTCTTCGAGCAGGGGTGAGAGGGGGCCCGCCCGCGCGAAGCGCGTTCAGCTCGGCGGCTCCGGGGCCGACACCTGCGCAGCGGCACGCGGCCGAGCGTCGCCATCCGGTCCGGCTCGGCGAAGCGGCGCCACTCCTGCGCCAGCGCGGCAAACCCGAAGTCAGCGAGCGCCGCGCCGAGGCGCCGGGCGTTCGCGAGCGTCGGCTCCACGACGAGGTCGAGATCCTGGGTCGCGCGCGGGCGCCCGTTGGCCGCGAGCGCGTGCGCGCCGACGACGAGGAACCGCACGCGGCGCGAGCACAACGAAGCGATGAACTCGCTCCAGTCGCGCGGCAGGTCCCACGTAGATGCCGGGAGTCGCGCGGCGGAGCGCTTCGACGGCCGAGAGGCGCTCCTCGATCGAGGCTTGCTTCCAGTACCGGCCTTCCTCTTGCGCGGCCTCGGCATGGGTGGTCCAGCGGTAGTGCTCTTCGCGGGGCACGCCCGAGTGTCGCCGCTCGGACGGCGAAAGTCGAGCGGCAGCCGGCGCGCGAGGGCCTACCCGTGCGCTCGCCGGGCCTCGCTACGGGCGATGCGCACCACGGCCGCGACGCTCCCCTCGAGCCCGAGCGCCGTCGTGTCGACGGTGTGCTCGGCCTCGGCGTAGAGCGGACCGCGCGCGCGCAGGATGGCCCGCAGCTCGTGCATCGCGTCGCGGCGGTCGTGCATGGGGCGCGCGTCGCCCTGCGCGACGACGCGGTTCCAATGATCCTCGGCCGAGGCCCGCAGGTACACCGTGACGGCTGCGCGCCGCAGCAGCGACCAGCTCTCGGGGTCGGTCGGCAGGCCGCCGCCCGTGGCCACGACGACGCGCTCGCCCGCCGCGAGCAGGCGCCGGAGCTCCTCGCGCTCGAGGCGCCGGTAGTGCTCGACCCCGTGGAGCTCGAACAGGCTCTCGAGCGTCATGCCCGCCCGCTCCGCCACGCGCGCGTCGAGCTCGACGAAGGCGACGCCGAGCTCGTGCGCCGCGCGCTTGCCGACCGCGGTCTTGCCGGCACCGCGCAGGCCGAGCAGCGCGAGCACCGGGCGCGACCCGGCGGCGGGCTCCGTGCGCTCGGCGCTCGCGAGCATCTCGGCCGCGCTCGCCCCGAGGGCGCGCGCGACGGCAGCGAGCGTGGCGACCGACGGGTTGCCGCGCCCGGCCTCGAGCGAGACCAGGAAGCGCTGGCTCACCCCCGCGCGCGCGCCGAGCTCGCGGAGCGTGAGGCCGCGCGCCGTGCGCCGCGCGCGGATGCGCTCGCCGAGTCTGTGACAGAGCTCGACCGCGGCGTCCGCACCCGGCTCGTCCGGGTCGAGGCGGCGCGCCCCGGCGCGCGGGCGCGCGCCCTCGCTCGAGCTCGACATGGCGTGCACCATAGTGCGCAACTTGACACGCGACAAGCAATATAGTGCTTGACCGGGCCGCGGCGCTCGCGTACGGGATCGGCGCATGGCAGCGAGTGACAAGGACACGCCGGCCCCGATCGTGCGCTTCGACACCGAGCCGAGCCGCTACCGGCACTGGCAGCTGACGACCGAGGGGCCGCTCGCGCGGCTCGCGATGAAGGTCGACGACGCGGCGCCGTTCCGGCCCGGGTACGCGCTCAAGCTGAACAGCTACGACCTCGGCGTCGACATCGAGCTCGCCGACGCCGTCACGCGCCTGCGCTTCGAGCACCCCGAGGTCCGGTGCGTGGTCGTGACGAGCGCCGTGCCGAGCTGCTTCTGTGCCGGCGCCAACATCTACATGCTCGGCAGCTCGAGCCACGACTTCAAGGTGAACTTCTGCAAGTTCACGAACGAGACGCGGCTCGCGCTCGAGGAGGCGGGCGACCGGAGCGGCCAGCGCTACGTCGCCGCCCTCAACGGCGTCGCCTCGGGCGGCGGCTACGAGCTCGCGCTCGCGTGCCACGCGATCTACCTCCAGGACGACGGCTCGAGCGCCGTCTCCTTCCCCGAGACGCCGCTGCTCGCGGTCCTGCCCGGTACGGGTGGGCTCACGCGCCTCGTCGACAAGCGCAAGGTGCGGCGCGACCTCGCCGACGTGTTCTCGACCCTCGCCGAGGGCGTGCGCGGCAAGCGCGCCAAGGACTGGGGCCTCGTCGACGAGGTGTTCCCGAAGAGCCGCTTCGACGACGAGGTGAAGAAGCGCGCGCTCGCCCTGGCCGAGGCGCTCCCGGGCAAGGAGGGCCCCGGCGTGAAGCTGCCGCCCGTCGCGGTCGAGCGCCGCGACGAGGGCGGCAAGAGCTCGGCCGAGTACCGCCACGTCTCGGTCGTCGTCGACCGGCACAAGCGCGTCGCCGAGCTCACGCTGCGCGGCCCCTCGGACGAGCCCGCGCCGAGCCCCGCGGCCTTCCGCGAGCGCGGCGTCGACAACTGGGCCTTCGCGCTCTTCCGCGAGCTCGACGCGGCCCTGCTCGATCTGCGCTTCAACTTCCCCGAGGTCGGGCTCATCGTCGTCCGCACGGTGGGCGATCCGGAGCGCGTGCGCGCCCACGACCGCGCGCTCCTCGCGCTCGCCGAGACCGACTGGCTCGCGCGCGAGGTCGTGCTCCACATGGCGCGCGTGCTCAAGCGCTTCGAGCTCTCGGCGCGCAGCATCTTCGCGACCCTCGAGCCCGGCTCGTGCTTCGCCGGGAGCCTGTTCGAGGTCGCGCTCCTCGCCGACCGCAGCTACATGCTCGACGCCGAGGGCGGGCCGCGCATCGGCCTGTCGCCCGCGAACTTCGGGCCGCTCCGCATGGCCAACGGGCTGACGCGCCTCGAGACGCGCTTTCTCGCGACGCCGGCGCGGGTCGCGGCGCTCGCGGGCGAGACGGAGCTCCTCGACGCCGCGGGCGCGGCCGAGCGCGGCCTCGTCACCTTCACGCCCGACGACATCGACTGGGAGGACGACGTGCGCATCGCCATCGAGGAGCGCGCCAGCCTCTCGCCCGACGCCTTGACGGGCATGGAGGCGAACCTGCGCTTCGCGGGTCCAGAGACGATGGAGACCAAGATCTTCGCCCGCCTGTCGGCCTGGCAGAACTGGATCTTCCAGCGGCCGAACGCCACCGGCCCGCGCGGGGCCCTCACCATGTACGGCCGCCCGGAGCGGCCCGAGTTCGACTGGAGGCGCACGTGAGCGCAGTCATCAACAGCGAGAAGATCCCGAACAACGTCGACCTCGCCTCCGACCGCAAGCTCGGCCGGGCGCTCGAGGCCTGGCAGCCGCGCTTCCTCGACTGGTGGCGCGAGATGGGGCCCGAGGGCTTCCAGGAAGATCTCGTCTACCTGCGCACGGCCGTGAGCGTCGACACCGACGGCTGGGCGCATTTCGACTACACGAAGATGCCCGACTACCGCTGGGGCATCTTCCTCACCGATCGGGTGAGCGATCGGCGCATCGGGTTCGGCGACCTCATGGGCGAGCCCGTGTGGCAGACCGTCCCGGGCGAGCACCGCAACGCCCTGCGCCGCCTCATCGTCACGCAGGGCGACACCGAGCCCGCCAGCGTCGAGCAGCAGCGCCGCCTCGGGCTCGTGTGTCCGAGCGCCTACGATCTTCGCAACCTCTTCCAAGTGAACGTGGAGGAGGGGCGCCACCTGTGGGCCATGGTCTACCTGCTCCACGCCCACTTCGGCAAGGACGGGCGCGAGGAGGCCGAGGGCCTGCTCGAGCGCCGCAGCGGCAACTCCGACAAGCCGCGCATCCTCGGCGCCTTCAACGAGCCGTGCAACCACTGGCTCTCGTTCTACATGTTCACGTACTTCACCGACCGCGACGGCAAGTACCAGCTGCTCGCGCTGTCGGAGAGCGGCTTCGACCCGCTCGCGCGCACGACGAAATTCATGCTCACCGAGGAGGCCCACCACATGTTCGTCGGCGAGACGGGCGTGGGCCGCATCCTCGAGCGCACCTGTGAGCTCATGCGCAAGAACCCGAGCGAGGACGCGCGCGCCGAGGGCGGCATCGATCTGCCGACCATCCAGAAGTACGTGAACCTCTGGTACTCGGTGTCGCTCGACCTCTTCGGCGGGGAGATCTCGAGCAACGCGGCGAGCTACTTCGCCGCGGGCCTCAAGGGCCGCGCGCACGAGGATCGCTACCCCGACCACATGGCGCTCGAGCAGTCGCTCACGCTCGACGTGCCGGGCCAGGGGCTCGAGCTCGTCAAGCAGGACGTCGCGCTCCGCAACGCGATGAACGAGGTGCTGCGCGGCGAGTACGTCGAGGACTCGCAGCGCGGGCTCGACCGCTGGAACAAGATCCTCGAGAAGGCGGGCCAGTCGTTCCGGCTGCGCCTGCCGAGCACGCGCTTCCACCGCGCGGGCGGCATCTACGCCGGGCACCACTTCGACCCCGAGGGGCGGCCCGTGACGCGCGAGGAGTGGGAGCGGCGCTCGGGCGAGTGGCTCCCGACCGAGGCCGACGAGGCCTTCGTGAGGAGCCTGATGCAGACGCCGATCTACGAGCCCGGCAAGATGGCCCACTGGATCGCGCCGCCCGCGAAGGGCATCAAGGGCATGCCGATCGACTTCGAGTACGTGAAGCGCCAGGCCTGAAATCAGGCTTCTGGCGCCAGGCTACGGGCTACGGCCAGAATCTGCGTCCGGCGGTCTTCTCGGGCGGACACCTGCAGCCTGGAGCCCTGGAGCCCGGAGCCTCGCGCGCAGCGCCGCTACTCCTGGCGCGTGAAGGTGAGGGTCGAGCCCTCCTCGAGGATGCCCATGCCCGAGAGCGAGAAGCCGTTGCCCTGGACGCGGCCACTCGAGCGGCGGTTGTTCCACACGTCCCATTGCACGGTGATGCTCGCGCCGTCGCTCTGCCAGTGACCGTGGATGCGCGTCGGGGGCGGCGAGCCCTCGCGCCAGGAGCGGAACTGCACGAAGGTCTCGCTCACGCGCGTCCGCGACGCACCGCCCTCGTCCTTGCTCCAGCTGACGCCGCCGTCGGGGTAGAGCGTGAGATACTGGGTCATGCGCAGGTAGAGACCCGGATCGAGCGAGCTCTCCTCGCCCACCCACACGCCCGCGAGCGCCGCCGGACCTCCGGCACCCTGCGGCTGCGGCGCGACCGCGCTCGGCCCGGCAGGCGCCTGCGCGCGGCCCTCGACGACCGCGGTGTACTCGGTACACCCGAGGGCCTGCAGGCGCGCGGCGGCCTCGGGATCTTGCGGCAACGTGCGGCACCATCCGACGCACGCCCCGAGCAGGCCCTCGTCCTCGACCGTGTAGCAGGCGAGGTACTTGGCGCAGAGGCCGCTGCACGCGTCGCCGTCGGTCGTGGCGACGGACGCGGTGCCGGCGCTCGTGCCCGCGCCGGCGCCCGCGGTGGGCTGCGTGGTTGGGCTGCCGGTGCCGGCGGTCGGCGGTGCAAAGAGGAGGCACGAAGCAGAGAGCGCGGCGAGCGCCGCGAGCCAGACGAAGCGGTGCATGCGAGTCCCCCGGAGAGAAAGGCGTCGAGCGTGACGAGCGGATACGATACACCGAGCAGAGCGCCCATGTCCGCGATCGCGTACCTCACCGACGTCGAGGGTCAGTGGCACAAGCTCGAGGGCTTCTGTCGCGACAATCCCTACGTGTCGCTCGACGCCGAGGGGCGCCTGTCCGTGGCCGAGGGGGCGGTGTTCGTCTTCGGCGGCGACGCCATCGACCGCGGCCCCTCGGGGCGGCGCATCGTCGCGACCTTCCTCGAGGCCGCGCGCCGCATGCCGGAGCGAGTCGTGCTCCTCGCGGGCAACCGCGACATCAACAAGATGCGCCTGGTGCGCGAGCTCGGAGGCGAGCCGCCCGAGCGGACGCCGCCCGAGCTCCGGAGCGGGCCCCGGGGCGCGCTCCTGCGCTGGCTGTTCGCGCACACGATGGGGGCGCGGGCCGCGGCCGACCACCGCGCGACCGAGCTCGCCGCCTCGGGCGCGGCCGCCGACGACGAGGCGGTCGTGGCGAGCATCCTCGAGGACTTCGCGCCCGACGGCCTCATGACCGCCTACCTCGGGGTGTGTCGGCTCGCGTACCGGCACGGCGAGAACCTGTTCGTGCACGGCGGCATCGGACCGGAGGCCTTCGGCGCCGTGCCCGGCGCGAGCGAGCGGCTGCGCGACGTCGACGCCTGGGTAGCTGCGCTCGAGGCGTTCTACCGGGCCCAGGTCGCGAGCTTCCGCGCGCGCGCGCGCGAGCCCTCCGGGCGCGCGAGCTACGAGCCGCTCATCGTCTACCAGGCACCGCTGCCAGGCCACCGCGACAACCCCGGGAGCGTCGTCTACGCCCGCCCGAGCGACCGCGAGGACAACCCGCTCTTGCCGGACGCCGCGGTCGTCGCGGGCCTCGGCGCGAGCGGCGTCACGCGCCTCGTGCTCGGCCACACGCCCTCGGGCGACTGCCCGGCCGTGCTGCGCGACGGCGCCGGCTTCGAGGTGGTCTTCGGCGACAACTCCTACGGTCGTCACGAGGAGGGGGCGCAGGTGCTGCTCGACGACGACCCGCGCCTCGCGGGCGAGACCGTGCTCGACGACGGCACGCGCGCCCGGGTCGCCGTCGCGCTCGCCGACGCGGGCCCCGTCTCGCCGCTCGGCCTCTGCGACGCCGAGACCGGCGCGCTCGTCAAGGCGCGCCTCGCGAGCGGCGCGTACCTCTGCTACCGGAGCCACGCCGGGCGGCGCGTCGAGCAGCGCGCCGTCTCGGCGGCCGAGCTCGCCCGGCGCCCGCTCGTGGCGCCGCGGGCGCGCGAAGACGGCAAGAGGCGCGACCCGCGGGCGGGTGCTATCGAGACCCCGAGCCAGGAGCCCGACCACCGTGACCGGCACGCATGACCGCGCCTGGGGCGCACGTTTCGAGGAGGCGCTCCGCTTCGCGGCGGCGCGCCATGCGGGACAGGTGCGCAAGGGCAACGGCGCGCCCTACATCACGCACCCGCTCGCGGTCGCGTCCATCGTGGGCGAGTTCGGCGGCGACGAGGAGCAGGCCGTCGCGGCGCTGCTCCACGACGTGATGGAGGACTGCCAGGTGAGCGCCGAGGAGATCGCCGCCACCTTCGGCGCGGGTGTGGCGGAGCTCGTCGAGCACTGCACCGACACGACCGAGCACCCGAAGCCGCCGTGGCGCCCGCGCAAGGAGGCGCACCTCGCGAAGCTCGCCGGCTTGCCCGCCCGCGCCAAGCTCGTCATCGCGGCCGACAAGCTCCACAACGCGCTCGCCACGGTGCGCGACCTCGATCGGCCGAGCGTCGGCCCGGTGGTGTGGTCGCGCTTTCGCGCGGGCCGCGACGAGGTGCTCTGGTACTACCGCGCGGCGCACGCCGCGCTCGCCACGGACTGGGAGCACGAGATCGTGCGCGAGCTCGGCCGCGCGGTCGCGGAGCTCGAGAAGCGCTGACGGGTCCGCGCCCGCGAGCTCAACCGGCCTCGAGCTCGAACGCGCCCTCGTAGACGGCGTCGACCGCGAGGACGGCGCCGTTCGACAGCTCGAGCCTGTCGCCCGGGCCGAGCTCGCGATAGCGCCAGGCGTTGCCGTCGCGGCGGTAGTGCTCGATACGCGCGGCGCCCTGCGCGACGAGGATGTAGTCCGTGAGCGACGCGAGGCGCTGGTAGGCTTGCCACTTCTCGCCGCGGTCGTAGGCCTCGGTGCTCTGCGACAGCACCTCGACGACGATCGTGGGGTTCGCGAGCACGTCGCCGTGGCCGGGCTCGGTCCGCACGGCGCCGCACACGGCCACGGCGTCCGCGTACACGTAGCGCTCGCCCGCCTCGGCCGAGATGCGCTGGTCCGACGAGAACGCGTGGCACCCCGCACCGCGGAGGGCCGCGCGGAGCTCCGCGCCGATGGCGTTCGACAGGTAGTTGTGCCGCGGGCTGCCGCCCGCCATCGCGAAGACGGCACCGCGATGGTACTCGTGCTTGCCGACCTCGGCGCGCTCCCACGCGAGGTACTCGGCGGCGGTCATCGCGCGCGCTGCGGCAGCCTCGGCCATTGCCCGACAGGGTAGCCCCCGGGTCCGTGCACGACCAGCGGCTCCTACGCCTTCGGCGGCTCCGCGGGCGCGCCGTCCTTCGGCTTGTCGCCGTCCGGCTTGCCCTTGTCGCCGTCCGGCTTGTCCTTGTCGCCGTCCTTGGGCTTCTTCGGCGGTTTCTCGCGCTTCGGGGGCGTGCCGTGGTCCGCCTCGAGCTTCCTCTTCAGCTTATCGAGCAGGAGCTGCTCGTGGTAGCTCGGCACGGCCGGAATCTGCACGACGACGCGCACGTTGCCGTCGGCGCGCACGAGCTCGAACGACCCCCGCGGCTTCTGCTTGCTGCCGGTCGGGTCGTCGTACTCGAAGAGGAGATAGCCCCACTCGGCGTCCTTCTCGGTGACCTTGTAGCCGAGGTCGACGGTGAGCAGGCGGAGCGTCGTGCCGAAGGTCTGCTCGTAGGTGTACGGCGAGTCCTGCGTGCTCCGCGCCTCGGCCGCGGGCGCGGAAAAGAGCGCGGCCGAGGCGAGGAGGAACGCGGCGCAGCGACGGGCCATGGCCCTGCGTAGGGCACCCGCGGCGGGCGGGCCAAGAATGAGGCAACCACGGAGACGCAGAGACACGGAGTACGCGGAAGGTGAAGAGCACGGTGGTGCGTTCGCTGAGCCCGTTAGCCGCTGCCAGAAGGAGGCAACAGGAAGAAGGCGCTAGGGCGGGCGGCCGCCGCCACGAGCAAGTGAAAACTCGGCCCCGCAGGCAGGAGCAGGGGTCACAAGAAGACCAGAAGACCAGAAGACCAGAGGACCAGAAGCCAAGCGCGCCGTCCCCGCGGCGCTGTCCCCAGCGCCGCCTTCTGCCCTTCTGTTCTTCTTGTGAATCCTCTGGGAAATCCAACAGGAATCGCGGGGATCTCTCAGGTGATCACGGGCACCTACGACACTGTGTTCGTAGGAGACAGGGCCGAGAGCACGCGCACGCGAAGGCGATGCAACTGGCCCGGCTCTGAGCCAGGGTGAGCGCCCATGCGTCTCGGACGACGCAGAGGCAGCCCCTGGGGCCCCTCTCCTTCGCGCCTTCCTGTCTCCTGTTCATCCTCCGCTCTCGCGCGGCGGCGCGGTCACTCGCCCCCGAGTCACTGCCTTGGCAAACCGGGCGGCTCGGCGCCCGCGCCGAGCTCGTTGATTCTCAGCGCACCACCGCGCGCATCTGCGCGGTCGAGGGCGTAGCCGATGGCGGCGCCGACGGCGTGCTGGGCGAGCTGGCAGCCGTAGGCGAGGAACACGAAGGCGGCGCCGCGCGCGGGGACCTCGTCCGGGGGCAGGTACATGGCGAGCGCGAGGTAGACCGCGAGCTGGAAGGCGCCGACGAAGGCCGGCCCGGCGGGCAGGAGAATGCCGATGCCGAGCACGCCCATGATGGTGCACGCCTCGCCCGGACCCACGGCGTCGAGGCCCGTGCCCCAGGCGAGCAGCCACAGGCCGAGCGCGTTGACGAGCCAGTAGGCGGCCGTCTCGACGAGGAACGGCACGAGGTGGCGGCGCTGCGGCAGAAAGGCGATGCCCTCGGCGAGGCGCGCCACGACGCTCGCGAGCCGCTCGCCGAGCCGCGGCGAGACGACGCCGAAGACGCGGCGCACGAGCCGCTCGGAGCGCGCGCGGGTCACGTAGAAGATCACCATCGCGACGAGCACGGATGCGAACACGCCCACCGCCACGCGCGCCGTCGCGGGCACGGCCGCGACCGGGAGCGCGAGCTCGCCCACGTGATCGGGCAGGGGCTCGAGGTGCGGCGTGAGCTCGACCGCGAAGAGGAGCACGAGCGCGAGCGCCAGAGCGTCGATGACGCGCTCGGCCGCGACCGTGCCGGCGGCCTGCCACGCGCGCACCGGCCCGCGCCGCCCGAGCAGCAGCGGCCGCACGACCTCGCCCATGCGGAGCGGCAGGAACAGGATGGCGGCGAAGCCGATGAAGGCGGTCGCGACCACGCGCCGCGTCGGGACGGGAGCGATCGGGCGCAGGAGGTGCCGCCAGCGCACCGCGCGCAGGTAGTGCATGAGCGCGAGCGACAGCGCGTACACGACGACCGTCCACGGGCGCACGGCGGCGAACGCGCCCCCGCCCGGCAGCATGGGCAGGCCGCCGTGCGTCAGCACCCACGCGAGCAGACCGCCGAGGGCGAGCGAGAGCGCGAGGCGCAGGGCGCGCTCGAGGTGCTGGCGGCGCATGTCGGTCCGCGGCGTACCACGGCAGGACCGGCGCGACGCTCGGCTTTGGTGTAGATCTCGGACAAGGGTGGCGCACGACGAGAACAAGCACTGTCCGCGCTGCGGCGAGCCCGGACCGGGGCAGGGGGCCTGCTCGACGTGCGGGACGCCGCTCGAGGCGCCCCTCGCGGTCGATCCGGGGCCCGCGCCGACGCCGTTGCCGCGGCCGCGCCGGCCGGAGCGCTCGCCCGAGGAGCGACGGGCGCGCGAGGCGGCCCGCACGCGCGTCGAAGGCGGCAAGCGGTCGCTGCCCCGCCTGGGCGAGTCGGCCGACGAGCCGTCCGAGGTGCGCGAGCCCGGCGACCGCTCGGCCGTCCGCAAGGTGGGGGCCGAGCCCCCGCGCCAGCCCGCGGTCACGACCGTCGAGACGCTCGATGCGGGCGCGCGCTGCGGCCTCTCCATCGTGAGCGCCGACGACGGGCGCGCCCTGCTCACCTTCGCCGTCCACGCCGAGAAGGTGCTCATCGGCCGCTCGGACGACGCCGACATCGTGCTCGACGACCCCAAGGTGTCGCGGGAGCACGCGCTCCTGGTCCACACGGCCAAGGGCTTCCTGCTCGTCGAGTGCCGCAGCGAGAATGGCATCTGGCTCGGCGAGCGCAGCGTGCAGCACCACTTCCTCGCGGACGGCGACGTGTTCCGCGTGGGCCGTACGCGCCTCCGCTTCCGCACCACCGGCCGCTCGGTGCCCGACACCCTCGACGACGACGCCGGCGCCCCGGAGACGGTCGCCGACCCGCGACCGCGCCGTCCGCCCCGCACCCGCGCTGCGCGCGCGCGGTTCCGGCGCTACCTGTGGATCACGATCATCGCCGTCGTGCTCGCGCTCGCCATCGCGGGCGTGCTGTCGCCGCCCGGGCGCGAGGCCCTGCGGCGCCTCGGCGGCTGAGCGGCTCACGAGGAATCTCGGGGGGAAGTGGCGGAGCGGTTGCGCGCGCTCGGACGATCGGCGACTGAGGGGGAGCCATGAAGACGACCTGCATCGGCGGGGGCCCGGCGGGGCTCTACCTCGGCATCCTGCTCAAGCTGCGCGACCCGGCCTCGGGGGTGCGCGTCCTCGAGCGCAACCGGCCCGACGACACCTTCGGCTTCGGGGTCGTGTTCTCGGACGCGACGCTGGCCGGCCTGTGCGCGGCCGACCCGGTGAGTCACGAGGCCATCACGCGGAGCTTCTGGCACTGGGACGCCATCGATGTCCACTACCGGAGCGAGATCGTGCGCTCGCAGGGCCACGGCTTCGCGGGCATGTCGCGCCACAAGCTGCTCTCCATCCTGCAGGCGCGGGCGCGCGAGCTCGGGGTCGAGCTCGTGTTCGGCGAGGAGGTGACCGACGTCGCGGCGCTGGCGCGCGAGTGCGACCTCGTCGTCGGGGCCGACGGCGTCGCGAGCGGCGTACGGACGGCGCTCGCCGCCGACCTCGAGCCCGTGGTCGACGAGCGCCCGAACCGCTTCACCTGGCTCGGCACGACGCGGCCTTTCGAGGCGTTCAGCTTCTACTTCGAGCCGAGCGAGCACGGCTTCTTCCGCGTGCACGCCTACGGCTACGAGCCCGGGCACTCGACCTTCATCGTCGAGTGTACCGAGGAGACCTTCCGGCGCGCGGGGCTCGACGAGCGCGACGAGGACGCGACCGTCGCCTACTGCGAGCGGCTCTTCGCCGCGCGTCTCGAGGGCCACAAGCTCTTGAAGAACCGCTCGATCTGGCGGCGCTTTCCGACCGTGCGCTGCGGGCGGTGGCACGCGGGCAACGTGGTCCTGCTCGGCGACGCCGCGCACACGGCTCACTTCTCGGTCGGCTCGGGCACGAAGCTCGCCATGGAGGACGCCATCGCGCTCGCGGACGCGCTCGGCGCCGCGCCCGACGTCCCGAGCGCCCTCGCGCGCTACGAGCGCGCGCGCCGCCCCGAGGTCGAGAGCCTGCAGCGCGCCGCGCAGTCCAGCCTCGAGTGGTTCGAGCACTGCGAGCGCTACTTCGAGCTCGAGCCGCTCGAGTTCACCTTCAGCCTGCTGACGCGCAGCCTGCGCGTGACGCACGAGAGCCTGAAGCTCCGCGACCCGGAGCTCGTCCGCCACGTGGACTCGCGCTTCGCGGCGCGCGCGCAGGATCAGACGGGCGTCGCGGTCGGCAAGACGGTGCCCCCGATGTTCACGCCGTTCCGGTTGCGCGAGCTCGTGCTCGAGAACCGCGTCGTCGTGTCGCCCATGTGCCAGTACTCGGCCGAGGACGGCGAGATCGGCGACTGGCACCTCGTGCACCTCGGCAGTCGCGCCGTCGGAGGTGCGGGCCTGGTCATGACCGAGATGACCGACGTGTCGCCCGAGGGCCGCATCACGCCGGGCTGCGCGGGCCTCTACGCGCTCGGGCACGCCGCCGCCTACCGGCGCGTGACCGACTTCGTGCACAAGAACACGCGCGCCAAGATCGGCGTGCAGCTCGCGCACGCGGGCCGCAAGGGCTCGACGCAGCGCATGTGGGAGCAGATGGACGAGCGCCTGCCGCGCGGCAACTGGCCGCTGCTCGCGCCCTCGCCGCTGCCCTACCTGCGGCACGGCCAGGTGCCGAAGGCGATGGGCCGCATCGACATGGACGTCGTGCGCGAGGCCTTCGTGCGCGCGACGCGCCTGGCCGACGAGGCGGGCTTCGACCTCGTCGAGCTGCACTGCGCGCACGGCTATCTGCTCGGTTCGTTCCTGTCGCC
>JACRDA010000204.1 GCA_016212965.1 Myxococcales bacterium
CGAGCAGGACGAGCGCCACGAGCGCGGTCAGGCCGACACCGAGCGCGTAGAGCGTGCGCAGGGAGCGCTCTTCGCGCGCGACGGTCTTCTCGTCGAGCGAGGCGAGCAGTGCCCTCGGCGGCGCGTAGTCGGGATCGAGCTCGAGGGCGCGCCGCAGGAGCGCCACGTCCGGCGTGCCGGCCTCGGCGAGCGCCTTGGCCTCGAGGAACGCGATGCGCGCCTCGGTCCTCGGCGCCTGCGCGCCCGCTGGCGAAAGGCGCAGCCCCTTGCGGTAGAGCTCGAGCGCCTCGGCCCGCTTGTCCTCCAGGAGCAGCTGCTCGGCGCGACCGTGGTACGCCGGCGCCATCTCGGCGCGCCGCTCGAACAGCGGCAGGAACGCGAGCACCTTGTCGAAGGCCGCGACGGCGTCCGCCCAGCGCTCCGCGCCCTGCGCCGCGACGCCCTCGTCCATGAGCTTGTAGACGTGGTCGAGCCGGCTCTTGTCGTAGAGGCGGAACAGCTCGCGCGCCGTCCGATCCCAGGTCCAGTCCTTCGGAGCCTTCTGCCCGGTGAGCGACTCGTAGGCGCTCTCGAGCTCCCACTCCGCGGGCTTGCCGACCGCGCTCACGGCCTCGCGCGCCGCCTGGCGCAGCGCGATGCGCTCGCTGTTGCAGAAGCTCAAGATCGGCCCGAGCGCCTCCACGTCGCGCACCCGCCCGAAGGCGCGCAGCACGTCGGCGAGCACCTCGGGGTCGGTGGTCTGCACCGCCTCGCCGGGGATCGCTCGGCCGAGGGCGTCGAGCTCTTGCCGAGCCCAGCGCGACACCTTCTTTGCGTCGTGCTGCTTTGCCTCGATGAGCGCCGGGACCGCGCGGTCCTTCAGCCGCGCGAAGGCACGCTGCAGATCGATGCGCACGAGCTCGCCGAAGTAGCTGAAGGTCTCGATCATGAGGCGCGCGGCGGGCGTGGTGCCCACCGCCTCGAGCACGCGCAGCATGCCGTAGAGCTCGACGCTGCCCTGCCAGACCTCGCTGTCGCGCTTGCCGAGCGCGAGCAGGAACTGGAGCCAGTCGCCCTCTTCGTCGTCGCTGCCCTTGCGCTTGTGCTTCTTCAGCGCCCTCTTGCCGAGCTCGCGCGCCTCGCGCAGCACATCGACCGCCTTCTTGCCGTCGAAGCGCTCGCGCATCTCCTCGAGCCGCGCGGCGATCGCCGACACGAGGGCCGGGTCGGGGTCGGCGGTGAGGAAACCGAGATCGAGCTTCGCCTCGACCGGGTCGCTCGCCTTCGTGCCGACGAGCTGCGACAGGCGCGCGTCGAGGCTCTGGACGGCACCCGGCGACGCCGGGGGGAGCTTGACGTCGGCGAGCTTCGGCAGCGGGGCGAGGGGCAGCTCGCCCGGGACGCTCGCGCTCGGCTCGGGGCGCGTGCTCGCGGCGGGCTGGGCCCACGCGCGCGCCGGGAGCGCGAGGCCGGCCGAGAGACCGAGCGCCACGGCCGCGGCGCGGAGCCAGCCAGCGCGGGCGCGCGGCGGGCGGCAGGACCCCGCGCCGCGACGAGCGACCGACTCGGCAGCCTGGGTGCGGCGGATCATGCGGCTCCGAGGGGCCATGGCGTGCTCGACGAACGGTCGGCGGGACGGGCGCCTTCCCGGGATGCGGGTCGCGCGGAGCTCGGGCGGGTCGCGCCCCGCCACGGCGCGTCACTCCAAGATGCGGAAATCGAAGAGCTCGCCGGCGAAGCTGCGCCACTTGACGTCGACGCCCTCGACGCGGGCGGCGCTCGGCCCGTGGTGGGCCCATGCGATGAGGTCCTTGATGCCGGCCTCCTCGCCCTCCGCCAGGATCTCGACCGACTGGTCCGGGCGGTTGCGCACCCAGCCGGTCAGGCCGAGTCGTCGAGCCTCGCGCTGGGCCGAAGCGCGGAAGTACACGCCCTGGACGCGCCCGCGCACGCGGATCTGGATCTGTTTGAGGCCCATGCGAGACGCCCCGTTGTAGTCCGTGCGTGCCGCAGCGGCAACCCGGTGGGCGCCCGGACGGAGCGACCGAGCCTGCCCGCCCGGTCGGCGGGGCCGCTTGCGAGCGCCCGCTGGCGGTGACAGCGTCGGGCCATGTGGCGCTCGCGGGACCGAAGGCGCGTGGTCGAGGGCGATGGGGTGGGCTCGGGCCCGCGCGGTGGCGGGGCCGCGGCGGTGCGCGTGCTCCGCGCGGTCGCGCCGGCCGCGGCGCTGGCGTGGCTCGGACCCCTGAGCGGCTGCGACAAGGGCGGCGAGGGCGCCGCCACGACGACCGCCCCCGTGGCGAGCGCCCCGGCGGCGAGCGCGTCGGCACCGACCGCGCCGACGGCCACCGCTTCGGCGACCGCGACCGCGAGCACGGCGAGCGCCGCCCCGTCCGCATCGGCTGCGCCGAGTGCCTCGGCGTCCGCCGGCAGCGAGCGCGGCCCGACCCGGACCGTGCCGGGCGGCAGCTTCGTGGCCGGCAACAAGTGCGGCGCCGTCCCGCGCATCACGCCCGAAGAGCTCGCCGGCGAGAAGGTCGAGCTCGGGGCCTTCGAGATCGACGTGTACCCGTACCCCAACGAGCCGGGGCGCGCCGCGAAGGTCGGCACGAGCCGCGACGAGGCGGCGACCCTGTGCCAGGCGCGCGGCGCGCGGCTGTGCACCGAGCTCGAGTGGGAGCGCGCCTGCAAGGGGCCGGACAGCACGGCCTACGAGACCGGCGCCGTGCCTCCCAAGGACAAGTGCAAGGGCGAGCCGAACCTCATCGCCGGCAAGCGCTCGGACTGCCGGAGCGCCTTCGGCGTGTCGGACCTCCACGGTCTCGCCTTCGAGTGGACCTCGTCGATGTGGGGGCGCGGGACGAGCGGCGGAGCGGCCACCGTACGGGGGAGCTCCTTCGAGAAGGTGTCGCCTCTCGAGCTGCGCTGCGCCTACGGCCAGCCGCGCGCGGCCGCGCAGGGCCACCCGGACGTCGGGTTCCGCTGCTGCTCCGGACCCCAGAGCCCGGCCGAGGTGGCGCTCGAGCCGCGCAAGCGCGACACGCTCGAGGCGGCCCCGGGCATCGACCAGGCCTTCGAGGCTTCGCTGCTCGCCGCGATGCCGCCCGACCACCGCACGGTCTCGGGCTACACGCTGCGCTTCGACAACGTCTACTACTGGCACCCCGTCGCGAACGAGGAGCTGGTCCTCGCGCGCTGGAGCGGGGTGCAGCGCAACTCCAAGCCGTTCCGCGAGGTGGCGGCCTTCAAGATCTGCGGTGGTTACGCGATCTTGCTGGCCCACATGCGCGGGCCGGTCGCCGAGCTCGAGCGCCCCGATGCGGGCCTGAGCCCGGCCGCGGTGAGCTACGAGGTCCGCACGGGCGCCGATCGCGGCGAGGTGAAGCTCCAGTACCAGCACGGCTGGGTGGGGCTGCAGCAGCCGGGCTGGGTGAAGGAGGGCAACAAGCTCGAGCTCGAAAGCGACAAGCCCCCACGCCGCCCGCCCGTCCGGCGCGGCAAGTGACCGCGGCCCCCGGCGCACGCGCGCCGTGCTCCGGGCCCCTGTGGTAGCGTGGACACGTGGCGGTCCGTGACTCCGGCGCCCGTCTCGGCCCACGCCGCGCCAACCGCGCGACGGCGGCCGGGCTCACCGCGCCCGGTCGCGGTGGGCGGCGCGGGTCGCCGGAGCGCCGCTCGGCGCTGGAGCGCGCCGAGCGCATCGGCGAGGCGCTGCGGGAGGTGGGCTCCGCGCTCGGCAGGGTCGGCGACCTCGACGTGCTCCTGCGCCTCATCCTGACGCGCACCACCGAGGTTCTCGAGGCCGATCGCGCGACACTGTACCTCGTCGACGGCGACCGGCTCGTGTCGCGGATGCTGACCGGGGGCCGCCTGCGGACCATCACGCTCGGGCTCGGCGAGGGCATCGCCGGCCACGTGGCGCGCACCGGCCGGCCGGTGCGCGTGCGCGACGCGCAGCGCGACCCGCGCTTCGACCCGCGCTGGGACCGCACGAGCGGCTATCGCACTCGTTCCATGCTCGCGGCTCCGCTCAAGAACCACCTGGGGCGGACGGTGGGGGTGCTGCAGGTGCTCAACAAGCGCGGCGTGCGCGGGGGCGTCGTGTCCTTCACCCCGCGCGACACCGAGCTCCTGTCCGCGCTCGCGGCGCAGGCGGCGCTGTCGCTCGACCAGGCGGAGCTCATCGCCGAGCTCGTCCTTCGCAACCGCGAGCTCGCCGGGACGCACCAGCGCCTCGAGCGGAGCCTGCATCAGCTGTCGCTGCTGCTCGAGCTCGAGACGGCCATGAATCGCGCGACGACCTGGCGCGAGCTCGCCGAGAACGCCCTCGGCTGCGCCGCGCGCGCCTGCGAGGCCGAGGGCGCGGCCCGGGCCGTCGAGACGACGGCCGGGCGGGTCACGCTGTTCGTCGTGAGCTCGGCCGAGCCGGGCGCGGTGCGCGAGCTACCCCTGCGGCCCGGCGAGGGAATCGCCGGCGAGGTCATGCAGTCGGGCGACGCGATGCGCCTCGTGTCGCGGCCGCGCGAGCCGCGGCGCGTGCGCGAGGCGCTCGGCCGCCCGCTGCGCTGCGCCATGGCCGCCGCCCTCGCCGGCGCCAGCGAGTCCACGCGCGACGCGGGCGCCGCCGCCACGGAGCCGAGCGCGTCGGTGGGGGCCATCGTACTCTACAATCGCGCGACGGCCTGCGGGCCCTTCGCCGCCGAGGACGCGGCCCTGCTCCGGCTCATCGCGGCCACCGTCGCGACCTAGCGGCGCCTGTTCCGGGCGCGCGCCGAGCGGGAGCGCAGCGAGCGCCTCGGCGCGATCGGGCAGCTGCTCTCCTCGGTGCTGCACGACCTGACGACCCCGCTCACCGTGATCCGTGGCTACACCGAGCTCATCGCCGCGGCCGCCGATCCGAGCGCGCGCGCGCTGCTCGGGCGCACGGTGGACGAGCAGTTCGAGCTCATCGGCGCCATGCAGCGCGACCTGCTCGCCTACGCGCGCGGCGAGAAGAGCGTCATCGTGCGCCACGTGGTCGTGCCCGAGCTGCTCGCGGCCTACGCCGAGCGCATCCGCCCCGAGCTCGCGGCGCACCGCATCGAGCTCGTGCTCGACGTCGCGGACCGGGGCGCGGCGCTCTTCGACCGCGCCAAGATCGAGCGCGCCCTCGACAACCTGGTGCGCAACGCCATCGACGCCATGCCCCGAGGCGGCACGCTCACCCTGGGTGCCGAGCGCGACGCCGCGGCGCTCCGCCTGTGGGTCCGCGACACCGGACCGGGCGTGCCGCGCTCGGTGCGCGCGCGGATGTTCGAGCCCTTCGTCACCGTGGGCAAGCGCAACGGCACCGGTCTCGGCCTGTCGATCGTCAAGGCGATCGCCGAGGAGCACGGTGGCGGCGTGGAGCTCGAAACCTCGCCCCGCGGCAGCACATTCACGCTAAGTCTGCCGCAGCGAGCGCCGAGCTCGGGCGCGGCCCTGGCGCGCCGTGCGCCCGTCGTCGCCACCACGCGTCGGGCTCGAGCGCCCGCCCGCGAAGCCGCCGTGCCATGAAGAGCCGACTGAAGCTGCCGCTGCTCGCCGCCCGAGAGTCCGAGCTCGAGAAGTGCGTCTACTGCCCGAAGCTGTGCCGCGCGGTCTGTCCGGTGGGCAACGTCGAGGCGAGCGAGACCCTGACGCCGTGGGGCAAGATGTCGCTCGCCTACTTCGCCGCGCGCGGCGACTTCGACCTCGACCGGGCGCACGCGGACACGGCCTGGGCCTGCACCGGCTGTCTCGCGTGTCGCGAGCGCTGCGAGCACAAGAACGAGGTCGCACAGGTGCTCGGCGCCGCGCGCGCCGAGTTCTTTGCCGCCGGCCTGGCGCCGGCGGGGGCGGTCGCCGTCGCGGCGAGCTGGCAAGAGCGCTCGCACAAGCTCGCCGCGAGCGTCGCCGTGCTGTGCCGCGACACCGGGACCGTGCTCGCGCCGGTGGCGCAGGCCTCCGGCGCAGCGGGCGGGCCGAGCCCGGCGCGTACGGCGCTGCTCGTCGGCTGCAGCTACGCACGCCACGCGCTTGCGGAGGCGCGCGCCATCGTGGCGCTCGGGCGCCGCTTCGGGACCGGCGCGAACGGCAAGGCCGGTGCGCCGCGCCCGCTCGCGCTCGTGCCGCTCTGCTGCGGGCTGCCGCTCCTGCAGGCGGGCGCGCGCGGCGCGTTCATGAACGCCGCCGCCGCGCTGTCGGAGACTCTCCGGCGCTTCGACCGGGTGATCGTCGCAGACCCGGGCTGCGCGCTCGTCATGCGTCGGGTGTATCCCGAGGCGGGGGTCCCGCTGCCGCCGGTGGAGCTGCTCGTCGACGTGCTCGCTGCGCGCATGGGGACCTTGCCGGCGAACCGGCTCGCGGGACGCAGGCTGCGCTACGCCGACCCGTGCAAGCTCGGGCGCGGGCTCGGCCGCTACGACGAGCCCCGCGCGATCCTGGCGCGCCTCGCCGGCGCGCCGCCGGCCGAGATGCCGCGCGCGCGCGAGGCGGCGGAGTGCTCCGGCGCGGGTGGGCTCCTGCCAGCGACGCGCCCCGAGGCATCCGCCGCGATCGCCGCCGAGCGCGTCGCCGAGCACCGCGAGCTCGGCGGCGGCACGCTCGTCACGGCGTGTGGCGGAAGCCTGCGGCGCCTGCGCGGTCTCGGCACCGAGGTGGCGGACCTGTACGCGCTCGTGGCGTCGGCTCTGGATTGAGCATGGGCCTCGAGACCTCTCGGTCGGAGCCGGCGGCGCGGCCGTCCGACGCCCCCTCGGGCGGGGCGAGCGCGCGGACGCCCGCGAGCCCCCCCGGCAGGCCGCGCGCGCGGCGCACCGTGGCGGGGCGGCTGCTCGCGTCGTACCTCTTCGTGCTCGTGGCCTTCGGCGTCACGCTCGGCTGGAGCTTCTTCGCCCTGCGCGACGCCGCGCGCGACGCCGGGTTGCTGCGCGGCGCTTACGTGCCGCTGCTCGGCTCCATCGGCGAGGCGCTCTCCGGCCAGAACGTGATGAACACGCAGCTGAACCACGTCACCTCGGCGAAGAACCCGTCGGACGTGCGCGAGTGGATCGACACGGCGCGCCGCCTCCGGCCGGCCACCCTGAAGCGCATCCGCGACGACGCGCGCGCGGGGCTCGGCCAGGCGCCGCTCGGCGAGCTCGTGGTGAGCGAGGCCGACGGCCTCGAGGCCCTGCTCAGCGACGACCGGGGCAAGTTCGAGCAGCTGTTCCGCGCGCTCGCCGGTGGCGACGCCAAGGCGGCCGAGAAGCTGCGCGACGAGCTCGTCGCGCAGGAGGCCGAAGGGGCCCAGCGGTTGCGCTCGCTGCGCCAGCGCGTGGAGGACGAGATGAACCTGCTCATCGAGGCGGCCAAGCGCCGCGAGCTGCGCAGCGTCGCCCTGCTCGTGGGCCTGAGCGTGCTCACCCTCGCCGTCGGCGTGCTGCTGTCCTTGTACGCGCGGCGGGTGTTGCGCCCGCTCTCGGCGGTGACGGCGCGCGCCGCGGCCGTGGCGCAAGGCGACCTCGGCCCGCGCCCCATCCTCGCGACCGACGACGAGATCGGCGAGCTCGCCTCGACCTTCGAGTCCATGGTGGCCGCCATCCAGAAGGCGCGCAGCGAGCTCGTGCAGGCCGAGCGGCTCGCGACCATCGGCAAGATGGCGGCGCACATCACCCACGAGGTGCGCAACCCGCTGTCGTCCATCGGGCTCAACCTCGAGCTGCTCGAGGAGGAGCTCGCCACCGGCCCGGCCGCGCCCGAGGCCGCGCAGCTGCTCGCGGCCATCAAGGCCGAGGTCGAGCGGCTGGCGCAAATCGCCGAGCAGTACCTGGCTGCAGCCCGGGCGCCGCGGCTCGAGCTCGAGCTCGGGGACGTGGCCGCCGTGGTGCGCGCCTGCCTGCGCTTCGTCGCGCCCGAGCTGCGGCGCGCGCGTGTCACGACCCGCCTCGAGGTGGAGGACGACCTGCCCCCGGTGGTGCTCGACGCCGCGCGGCTGCGCCAGGCGCTGCTCAACCTGATCCGCAACGCGCGCGAGGCCATGCCGCGCGGCGGCGAGCTCGGCCTCGACCTGTCGCGCACGGCCGACGGCGTGGCGCTCGGCGTCGCGGACGAGGGCCCGGGCATCCCCGAGGAGCACCGGCGCACCATCTTCGATCCGTTCTTCACGACCAAGGAGCGCGGTACCGGGCTCGGTCTCGCGGTGACGCGCGCGGTGGTCGAGGCGCACGGCGGCACCATCCGCTGCGAGCCGGGCCGCCAGGGACGCGGCACGCGCTTCGTGCTCTCGCTCCGCTCAGCGCTGCCCCAGGAGGCGCATGATGAGCGCGACGGCCACGAAGCCGACGATCATGAGGCCGAGGGCGCCGAGCACGAAGGTGAGCCACAGCCTCCGGCGTGAGGGCGGCGGCGTCACCGCGAGCATGCGCTGGGACCCGTCCGGTGCCTCGAAGCGCGGTGCCGGCGGCGCGTTGCTGCGGGCCGCTTCGAGGTCGTAGGCAGGCCGAGGCGCCGCGGCACCGTTCTCGGCCACCGGGCGCGCGGCGGCGGCGCGCGCCAGCGCCATGGGGTCGGTGCTCGGCGGCACCGGCGGCAAGTTGGGGTTCATGGCGATGGTGCCCGAGCCGAACGACTGCCCGGAGCGCATGCGCGGCACCGTCACCCCGTCCTCGCCGCCGGTCCCCTCGCCGAGCGGGACGAGCGAGGGCAGCTGGAAGATCTGGGGGATCGGCGCCGAGCTCGGGTAGGTGGGGCGCCCCGCGCCGCCGAGTGGCGCGTCGCTCGGAGCTGCGGACTGCCGGTGCTGCGGGTCACCCGTCGGTGCCGCGTAGGGTGGGCTCGCGCCCGGAGCCGAGGCGTATCCCACCGGGCCGGCGGCGGGCGGGGTCTCGGCGCCCGCCGGCCGCACGCGCCGCGTGGTCGGCGCGGAGAGCGGCGCCGTGGAGGCCGTCGACGAGTGGGGCGCCGAGGTGGGACCGGGCAGGGTGCCGCTGCCGTCGAAGCTCGGGCGTGCGCCCGCGCCCGCTCGGGAGCGCTGCCCCTCGACGCTGTACACGCCGGGGCCGCTGTCGGCGTCGCCGAAGGAGTACGCCCCCGTCGGCCGCAGCGTGCGCCAGGCCTCGAGGGCCTCGAGCGCCGACTGGAAACGCGCATCCGGATCGCGCGCCAGCCCCTTGGCGATGAAGGCCTCGAGGCGGGGATCGACCGGGGCGCCCATCGCCTCGCGCAGACTGCGCGGCTCGGTGCGCCCCTTCAGCTCCATCATGGTGACGACGTTCTTGGCCTGGTCGGGCAGCTGGCCGCTAAGGCCCTGGTAGATGAGGGTGGCGCAGGCGTAGATGTCGGCGCGGTGATCGACGTTCTTCGCCTTGCCGATCTGCTCCGGCGGCATGAAGGAGAAGGTGCCCAGGCTCTGCCCGACCTGCGTGAGGCTGTCGGAGCTCATCTGCTTCGGCAGCTTCGAGATGCCGAAGTCGAGGATCTTGACGCGCTTGACGGCGCTGCCGGGGCGCGTCTCGAGGAACACGTTGGACGGCTTGAGGTCGCGGTGGACGATGCCGGCCGCGTGGGCGTCGGCGAGCCCGATCCAGACGGCCTCGACGACGGGCCACAGCTCGGCGAAGGACAGCGGGCCGGTGCGCTTGAGCCGCTCGACCAGCGACTCGCCCTGCAAGAGCTCGAACACGAGCACGATGCCGTGCTCGGGATCGTCCTCCACGTCGAGCACCTGCGTGACGTGGTCGCTCACGATGGCGCCCGCGGCCTTGGCCTCGCGGCGGAAGCGCTCCACGGCCGAGGCCTTCTGCTTCGACTCGGCGCGCAGCACCTTGATGGCGACGTGGCGCCCGGTGCGGATGTTCTCCGCGGCGAACACCTCGCCCATGCCGCCCTTGCCGAGGGCGCGCTCGACGCGGTAGCGTTTGGCGACGAGCGTGCCGGCCTCGATCGGCACCGTCACGCCCTCCTGGACAACCGCGTGGTGGTGCTACGCCCGCACTCGGCAGCTCGGGCCGGCCGCGCCATCGTCAGAAGCGTGCGGTGACGAATGCCCCGCCGCCCGCCGCCTCGACACTCGGCGCGATGACGTAGTCGACTCCGAAGCGCGGCGAGTCGCCGGCCTGCTCGGCGGGCTCGACTGGCACCTCCGGCCGCACCAGGAACAGGATGGTCGAGATGAGCACCGTCCCGCCCGCGACGCCGAGCATGGCGTCGGCGATGACGTTCGCCTTCTTCACGTCGTCGCGCTTCTGGTTCTGCTCCTCGATGGGCGCGATGCCCTTGACGTTGTTCTCGTAGTCGTTGCGTACGAGCTTGGCGTTCACCGCGAGCCCGATCCACACCGGAATCGTGGCCCAGGAGATGGCGCCCACCGCCCACGCATAGGCCGGCACGGGCCGGTGCATCTCGACGGTCTTGTCGTCACCGTGGGGCTTGAGGTCGTCCGGCTTCAGGCCCTCGGCCGTGACCGGCGTGTCCGTGTCGAACAGGAACGAGTGGCTTTGCTTGCTGCCGTTGTCGAGCTTCACGTTCCAGGTCTGGTCCTTCTTGCCGGACAGCGCGGCCGTGAAGGAGTGCTGGCCCGGGTGGATCCCGAGCTTCGTGCCCTTGATGCCGATCGTGTAGGTGTTCGTGACGGTGCTGCCCTTCGCGGGCGTGCGCACGTCGGTCAAGGTGACGTTGGTCTTGTCGGACTGCACCGTGACCCAGGACACCGTGCTCTTCAGCGTCGACAGATCGCGCTCGACCTGCTCCTTCGCCCCGGCTTCCAGGCTGTCGCCCTTGCCGGCGAGGAACTTCTCGTAGTGCTCGATGGCCTCGCCGTCGCGCTCGAGCTTCATGGCGCAGATCGCCATGTTCTGCAGGGCATTGAGCGAGCCCGAGAGCTCGTAGGCGCGCTTGAACTCCGGGTATGCCTCCTCGTAGCGGGCCCCGTCGGGGTCCTCCATGAGCGACACGCCGTTCTTCATGTGCACCTTGGCTTCTTCGATGTCCTTCGGACTCGGAGCCTGTGCCCACCCGACCGCGCTCGACAGGACGAGCGCACAACCCAGAGCCCAAGCGGCGGCGCCGCGAAGAGAGTGTTTCCCGCGCATGGCCGGAGCGTAGCGCGACACCGGGGCTCGCGGGAAGCTTTGCACCGGTGCCCCGTCCGCGCGCCCGCCCCGCGCCACGCAACGCCCGGTCAGTATCGCCCTCCCCGCGGTGCCGCCGACGCGCCACCGGCGCTCGGCGTCGGCGCGGGCTGCCGACCGAGGCACAGGCTCATTCGTCGGCGCGCAGGCTGGCGATGACGCCGAAGTCCTCCAGCGTGGAGAGGTCGCCGCTCGTCTCGCGGCCGGCGGCGACGTCCTTCAGGAGCCGGCGCATGATCTTGCCGCTGCGCGTCTTCGGCAGCGCCTCGGCGAAGCGGATCTGGTCCGGGCGCGCGAACTTGCCGAGCTGCTCGCCCACGTGCTGCGCGAGCGTCTCGGCGAGCTCGGCGCTCGGGTGGTGGTTGCCCTTGATGGTGACGAACACGACGAGCGCCTGCCCCTTGAGCTCGTCGGCGCGGCCCACCGCTGCCGCCTCGGCCACGGCGGGATGCGACACGAGCGCGCTCTCGATCTCGGCCGTGCCGAGGCGGTGACCCGCCACGTTGAGCACGTCGTCGATGCGCCCGACGACCCAGTGGTAGCCGTCCGCGTCGCGGCGCGCACCGTCGCCGGTGAAGTACGCGCCCGGTATCGTGCTCCAGTACTGCTCGCGGTAGCGGGCGTCGTCGCCC
This sequence comes from Myxococcales bacterium, assembly GCA_016212965.1. GTDB lineage: Bacteria > Myxococcota_A > Polyangia > Polyangiales > Polyangiaceae > JACRDA01. The sequence continues at coordinate 11,720 of JACRDA010000204.1, forward strand.
CACACGGTGCGGAGCATGGCGGGCCACGGACGCCGGACGACGAGCTTGCCGCCGCTGCCCGGCGCCACGTCGGCGCCCTGGTCGTCCACCACCGCGACCTCGACGCCGAAGAACGGCAGTCCGGTGGCGCCCGGCTTCGCGAAGGCCGCCCCCGGAAGGGTGGTCAGCATGATGGACCCGGTCTCGGTCTGCCACCAGGTGTCCACGATCGGGCAGCGGTCCCCTCCGACGAAATGATGGTACCACACCCATGCCTCCGGGTTGATGGGCTCTCCCACGGTACCCAGCAGGCGCAGGCTGGACAGGTCGCTCTTCTGCGGCCAGTCGCTGCCCTGCCGCATGAAGGCGCGGATCGCGGTCGGCGCGGTGTAGAGGATGGTGACCCCGTGCTTCTCGACGACGCGCCAGAAGCGCCCCCAATCGGGAAAGTTCGGCGCCCCCTCGTAGAGCAGGCAGGTGGCGCCGTTCGACAGCGGCCCGTAGACGATGTAGCTGTGCCCGGTCACCCAGCCGATGTCGGCGGTACACCAGTAGACGTCCTCGTCGCGCAGGTCGAACACGTACTTCGACGTGACGTGTACTCCTACGAGGTAACCGGCGCTCGTGTGCAGGACGCCCTTGGGACGTCCGGTAGAGCCCGACGTGTAGAGGATGAACAGCGGGTGCTCGGCGTCGACCGCCACCGCGCCGCCCCCCGGCAGCCGGTCGGCCTCGCTCATCAGCGCATCCCACTCGTGGTCGCGGCCTGGCTGCATCGCGATGCGGCAGCCGTCCGGTCCGATGCGCCGGAACACCACCACGTTCTCGACCGAGCGCGCCTCGTGCTGGGCGAGTGCCCGGTCCACCATGTCCTTCAAGGGGACCACGGTGCCGCGCCGGTAGGCTCCGTCCTGGGTGATGAGCACCTTCGCCTGGCAGTCGTGGATGCGGTCGCGCAGCGCGTCCGGCGCGAAGCCGCCGAACACGACGGTGTGGACGGCGCCGAGTCGCGCCGTGGCCAGCATCGCGACGACCGCCTCGGGCACCATGCCCATGTAGATCGCGACCCGGTCGCCCTTCTGCACGCCGAGCTTCGCGAGCGCGCGCGTCAGCCGCACCGTCTCGCGGTGCAGCTGCGCATAGGTCCACGTGCGCGTCTCGCCGGGCTCGCTCTCCCACACGAGCGCGGCCTTGTTCTTGCGCGGGCCGCGCAGGTGCCGGTCGAGGCAGCTCTCGGTGACGTTGAGCTCGGCGCCGACGAACCACTGCGCGTGGGGCGGCTGCCACGCGAGCGTCGTGCGCCACGGCTTGCGGAAGACGAGCTCCTGAGCCTCGCGCTTCCAGAAGGCCTCGGGCGCATCGAGGCTCTCGCGGTAGAGCTTGTCGTACTCCTCCCGCAGGCTCACGTGCGCCTGCTCGGCGAAGGACACCGGTGGCTCGAAGCGCCGCTCTTCCTTGAGCAGCGTGGCGATGGCATCGTCTGCGGGCTGTTGCGTCATGGGGCTCCCCACCAGGGTGTACGTGCGCAGGAGACGATAGCGAAGGCGGGCGTGGTGCGAAACCCTCGGGCCGGAGCGGGGGCTCGGGCCGCGGCGTGCGCGTGGGTGCAGGATCGCCCCGCGGGCGGCGCGGTCCGGGGCCGCCGCGCGCGCGCGCGCGGCCGAGCGGCGCGACCGAGCGGCACGCGCGTCGGGCCAGGTCGCGGCGCGGCGCATATTTTGTCTTTCATATCCATGGATTGCGATGTTACTCGCGGGCGCGCTCTGCGGCTTGAATCGCCCGCGGGTGCAGCCTAGAGTCGCCGCCCCTGCCGCGGGTGTGAGGCGTGAGACCTCGCGACGCGGCGGGTACGTGGAGTGCCTCGGCTCCGGTGGTGCGCGAGGCCTCCCGATGCCCGAGCGTATGCCTTCGACCGTGGTCGCCGCGAAGCTTCCCAGATCCGGGGTGCCTCCGACGGCTGCGGGCGGGCCGAGGTGGAGATGAGTGCTGAGAACATTCGCAAGGCTCTCGCGTTGCTGGCCGAAGACCCCGACAGCGAAGAGGCCTGGTTGGGCATCGAGGAGGCCGTCACCGACCCGGGTGACGAGGCCGCGCAGGTCGAGCAGGCCATCGAGATGGCGCGCGCCGATGCGGAGCGCGCCCGCGAGTGGCGCACCGTGGCACGGCTGCTCGCGCTCGAGACCGAGTTCGGGGGCGACTCCAAGATCCTCGTGCCCAAACTGCTCGAGCTGGCGCGGATCCAGGACGAGGAGCTGTGCCTCGTCGATGCGGCGATCGCGACGTGGAAGAGCATCCAGAAGGCCCGGCCGGGCGACAAGGCGGCGACCGAGGCCATCCTGCGGCACGAGGCGGCGGCGGCGCGCTGGGCGGACGCCGTGGAGCGCTGCCTCGTCGAGGCGCTCGACACCGAGGACGCGACGGCGCGCAGCCGGTCGCTCGCGACCGCGGCCGAGACCGCGTTCCGCTACGGCAGCGGCACGCCCTCCGAGCTCGACAAGATCGTCGACTACCTCGAGCAGGCGCTCGCGGCGCACAAGTCGAACTGGCGGGCCGCGGTGCTCGCGGAGCTCGTCTACGCGCGCCGGGGCGACTGGCACAAGCTCGCCGTCGTGCTCCGACACCAGGCCGCGGAGGGACCGCGCAAGGAGGACCGCGCGGCCGCGGCGCGGCGCCTGGCGCGCCTGTGCCTGCACAAGCTCGGCGACGAGGACGCGGCGCTCGACGCCTACCAGAGCGTGCTCGACTACGCGCCCGCCGACCGCGAGGCCTTCGGCTACCTCGTGCGCCACTTCTCGGAGACCGAGGCCTGGGACCACCTGGTCGCGCTCTACGAGGACCAGCTCCAGTCCGGCACCGTCAAGGGCGCCGACGAGCTCGGCATGTGGATGCAGATCGCGATGATCAACTGGAAGCGGCGCAACCAGCCGGACGCCGCGGAGGCCTACTTCGAGAAGGTGCGGCGCGCCGAGCCCACCAATCCGGGCATGCTCCAGTACTTCCGCGAGCGCTTCGGGGCGAGCGGAGACACCACGCGCCTGTCGGCGATCCTCACCGACGCCTCGCGCGCCACCGAGGACCCGAAGATCAAGCGCGCCCTGCAGGAGGAGGTGGCCTCGCTCGCCGAGGGCCAGGAGAACGCGCGCGGCGCCATCGAGCAGTACAAGGCGATCCTGCGCACCGACGCGGACAACGAAGAGGCGCGCGAGGCGCTCAAGCGACTCTATCGCCAGACCGAGTCCTACACGGCCCTGGTGGAGCTGTTGCGCCAGGACCTGTCGCGCCTGCCCAAGGACGACGCCGCGGGGCGCATCGCCGTGCTGCGCGAGATCGCCGGCATCTACGGCGACCGGATGAAGAGCGACACGCAGCTGCTCACGGTGCTCACGCACATCCTGCAGCTCGACGAGAACGACATCGCCGCCCTGCGCGCGCTCACCGCCGTGTACGAGTCGCTGGCGCGCTGGCGCGACCTCTTGCAGACGCAGCAGAAGCTCGCGCAGGTGACGCCGAACGCGATGGAGAAGGTGAGCCTCTACCGCTCCATCGCGCGGCGCTGGCTCGAGCAGTTCTCGAACGTCCAGAACGCCATCCAGAGCTACGAGTCGCTGCTCGAGGCCGCGCCCGAGGACGGCGAAGCGCGCGAGCAGCTGCGCGACCTCTACAAGAAGCGCCGCGCCTGGCCCAAGCTCTACGACCTCTACGAGGCGCAGGTCGACAGCCTCGAGGGCGAGCGGCGCGTGGCGCTCATGATCGAGATGGCGCAGCTCGCGGCGGAGCGCCTCGAGCGGGGCGCCGACGCCATCCGGCTGCTCAAGGAAGTGCTCGTCTTCGACCCCAAGGCCGAGGGCGTGCTCGACGCGCTCGAGAAGCAGGCCGAGCGGCAGAAGGACTTCCAGACGGTGGCCTACGTGCTCGAGCACCGCGTCGAGGAGGCGGCCGACGACGCCCAGCGGCTCACGCTCTTGCAGAAGCTCGGCCAGCTGTATGCCGAGCGGCTCGAGGACCACGTCGCGGCGAGCCGCGCCTGGCGGCGCGTGCTCGATCTGTCGCCCGGCCACCAACGCGCGCTGCGCGTGCTGCGCAAGAGCTACGTGGCGGTGGCCGACTGGGACGGCCTCGAGGAGCTCTACCGCTCGCAGAGCGACTGGGAAGGGCTGGCCGACTTCCTCTCGACCACGGCCGATCGCGCCGAGGTCGACGAGCACAAGGTCGAGCTGTCGTTCCGCGCCGCGCGCGTCTACGAGGGCGAGCTCGCGGCTCCGGAGCGCGCCGTGCGCTCCTACGAGCGCATCCTGTCGGTCGAGCCTCACAACGTGAAGGCTGCCCAGGCGCTCTTGCCGCTCTACGAAAAGGAAGAGAAGTGGGCCCGCCTGCCCACCTTGTACGGCGTCTTGCTCGAGGCGAGCGACGATCTCGAGCAGAAGATCGACATCCTGCAGAAGGTGGCGGAGATCACCGGCGGGCCGCTCGCCAACAAGAGCGCCGCCTTGAGCTACGCGCGCCGCGCCTACGAGCTGCGTCCCGACGGCGAGGGGCTCGAGCGGCTCGAGGCCTGGTCGCGGCAGTCGGGCGAGTGGACGGCGTTCATCGAGGCGGTGCAGCAGCGCCTGGCCAAGGGCGGCGATCTCGAGCCGGCGGCCGAGCGCGCGCTCAAGCTCAAGCTGGCGCGGGTCTACTCCGACGAGGTCGAGCGCACCGACGACGCCATCAAGATGTACACCGAGCTCGTCAAGGCAGAGCCCGGCGACGCCGCCACCGTGGCGCTGCTCGAGGACCAGTTGCGCGCCGCGGACCGGCGTGACGAGCTGCGCTGGCTGCTCGACCTCAAGGTCGCCGAGCTCGAGGGCGAGGACAAGTGTCGCGCCCTCGAGGAGTGGGCGTCGGTCGAGGAAGAGGCCTTCGGCGAGCCGGCGCGCGCCATCGCGCTGCTGCGGCGCGTGGTCGAGATCGACGGCTCGCGCACCGCCACGCTCGCGGCGCTGACGCGACTGCTCGTGGCCGCGAAGGACTACGCGGGCGCGGTCGTCGTGATGGCGGCGCACCGCGACGTCGCCGAGGGCGACGGGCGCGCCGACCTCGAGATCGGGCTCGCGGAGCTCCACCTCGCGGAGCTGGGTGCGCCCGCTCTCGCCTTCGAGGCCGTGATCCGGGCGCTCGAGCTGCGCGAGAACCACCCGCCTGCGGTGCGCCTGCTCGAGCGGCTGCTCGTGGTGCCGGAGACGCGCGCGCGTGCCGCGGCGGTGCTCGTCGGCATCTACGCCGCGACCGGGCAGCCCCGCAAACAGACCGAGGCCGTGCGCGCCCTGCTCGAGAGCGAGCGCGACCCGGCCGAGCGCCTCGCGCTCTCGCGGCGCCTGGTGACGGTGCTCGAGAGCGAGCTCGCGGACGCGGCGGCGGCCTTCGACGCGGTGCTCGCCGCGCTCGCCGAGTTTCCCGACGACCTCGGTCTGTGGGACACCGCGCGCACCCTGGCTCGCGCCGCGGGTCGGCCCACCGACATCGCCGAGGCCTACCGCACCCACCTGCAGCCCGCGCGCCCGCGCCGGCCGCGTGCCACCCTGCCGCTCGACGACCGCACCCAGGACGGCGAGCGCGCGTCCGACGCCGGGGGGGTCGACAGCGCCCCGGCGCCGGCGGCGCCGAGCCCCATGCCCGCCGAGGTCATGTTCGAGCTGTGCCAGCGCGCCGCGGCGCTGCACGAGGACGAGCTCGGTGACGCCGAAGGCGCCATCCCGTACCTCGAGCGCGTGCTCGCCGGCGAGGCCACGAACCGGCAGGCGCTCGAGCGCCTCAAGAACATCCTCATCGCGACCGAGCGCTGGAGCGAGCTCGAGCAGCTGTTCGAGCGCGCGGTGGAGGCGGCCGCCGACGACGCCGAGCGCGTGGAGCTGCTCCACGCCGCCGCGGTCGCGGCCGAGGACATGATGGGCGACGACCCCAAGGCCATCGCCTACTTCGAGCGGGTGCTGGGTGTCGACCCGGCGCACGCGCCCGCGCAGAAGTCGCTCGAGAAGCTGTACGCGCGCGAGGAGCGCTGGAGCGCGCTCGCCGGGCTGCTCGAGACGCGCCTGCCGACCGCCGAGGGGGCGGAGGCGCAGCGGGTCCGGCTGCGCCTGGTGGACCTCTACCTCCACCAGCTCGCCACGCCGGGCAGCGTGATGGCGCATCTGGCCGACGCGCTCGCGCGGAGCGCCGAGGACAACGAGGCGCGTGAGCTGGCCGAGGAGTGCCTCGGTGTGCCCGAGCTGCGCCAGCCGGCTGCCGAGCTGCTCGACGGCGTGTACACGGCGCGCGACGACATGCGCGACCTCGTGCGGATCCTCGGCGTGCGCCTCGAGGGCGCCGCCGATCTGGCGGCGCGGCGCGAGCTCCTGCGTCGCATCGCCGAGCTGCGCGACGAGCGTCTGCGCGACGACGCCGGCGCCTTCGAGGCCATCGAGCTGCTTCTGCCGCTCGAGCCCGAGGACGCGGCGCTGCGCACCCGCATGCAGGAGATCGGTCGCCGCCTCGGCGCCTGGTCGCGCATGGCCGACGCGCTCGTGCTCTCGGCGCAGGCGAGCGCCGTGGCCTCCACGCGCGGCGAGATCCTCATGGCGGCCGCGGCGCTGTTCCGCGGCGAGATCGCGGACCCGGCGCGCGCCGAGGCGGTCTACCGGCAGGTCATCGACATCGACCCGAACGACGCCACGCTGGTCATTCCGGCGGCGCGCGCGCTCGGCGAGCTCTACCTGGCGGCCGGCAAGCACGCCGAGCTCGCGGGCGCGCTCGGCATCGAGGTGCGCCTGGTGCAGGATGCGGCCGAGAGCGCCGCGCTCTACCGGCGCATCGCGGAGCTCTACGAGGGCGTGCTCGACGACAAGCCGCGCGCCATCGAGGCCTGGAAGGGTCGGCTCTCGGAGAACGCCGCCGACGGCGAGGCGCTGGCGGCGCTCGAGCGGCTGTACGAGCGCAGCGAGCTGTGGCGGGAGCTCGTCGACACGCTGCGTCAGATCGAGCAGGGCACCGGGGCGGTCGAGGAGCGCAAGCGCTGCATGACCAAGGCGGCGAGCGTGCTCGCCGACCGGCTGGGCGACACGGGCGAGGCGATCATCGCGTGGCGCGCGGTGCTCGACGACTTCGGCCCCGAGCCCACCACGCTGAGCGCGCTGGCCGACCTGTACGAGGTGGCCGACCGCTGGGACGATCTCGCCGAGGTGCTCGACGTCTGGCTCACGCTGAGCGAGGAGCAGGCCGAGCGCATCGCACTCTACACGCGGCTCGGCGACGTGCGCCGCGCCCACCTCGCCGACCCGCAGGGCGCCCTCGCGGCCTACCGCGAGGTGCTGGTGCTCGATCCCTCGCACGCCGGGGCGCGCGCCGGCCTCGAGGCGATGCTCGAGTCGCCCGAGCCCGACATCAAGCGCGAGGCTGCCGAGACCATCCGCCCACTCTACGAGGCCGACGGCGACGCGGCGCGCCTGCTCAAGGTGCTCGACATCGAGGTCGAGGCGACGCTCGACCCGCTGGCGCGGCTCGTCACGCTCAAGAACGCGCTCGTCACCGCCGAGGAGACGGTGCAGGACCCGGGACGGGCCTTCGACTACGCGGCGCGCGGCCTGCGCGAGGCGCTGGGCGATCCGAGCGTGCCCGAGTGGATCGCCACGTGCGAGCGGCTCGCCGCCGCCACCGAGCGCTGGCGCGAGCTGTGCGAGCTGTACGAGTCGGTGGTCGAGGACATGCTCGACGCAGACGAGCAGCAGACGGTGCGCCTGCGGGCCGGCGAGCTCGCACGCGTGCGGCTCGAGGACCAGGCGCGCGCCATCCGCCACTACCGGGCGGCGCTCGATGCACGTGCCGAGGACACGCGCGCGATGCGGGCGCTCGAAGAGCTGTACGAGGCGACCGGGGACTCCGCTTCCTTGCTCGGCATCCTGAAGCTGCGCACCGAGGCGACCGAGGCCGAACCCGAGCGCATCGCCCTCTACTACCGCACGGCCGAGCTCGAGGCCGGCCCGCTAGCCGACGCTGCGGCGGCCATCGACAGCTACGAGGCGCTGATCGACATCGCGCTCGAGGACAAGGCCGTGGCGGCGCTCGACGCGCTCTACCGCAAGGAGGCGCGCTACGACAACCTCGTCACCCTCTACGAGCGGCAGCTCGAGAGCGCGGACGTCGCGACCGCCGCCGGCCTGCGCGTCAAGATCGCCGCGGTGGCGCGCGAGAAGCTCGGCGACGTGCCGCGCGCGCTCGACGAGCTCGGCGAGGCGCTCAACCTCGACCCGACCCACGCCGGGGCCGTGGCCGCGCTCGAGGCGTTCCTCGACGAGTCGGAGGACCCGGAGCACCGCGGCCAGGTGGCCGCCCTGCTCGAGCCCTACTACCTGCGCATGACGGACTGGCAGAAGCTCCACCGCGTCCTCGAGGCGCGCCTCGAGAGCTGCCAGGATCCGGCCGAGCGCGCCGATCTCCTGCGCCAGCTCGCGACCCTGTACGACGAGCAGCTCGAGGACTACCCGGCGGCGACGGAGACGGTCGCCAAGCTGCTCCGCGACGAGCCGGCCGACGAGAGCATCTGGAAGGAGCTCGAGCGGCTCAGCAAGGTGACCGGCAACTGGAAGCGGCTGGCCGAGATCTACGCCGAGTCGCTGAAGGAGGTGGGCGCCGACGACCCGAGCACCGCCAGGCTGTGCGAGCGCACCGGCGAGCTGTTCGCCCAGGTGGGCGCCGCCGAGGACGCCCTCGTCTGGTACCGGCGCGCCCACGAGTTCAGCCCCGACTCGCCGGAGCTGTTTCGTGCCATCGACGGCCTGCTCGTGAAGCTCGACCGGGCCGCCGAGCGCGTCGACCTCTACCGCGCGAGCCTCGACCACGCGGCCGACGATGCCGCGCGCGTCGCGGCCCTGCACACCATCGCGGCGCTCGAGCGCGACAAGCTCGACCGCACCGACGACGCGATTCGCACCCTGAACGAGATCTGCGACGTCGATCCGCAGAACGAGCCCGCCCTCGAGGCGCTGACCACCCTCTACCGCGGGCAGCAGAAAGCGGACGATCTCGCCGACCTCTACCTGCGGCGTGCCGAGCAGGCGACGAACGCGCAGTCGGCCGCGCCGCACCGGCTCGACCTCGCGCGCCTGCTGCGCCCGAGCGACCCCGACCGGGCGCTCGACCAGCTCGAGACCATCGTCATCGACCTGCCGTCGCATGCCGAGGCCATCGCCGAGCTCGAGTCGTTCATCGGCGACAAGGACCACAAGGGACGCGTGCTCGAGATCCTGCGTCCGGTGTACGAGCGCGGCCAGGACTGGCGCGGGCTCGTGCGTCTCGGCGAGGAGCGCCTGACGCTGCTGGCCGAGCCGACCGACAAGGTCGAGGTGTGGATGGAGATCGCCGGCCTCTGGGAGGTGAAGGGCGAGGATCCCAAGCGCGCCTGTGCCGTGGTGCGGCAAGCCTTCGAGCTCGTGCCGGCCGACGAGCCGGCACGCGCCGCGCTCGAGCGGCTCACGGCCGAGCTCGGTGCCTGGCCGGCGCTCGCCGACAGCTACACGCGCGCCATCGCGGCCGTGGACGACGAGCTCGTCAAGCGGCAGCTGTGCGACGCGCTCGCCACGGTGTGCGACAAACGGCTCGACGACCCGCGGCGCGCCCTCGACGCGCTCGCACGGCTCTCGGAGCTCGAGCCCGACGACGTAGGCCCGCTCGAGCGCATGGAGCGGCTGTGCCTGCTGCTGTCCGACTGGACGCGCCTCGTCGCCGTGCTCGAGCGCAAGGCGGAGCTGACCGTCGACGCGCCCACGCAGGCCGCCATCCTGCGCCGCATCGGCGGCGTGAAGCAGGAGATGCTGGACGACGACCCCGGCGCCGTCGCCATGTACGAGCGCGCGCTCGACCTCGAGCCCGACGCGCCCGTCACGCTCGACCGGCTCATCGCGCTCTACGAGTCGCGCGACGACAAGGACCGGCTCGCCGAGCTCTACGAGCGCCGCGTCGAGCTCACCGCTCCCGACGATGCGCTGCGCTACGACCTCACGCTGCGCTGCGCCGAGCTGTTCGAGGGGCCGCTCCACAACGCCCAGGAAGCGATCCGCATGTACGGCCAGGCGCTCGACGTGCGCGCCGGCGACACCAAGGTGCTCGTGGCCCTGCAGCGGCTCTACGCCGCCGAGGAGCAGTTCGAGGACCTGCTCGAGAACCTGAAGCTACAGGCGAGCGCGGCCGAGACCCAGGCCGCGCGCCTGGCGCTGCGCAACCAGATCGGCGACCTCTACATCGAGCGCTTCGAGAACGTGGTCGACGCGCTCGAGCAGTACCGGCTGGTGCTCGACGAGGTCGGCGTGGACGAGCACGCGATCGGTTGCGTGCGCAAGATCGGCGAGCAGCACGCCGACATGCGCCTCGAGGTGGCGACCCTGCTCGAGCCCGTGCTCGCGCGCGCCGGACGCCACACCGAGCTCGTGGCCGTGATGGAGCTCAGGCTCGCGGCGCAGAGCGACGCGCCGGAGCGCGCCGCGACCCTGCGCAGCATCGCGCGCATCGAGGAGGCGGAGCTCAAGAACACCGCGGCGGCGCGCGACGCCCTGTTGCGGGCGCTCGACGAGATCCCCGAGGAGCAGAGCCTGCACGACGACATCACGCGCCTGTGCGAGCTCACCGGCGACTGGACGCGCTACGCCGACGCGCTCGCGGCCCGCGGCGACGCGGTGCTCGATGCCGAGGTGGCCGGTGGCCTGTTCCGTCGGCTCGGCTGGGTGTGCGAGGAGAAGCTCGCCGCCATGGAGCGCGCGATCGCGGCCTACGGACGCGCCGTCGAGCAGGCGGGCGACGAGCCCGAGCTGCTCACGGCGCTCGACCGACTCTACGTGCGGACGGGCGACCACGAGAAGCTCGCCGGCGTGCTCGAGCGCCGCGTGATGAGCGAGAACGACCCCGCGGTTCGCGCCGACCTCTACCAGCGCTTCGGCGATCTCCAGATCGACAAGCACGGCGACAAGCAGCAGGGCGTCGCGATGCTGCGGCAGGCCGTCGAGATCGTCCCGGACCATGCCGGCGCCAGGAAGAGCCTCGAGGGCTTGACCGGCGACGCCGACCTCTTCGAAGAGGTGAGCGAGCTGCTCGAGGGCATCTACCGGGTCGCCGGGGACACGGCCGCGCTCGCGCGCCTCTACGAGCAGCGCATCGATCACGCCCCGGGCGTGTCGGAGCGCGTGCGCATGCGCTTCGACCTCGCGCGCGTGCTCGAGGAGCAGGCCCGCGACCTGCCCGGCGCACAGCGGGTGATGGAGAAGTCCTTCGCCGACGACTGCACCAACAACGAGATCCTCGCGGAGCTCGAGCGCCTCGCGAAGGCGAGTGCGGCTGCCGGCGAGGGCGGGCAGGCGTGGCGGCGCGCGGCCGAGTCGGTGTCGACGGCGGTGGCCGCGGCGCTCGGCGCGGGTGGCGCCGGTGAGGAGGAGGGCACGCTCACGCCGGACCTGGCGCGCGACCTCTACCTGCGGGTGGCAGCGTGGTACCAGAGCGAGCTGTCGGACCCGGCGGCGGCCGAGAAGGCGCTCCGCCAGGCCCACGACCAGGACCCGCGCAGCGTGGACGCGCTGACGCGGCTCGAGGAGATCCAGCGGGCGCCGGGCCGCGAGCAGGACCTGTGCGCGACGCTGCGGGCGCTCGCCGAGCTCTACCAGTCCGGCGCCGCGGTCGGGCGCGAGCCGGCGGCTCTGCGCAAGGAGGCCAAGGTGCTCGCGGAGACGACCCTCGGCGACACGAAGCTCGCCGAGCAGATCCTGCGCGAGATGCTGCAGGCGAACGACGCCGATCTCTGGGCGCTCGCCGAGCTCACCAGCCTGCGCGAGAAGGCCGGCGACTTCCAGGAGACCTACGCCCTTCTGTGCAAGCGCGTGGAGCTGCGGCAGGAGCCGGAGCTGCTGCGCGATCTGCGGCGGCGTGCCGCCGAGATCGCCGAGCAGAAGCTCGACAAGCCCGAGGCGGCGGCCGACCTCCACGAACAGGCGTTCGAGGAGGACCCGGGCGACGCCGTGGCCGCCGAGGCGCTGAAGCGCCTCTACGCCAAGCTCGAGCGCTTCGAGGACATGTTGCGGCTCACCGAGCGGCTCACCGACCGCGCGGCCACGCCGGCCGAGCGTGCCGAGCTGCGGCTCGAGAGCGCACGCATCTGCATCGCGGTGCTCGAGGCCCCGACCGAGGGCATCGAGCACCTGCACGCGGTGCTGACGGAGGTGCCGGGGCACGAGGGTGCCGTCCTCATGCTGTCGAGCTTGCTCGAGAAGGAAGGGCGCGACGACGAGCTCGCGGAGCTCCTGCAGAAGCAGATCGACCTCGCCAAGACGCGCGGCGAGCGCGAGGCGGAGCTCGCTTTCCGGCTGCGCCTGGCGGACGTGTACGAGTCGCGCTTGAACCAGCCCGAGCGCGCTCTCGAGGGCTACCTCGGCGTCCTGGAGCGCGACGCCAAGCACCGCGGCGCGCTCGAGGCGGCGGCGCGTCTCTACCAGACGCGTGCCGAGGCGCCGAAGGCGGCCGAGATGCAGGAGCGCTTGCTCGGCGTTACGCTCGACGACCTCGCCGCGGGTGGCGCGGCAGCCGAGGTCGAGGAGCAGGCGGTGCGCATCGCGCTCCGGGCGTGCGAGCTCTACCTCGACGCGGGCGACCGCGAGGCGGCCTGCAAGCCGCTCGAGAGCGTGCTCGCGGCGCGTCCGGCGCGGGCCGAGGTCAACGACAAGCTGCGCAGCCTGTACAAGGAGCGCGGCGCGTGGGATCGGCTCGCGGAGCTCATCGCGCGCGAGGCCGAGCGCGCCACGACGCCCGGCGAGAAGGTGTCGCTCTACGTGCGCGCCGCCGAGATCCAGACCCGTGAGCGGCAGGATCACGGCGCCGCGGCCAACCTGCTCGAGAAGGCGCTGGCGCAGAAGGCCGACGATCGCGATCTGCTCCTGCACCTGTGCGACGCCTACACCGCGGCGGGGCGCAGCGCGGACGCGGTCGCCGCGCTCAACCGCGTGGTCGAGTCGTACGGCGGGCGCCGCAGCAAGGAGCTCGCCGACATCCACCACCGCATCGCCTCGGCGCACATCGCCGGTGGCGACCTCGCGGCGGCGCTCGCCGACCTCGAGTCGGCGCGCAAGATGGACCCGGGCGCCATCAAGATCCTGCACGAGCTCGGCCTGCTGTCGATCCGCCTTTCCGACGCGGCCAGCGGCGACGACAAGAAGGGCCACCTCGACCGCGCGTCGAACACCTTCCGCTCGCTGCTCTTGCAGCGGCTCGAGGACACGGGTGCGGTCAGCAAGGGCGAGGTGTTCTTCCTCCTTGCCGAGGTGAGCGTCCGCCAGGGCGAGCCCAAGAAGGGGATCCAGATGTGCGAGCGCGCGCTCTCGCACGACAAGAACCACGAGCGCGCCAAGAAGCTCCTCGCCGAGCTGAAGGCGGGCTGAGGGCGGTGGCTCGCGCGCACCCCGGAGGGAGGGCGGCGTGGGTCGCCTGGCGCTGATCGACGGCACGGCGTTCCCCCCGGAGCAAGCCAAGGTCTCCGTCTACGACCGCGGCTTCCTCTACGGTGACAGCGTGTTCGAGACGCTGCGCACCTACGGCGGCCAGCTCTTCGCCGCCCACGAGCACTTCGCGCGGCTGGCGCACTCGGCCGCAGAGGTGGGCATCACGCTGCCCGTCTCGCTCGGCGAGCTCGCCGCGGAGGTGGAGCGCGCGCTCGGTCTCGCGGGCAACGCGGACAGCATGGTCCGCATCGTGATCTCGCGTGGCGCGGGGCCGCTCGGGCTCGACCCGACGCTCGCGCCGACACCGCTGCGCGTGGTGCTGGTCGAGCCCTTGCGCCTGCCGCCGGCGGCGCACTACCAGCACGGCGTGCGCGCGGCGTGCGTGCAGACGGTGCGCGCCTCGGACGCTGCCGAGGGCGCCAAGGTGGGCAACTACCTCGCCTCGGCGCTCGCCCACCGGCTCGCGAAGGAGCGCGGCGCCGACGAGGCGCTCATCGTGGACCGCGAGGGGCGCGTGGTCGAGAGCACGACCTCGAACGTGTTCGCGGTCGAGGGCGGCGCGCTCGTCACCCCGGCGCTCGAGGCGGGCATCCTCGCGGGCGTCACGCGGGCGCTCGTGCTCGAGCTCGCGCGCGCCGAGGGCCTCGTCGTGCGCTTCGACCGCTTCACGCCCGAGGCGCTCGCCGCCTGCGAGGAGGTCTTCCTCACGTCCACCATCCGGGAGATCTTGCCGGTCGTCGCCGTCGACGGGCGGGCCGTGGGCACCGGGCAGCCCGGTCCCGTCACGCGGCGCCTCCACCTCGCTCTCCGCGCCCGCGTGGGGCTCGCCGCCGTCGCGCCGCCGTGGGCTCCGGCCTAGAGGTGGGTAAAAATCCCACCTGGTGGGATGTCGCGCACCGAGGACGGTGCGGTTGGACGGCCCCGGCGCGGGTCTGCTTCAAATCGTCGTAGAATGCACGAAACCGCGCGGCGCGAGGGTAGCCATTGGCCCGGCGAGCGGTATCACTCAGTAACGAACGCTATCTTCAGGAGAGGATCCATGTCCAAAGCGCTCCGTCTCGCTTCCGCTTCCGCGTTGCTCGTCGGCCTGCTCGGCGTCGGAGCCCAGGGCTGCATCATCGGCGAGTGCGACAACGGCAAGGAGAACTGCATCCAGCTCGAGCCGGCCTACGCCTGGTACGGCACCGAGGTGAACCAGACCCTGACCTACGCGGCGGGCAAGAACATCCGCGTGGACGCCATCAACGGCCACGTGACGCTGCTGCGCGGCGCCTCGACGACGCAGATGACCGTGAAGTTCATGCCGTTCTCGCTGCGCGCGGGCGACGAGGAGACGGTTGCCCAGCAGGACATGAACAACGACCTCATCCTCAGCGCCGACGACACGCTGGCGAACGAGGTGCTCATCGTCACCGACCGCACGCCGAACGGCTCGGGCGGGCTCGGCGCCGACATCGAGATCGTGCTCCCGGCCGGCTTCGACGGGGGCGTCACCGTCGACAACGGCAACGGCAGCATCGAGGCCGACCTGACGGGCGGCCTGCCGGCGTTCACGACGATGACCATCCAGGGCGCGGGCGACATCCAGGTCGACGGTGCCGCCGGCAAGCTCGACGTGACCGGCCCGTTCTCGATCGACGTCGGCGTCCAGGCGTGGAGCACCGAGGTGGGCCGCGTCATCGGTGACCGCGACATGATCTTCCGGGTCGCTGCCGGGCTGAGCGGGCACATCGTCGCGCAGGCCGGCTCGGACGGCGCGGTGATCGGCCCGAGCGACACCGCGTGGACCGTCATCGAGACGGCCCCGAATCACAAGGAGTTCACGTTCGGCCCGGACAGCGCGACGGCCGGCGTCGTGTCGCTGTCGATCGACGGCTTCGCCTTCGCCAACGTGACGATTCTGCAGGAGTGAGCACGGCGCGGCTCGGCCGCGCCGGCCGACCCACGGGCCGCCCGCCCCGAGCGGGGCGCGGCGGCCCGTCCCAGTTCGCGCCCCGCCTGCGTGGCGCGCTCGAGCGCTACTTGTCGGGCGCGGGTGTGCCCGGCTCCGGCAGCGCCTCGACCGGGGCGTCGCCCGCGGGCTCCGGGGCGCGCATGGGCGCGAGCCCGGACTGCGCCACCGACGCGGGCACGCGCAGCCGGCCCTGGCTCTCGTGCACGAGCATGGCGAAGCCCTTGTGGAAGAACGTCGCCAGAAACGGCACGTCGCGTGGCGGCGCGGTGATGAGGCCGGCCTCGCGGACGGCCCGCGCCAGCGCGACGACGCGCCGCGCGGCTGCTTCGCCCTGGCGGCGTCGCACCGAGATGGCGGAGTCCGTGAGGCGTTGCGCCAGCGCGGTGCGCACGTCCGGGGTGAAGAAGCGATCGGTTGCGGCCGCGATCTCCTCGGCGAGGATGCCGTCGAAGCGCGCCTGATCGGGCTCACCCTTGTCGCCGAGGCGCTTGGCGATCTCGCCGACCATCGCGTCGAGCGCCGGCCGATCGAGGCGCCAGCGGCTGAACTCGGGCTCGTTGTGGAGGGCGTCGGAGCCCATGACGGCGGCCTGCACGGCGTCGGAATCGATCTGCGACTCGAGCTCGGCGACCGGATGGGGCGGGATGCTCGTGGGCGGCGGCTCCACCAGCGGCAGGCAGCCGTCGAAGGTGAGCGGCACGATCTGCCCGGAGCGCGTGTTCAGGTCGCGCGCCTCGGCCACGCGCTGGCGCGCCCACTCGAGCGGCACCTCGACCGGGGCCGTGCCGAAGCGATCCTGCACGCGCTCCCTCCACTTGCGGATGTGCTTGCCCGCGATGCGCCCGCTCGAGGCGTGCACGACGCCCACGCCCTCGCGCACGAGCACGTCGGCTACCCGGAAGCGGCCGCTCGGCTCCCGCTGCGTGAACGAGTAGAACACCGTGCCCGTCGCGTCCGCAGGCACGAAGGTCGCGGAGGCAGCCTCCACGCCCGCGCGGGTCTCGAGCACGTCGGGCGCGATCTCCGGGATGGCCGCGCCGCGCGCGCGCAGCACGCCGAGCGCGCGCCGCGCCGCCTTGCGCAGCGGGCTCGCCATGCGCTCGGTGGCCGCTGCCGCCGCGATGGCCTCGGTGTTGTTGCCGTCGAGCCACGCTTTGACGAGCGCGTCGGTCGCGCCGACGGCGGCTGCCGCCTCGAGGCTCTCGGCGGCGGAGGCCGCGTCGGCCTCGACCCAGCTCGGGTCGAGCGTCTTCGGGCCGGCGGCCGGTCTCGCCTCGGCGGCGCTCGCCTTCGCGACCTGCGCGAACCTGGCGGCGCGCGCCTTCAGGGCCTCCTTGGCGGTGAGGGGCTTCTGCGCCTCGGCGCGCTTGGGCACGGCGGCCTTGGGCGGCGGATGGAGAATGAGCGTGATCTTGTCGTGCGCGGGGGCCTGCTTGGCTGCGGCGGGCTTCGGTGCCTGCGCGGCGCCCGGCGGCGGCGCGTGCGGTCGATCGCGGGGCAAATCCTGCCGGAACACGCCGCGGTCCGAGGGCCCGCCGCCGCCGACCGGGACGTGCGCTCGCTCCGGGCGGGGCCCGCCGGGGTGTCGGTCGCCACGGGGGCCGCCCGGGCGCGGGTCGCGACCCGGCGGTCCTCCGGCACGGTCGGGGCGGGGGCCGCGGGGCCGCTCGCCGCCGCCGAAGCGCGGTC
>JACRDA010000036.1 GCA_016212965.1 Myxococcales bacterium
GCGAGGACGCGCGCGAAGGAGCGCCCTTGCGCGACCGACCGCTTGCCCGCGCCGCAGTGCGAGATGGGGTTGGGGCCCAGGCCGTGCCGCGCCACGCCCGCCTCGCCTCGGGCGACCCCCCGCGCCGCAGTGCGAGATGGGGTTGGGGCCCAGGCCGTGCCGCGCCACGCCCGCCTCGCCTCGGGCGACCCCCACCGCGCTTGCTGTCCGGTGCCGGGACTGGGACAATCTCCGACACGACCGCTGCGCCGCCGCCGGCGGTCCGAGGTGACATGCGCCGCTCCATCCGCCCCGCGCACCGGGCCGCCTTCGCCGCGAGCGCCTGCTTCGCGACCGTGCTCGCCGGCTCGTGCGTGAGCGTGCTCGATCTCGGCGGCTACGAGGGGGCGCTCGGCCCGCTGTGCGAGCTCGTCCGGAGCTGCTTCGGCGAGGAGCGCCTGCCCGACTGCGTGGCGTTCGAGGCCGCGCGCCTGCGGGACGCGGACGCCGACGCGCGCGCCGCCTGGCTCGTCTACTTCGCGGACAACCACTGCCTCGAGAGCTGCGTGAACGCGCGCCGCTGCATCGACGAGGCGCCGCTCTGCGCGACCCGCAGCGAGCCCTGCGCCAACGACTGGCACTGCTGCGGCTTTCTCGACGGCAGCGGGAACTGCGACCTCGACCGGGGCGCGTGCTGCGCACCCGAGGGCCGGCCCTGCGGGACGGCGGCCGACTGCTGCGGCGGCGTCGCGTGCGAGGACGGCGTGTGCGGCGGTCAGCCCTGCAAGCCGGGCGGCGCGAGCTGCGTCGACGGGATCGAGTGCTGCACCCAGGTGTGCAACCCGGAGACCCAAGCGTGCGAGGGCGAGGTCTGCCTCGACAACGGCGCCGAGTGCCTGCAGAACTACCAGTGCTGCTCGGGCTACTGCGAGCTGCCGATCCCGGCCGGCGGACCGGGCGGCGCGGCGCCCCTGCCGCCGATCGGGGCGGGCTACTGCGCCGACCCCCAGTGTCTCGTCGAGCAGAGCGTGTGCGACGGCGTCACGCCGTGCTGCAGCGGCGCGGCGTGCGTGACCTTCCCGAACACGCCGGACGCGTACTGCTGGAGCCAGGGCTGCCACTTCGACGGCCTTCCGTGCACCGCGAGCGAGGAGTGTTGCTCGGGCTACTGCGATCCGACCTATGCGGCGTGCCTGCCGAGCGCGCCCTGTGTCGAGGACGGGTCGACCTGCGCTTCGCCCTACGACTGCTGCTCGGGCTTCTGCGATCCGACCTCCTCGCTCTGCGGCTGCGCGCCCGACGGGTACTCGTGCACGGAGTACTTCCAGTGCTGCAGCGGCTTCTGCAACCTCGGCCTGTGCGGCTACGTCCAGAGCTGCCTCGGGGCCGGCTCGAGCTGCAACGGGGACGCGGAGTGCTGCAGCAACCGCTGCGCCGGACCGATGGGCTGCTGCGACTTGCCGAGCTGCCTCCACAACGTCTGCCAGGTGGGCACGGCGCTCGACCCCGGCTGCGACGACGGCTGCACCGCGGGGGGCTTCATCTGCGACCCCGCCGCGGCCGGTCAGTGCGTGAGCCTGGTGTGCGCCGCCCACCCCGAGTGCTGCTGCGGGGGCTGGGACCAGCCGTGCATCGACGCCGCCAAGGCCGAGTGCGGCATCGACGCCTGTCCGACCGTCAACACGCCGTAGCGGACGGCGCAGGACGCTCAGGCCGCGGCGAGGCGGTCGATGACCTCCTGCTGCATCGCGGGTGAGAGGTCGTCGAAGTAGGCCGAGTAGCCCGACACGCGCACCACGAGCCCGGGGTGGCTGCCCGGCCTATCGCGCGCCTCGCAGAGCATGCGGCGGTCGAGCACGTTGATCTGCAGCTGCATGCAACCGGCCGCGACGGCGCCGGTGAGCAGGCCCTCGAGCCAGCGACCGCCCTCGTCGCCCGCGACGGACAGGGGCGGCAGCTGCAGGTTGAAGTTGAGGCCGTTCTGCGCGAGGGCGAGGGGCAGCGCCGCTTGCGACAGCAGCGCCGCCGTCGGCCCGCGCCGCTCGGCCCCGCTCGCGGGCGAGAGGCCCGACGAGAAGGGCGCGCCGGCCGGCCGGCCGCTCGGCAGCGCGCCCACGATGGCTCCGAAGGCCTGGTGCGCCGTCACGGAGTAGAAGCCGGGGACGTACGCGCCGCCGCGCGTCGTCGCGCGGCCCGCGAGCGCGGCCGACCAGAGCTCCATGACGCGGGCCGTGTAGCGGTCGGCCGCCGGATCGTCGCTGCCGTACTTCGGCGCGCGGCGCAGGCGCGCCTGCAGGGCCTCCTGTCCGCGGAAGCCCTGGCGGCACGCGGTGACGACCTCGGCCATGGTCGCGCTTCGCTCCTCGAAGACCACGCGCGCGAGGGCTGCGAGGCTGTCGCCCACGTCCACGGCGCCGACGCCCTGCACGCCGCTGCCATGGTAGGTGGCGCCGCCGGCCGTGGCGTCGCGGCCCCGTGCGATGCAGCCCGCGAGCAGCGCCGAGGTGAGGGGCGTCGGGTGGTAGCGGCGGTTCTGCTCCTCGACGATGCCGAGGTCGGCGCAGAGCTTCTCGGCCGCGTGGACGAGCTGCGCCCGGAAGAGCTCGACCACCTCGTCGATCGAGCGCGCCTCGGCCGCGGGCGGCGTCGCGGCGCCGACGCGCTGCCGCCGTCCGAAGCGCCGGCCCTCGTTCAACGCGAGCTCGAGACAGAGCGGCAGGTTGACGAGCGCGGCGTCGGTGGAGAGGAAGCTGCGGCCCGCCGACACGGGCTCGACGCACCCCACGGTCGCGTAGTCGAGGGCGTCGGTGGGCGACATGCCGCGCGCCCGCAGCATGGGGACGATGACCTCGTCGTTGTAGAGCGCGGGCGAGCCGGCCCCGCCCGCGAGCGCACGGGCCACGCGCTCGCGCACGGCGGGCGGCGTGCCGGCGTGGAGGCGCGCGTGGTAGTTCGGCTGGCGCGTGCGCAGCTGGTCCATGAGCTCGAGCCAGATGAGCGTGAGCTCGTTCGTGGCGTCCGTGCCGTCGGCGCGCTGGCCGCCCACCACCACCACCTGGCCGTTGAAGAGCCCGCCGTGAAAGCGCGTGATGCGCCGCGAGAACACGGGGACGATCTCGCACAGCTTGAGCGCAAAGCAGCCGAGCAGCTCGAAGGCGCCCGCGCGGTCGAGGCGGCCCGCGCCGACGTCGCGCTCGTAGAGCGGCCAGAGGATCTGGTCGAGCCGCCCGGGGCTCACGGCGTTGTCGAGCGACTCGAGGTTGAGCGCGATCTGGCCGAACAGGATGGCCTGCAGACCCTCGCACAAGGAGCGGGCCGGCCGGCGCGGGACCTCGGCGCAGGTCGCGGCGATCGTCTCGAGCTCGCGGCGCCGCTCGGGGTCGGGCTCGGCCTTGGCGAGGCGCAGGGCGAGGTCGCGATAGCGCTCGGCGAAGGCTGCCAGCCCCTCGAGGGCGATGGCCATGGCACGGAGCTCGGCGGCCTCGGGCGAGCCCGGCGCGACCTCGCGGAGGCGCGCCTTGGCTTCGGCGCAGAGGCCGTCGGTGCCGCGCGTCACGAGCGCCTCGTAGTCGGGCACGAAGTGCGAGACGCCGCCCGTCTCGTTCAAGAGGTAGAGCGTCGGCTCGAGCTGGTCGGCGAGAAAGCGCAGGGCGGCGAGCGGGGGTCGGCCCCGCACCGACATCATGCGCGGCAGCCAGTAGGGTACGACCTCGACGAGCAGGCGCAGCTGGTCGAGCGGGGCGACGGTGAAGGGGTTCACGGCCCGCCGCTCGAAGGCGAAGAGATCCTCGAGGACGGCGACGCCGTGGAGCTCCGGGTAGAGCCCGCCGCCCACGCGATACGAGGTGAAGTTGCCGACGAGCAGCTCCCGCGCGTGGATGCGGATGGTCTTGTCCGCGAGCACGCGCGCGAGCGCCTCGGCCTTCCGCACCGGCAGCGGCTCGTTCCGGTGGCTGCGCTCCCGGAAGTAGCGCGTCACCGACAGGGCGCGCTCGGCGCACAGGCCGTGGCGTGCGGCGCGGAGCTCGGCGTCGAGGGCGCGCAGGCGGGGTGAGTCGGGTGCGGTCATGCGGTCACCTCGAGGCCCTCGGCGCGGAGCAGGGCCGTCGCGTACACGAGGCGCGCGTCGGCGGACGCGGCCGCTGCACCGGAGGGCGGCGCGCCGGCCGCGCTCGCGAGGTGCAGGGGAGGCAGGGGATGGCCCACGCGGGCGAGCTTGGCCTCGCCGAGGCGATGGTAGCGCAGCAGCTGGATGTGCCGGACGTCGAGGTCGCGCAGGAACGCCGCCGCCGCCCGCAGGTTGTCGTCGTCGTCGGTGCAGCCCGGGACGACGGGCATGCGAAAGGTGACGGCCGCGTGGTGCGCCGCGAGCCGGCGGGCGTTGTCGAGGAGGGTGCGGTTGTCGGCGCCGCAGAGCGCGCGGTGGCGCTCGGCGTCGAGCACCTTGAGGTCGAACTGGACGAAGTCGAAGGCGTCGAGCTCGGCGCGGAACGGCTCCCAGGCGAAGGCGCCCGAGGTCTGCAGGCCGACGGACACGCCCGCCGCGCGACAGGCGCGGGCGAGCGCGGCCGCGAAGTCGAGCTGGTAGGTGGGCTCGCCGCCCGAGAGCGTCACGCCGCCGCCGCTCGACGCGAAGAACGGCCGGTCGCGCAACAGCTCCGGGACGAGCTCGTCGACGGCGACCGAGCGGCCGACGACGCGCAGCGCATCGAAGGCGCAGGGCCGCACGCAGAGCCCGCAACCGTCGCAGCGCGCCCGTACCACGCGCTCGGCAGTCGCCGCGAGCGCCCCCCGCGGACAGGCGGCGACGCAGTCGTTGGCCTGCTGACAGGCCGCGCCGTCGCGGCAGCGCTCGGCCGAGAACGCGAGCTCGGCGTCGGGCCGCAGCGACTCCGGGTTCTGGCACCACGCGCAGCGGAGTGGGCAGCCCTTCAAGAAGACCGTCGTGCGGATCCCCGGCCCGTCGTGAACCGAGAAGCGCTGCGCGTCCGAGACGAGGCCGAGCGGAGGCACGGGAGAAGCGTAGCAGAGCCGCGGGCGTCGCCATGGGTGCGAGCGGCCACGCGGCGCGCGCGCGCCCTCGGGCGGGTGATAGAGTCCCCGGTCGTGCGAGACCCGTCCGGAGCGGCAAGGGTTGGCTTCTTCCGCAAGCTCTCGGTCCGGGTCTCTCTCCTCTACGCGCTGCCCGTCACCCTCATCCTGGCCGGGGCCGCGTGGCTCGACTACCACCTCGATGCCGCGACCGAGCTCGGGGCCCTGCAGGCGCGCCTCTCGGGCCTCGTGGTCGGGCTGAGCCGGAGCGTTCCGCCCGCGGTCGCCATGCCCGCCTGGACCGAGGCGGATCGGGTGGCGCTCGCGGCGAGCTTCGCTGCGGTCGGCGACAACGAGCCGGAGGTGAGCAGCATCTACGTGCTCTACCCGAGCGACGAGCAGGGGTACTACCGCTTCGCCTCGGACTGGGTGCGCAAGGGCCGGGGCGCCGCCGTGCTCGGTCAGCGCTACGACATCGCGCAGGCGCCCCGCCTGGCGGAGACGATGCGAACGGCGCGCCCGCAGGTCGAGAGCGCGGTGTACACGGACGAGTGGGGAACCGTGCTGTCGGGCTACGCGCCCATCGTCGACCCCGGGGGCCGCGCCGTGGCCGTCCTCGGCGCGGACATCACCGCGAGCCGCGTGGACGAGGCCGCGCACCGCGCCCTGTTGCAGAGCGGCATCCTCTTCGGCCTCGTCTCCCTCAGCATCGTCGCCGTCGGCTTGCTCGTGGCACGGCGCCTCGATGCACCGCTCCGGCGCCTCACGGCGGCGGCCGACGCCATCGCGGCCGGCAAGCTCGACACGCGGACCGGCCTCGCACGCCGGGACGAGCTCGGCGTGCTCGCCACCGGGTTCGACCGCATGGCGCAGGGGCTCGAGGAGCGCGAGCGCATCCGCAGCGTGTTCGGGCAGTACCTGAGCGAGGGCGTGGCCACGAAGCTGCTCGCGAACCCCGAGGCGCTGGCGCTCGGCGGGGAGGAGCGCGTGGTCACGGTGCTCTTCAGCGACATCGAGCACTACTCGACCATCAGCGAGAAGCTCCCGGCCCCCGAGGTCGTGGCGATCCTGAACGAGTACCTGGCCGCGATGTGCGATGCCATCGACGAGGACCACGGCGTGGTGATCGAGATCCTCGGCGACGGGATCTTCGCCGTCTTCGGGGCACCCGAGGCGGTGGCCGACCACGCGGCGCGGGCCGTGTCCTGCGCGCGCATCATGGCCCGGCGCCTCCGCGAGCTCAATGCCCGCTGGGCCGAGGCGGCGCGGCAGCGCCCCGACGGCGCGAGCGGCGTCGCGCTCCGGGCCCGGATCGGCATCCACACGGGCACGGCCGTGGCGGGCAACATCGGCGGGGCGCGCCGCCGCAAGTACGCGGTCATCGGCGACACCGTCAACGTGGCCGCGCGCGTGGAGCAGCTCAACAAGACCGTCGGCGGCACGCTGCTCGTGACCGCCGACACCCTCGCCGCGCTGCCCGCCGAGGTCGCGGCCGAGGCCGTCGACCGCGGGGAGCACGTCTTGAAGGGACGCGAGCAGCGGGTGCGGGTCTACGGCTTTGCGTGGGCGGCGGGCGCGTGAGCAGGTTCGTCAGAACTCCGTCCGGTCCGTGTGCGTGCCCATGACCTCCCGGAGCACGTCGCAGATCTCCTGCTCGGTGGCGTAGGCGGCCGCGGCGGCGATGACGGGGGGCATGAGGTTGTCCGTGCCGCGCGCCGTCTCGCGGATCGCGGCGAGCGCCGTGCGGACGGCGTCGGCGTCGCGCGTCTTCTTCACGGCCGCGAGCGCCGCGCACTGGCGCTGCTGCACGGTCTCGTCGATGCGCAGCACGGGGATGCCGGGGCCCGCGCCCTCGACCGCGTAGCCGTTGACGCCCACCATCACGCGCTCGCCCGTCTCGAGCTCGCGCTGGAAGCGGTAGGCGCTGTTGGCGATCTCGCGCTGCGGGTAGCCCTGCTCGACGGCCGCGACCATGCCGCCCATCTGGTCGATGCGCGCGATGTACTCCCGCGCCTCCGCTTCGAGCTTGTCGGTGAGCCACTCGACGAAGTAGCTGCCGCCGAGCGGGTCGACGGTGCCCGCGACGCCGCTCTCGTGCGCCACGATCTGCTGCGTGCGGAGCGCGATGAGCGCGCTCGCCTCGGTCGGCAGGGCGTAGGTCTCGTCGAGCGAGTTCGTGTGCAGGCTCTGCGTCCCGCCGAGCACGGCCGCGAGGGCCTGCAGGGATACGCGCACCACGTTGTTGTAGGGCTGCTGGGCCGTGAGCGACACGCCGGCCGTCTGCGCGTGCGTGCGGAGCTTCAGGCTCGCGTCCTTCTTCGCCCCGAAGCGCTCCTTCATCAGCCGCGCCCAGAGGCGGCGCGCCGCGCGGAACTTGCACACCTCCTCGAAGAAATCGTTGTGCACGTCGAAGAAGAAGGAGAGGCGCTGGGCGAAGTCGTCGACGTCCATCCCGCGCAGCAGGCAGTGCTCGACGTAGGCGATGCCGTCGGCGATCGTGAAGGCGAGCTCCTGGGCCGCCGTCGCGCCGGCCTCGCGGATGTGATAGCCGCTGATCGACACGGTGTTCCAGCGCGGCAGCTCGCGGCTGCAGAACTGGATCATGTCGGTCACGATGCGCATCGCCGGGCGCGGCGGCACGAGCCACGCGTGCTGGGCGATGAACTCCTTCAGGCAGTCGTTCTGCACCGTGCCGCCGAGCAATTTGCGCGGAATGCCGCGCCGGTCGCCGAGCGCGATGTAGAAACCGAGGAGGGCAATCGCCGGCCCGTTGATGGTCATCGACACCGTGACCTGGTCGAGCGCGAGGTCGGCGAACAGGACCTCCATGTCGCGCAGCGTGTCGACCGCGACGCCGCACATGCCGACCTCGCCGAGCGCGCGCGGCGAGTCCGAGTCGTAGCCCATGAGGGTCGGGAAATCGAAGGCGGTCGAGAAGCCGGTCTGGCCCTGCGCGAAGAGGTACTTGAAGCGCTGGTTGGTCTGCTCCGGCGTGCCGAAGCCCGCGAACATGCGCATCGTCCAGAGCCGGCCGCGGTACATGGTCGGCTGCACGCCGCGCGTGTACGGGTACTCGCCCGGCAGGCCGAGCTCCTCGGCGTAGCGCACCGGCTTTTCGGCCGGCGTGACGAGATCCGGCAGCTCGAGGCCGCTCCAGGTCGTGAAGCGCTCGGCGCGCGGGGGCACCGCGGCCGTGGCCTTCGCCAGGGGGCCGGCGCGCCACGCGCGCACGAGCTCGCGTAGCCCGGCGAGTCCCTCGGCGTCGAGCCCGAGGCTCTCGCCGCTCGGCCCGCGCTCCGCCGCTGCCGCTGCTCCCGCCGCTGCCTTCGCCCGCTCGTCGCGGCCCGCCACGTCGCTCTGCGCCATGAGATCCTCGCTGCCCGAGATTCCCACGCACCCCGGGGCGACACAAGGCGCTGAACGGCTCCGGGCCGAGCCAGGGCGTGATCGCCGGTCGCGCATCCCCCCCGTCCGGTGGCGTCCCGCTCCGCAGGCACCCAGAGACCGCAGAGGCCGCAGAGGCAGAGAGAGGCCGC
Organism: Myxococcales bacterium; assembly: GCA_016212965.1. GTDB lineage: Bacteria > Myxococcota_A > Polyangia > Polyangiales > Polyangiaceae > JACRDA01. The sequence continues at coordinate 8,547 of JACRDA010000036.1, forward strand.
AGAGGGCGCAGAGGGGCAGCGACGGCTGGGGTAGCGTCCGGGACGCCGCGCACGGGCCGGACCGTGCACGGGTGGCGCCTCTTCTTCGCGGCTTCGCGGCTTGGAGCGAGATCGCGCCGAAGCCCGGTCCACCCGAGCCTCGCCCCGTGAACGGACACGACCCAGTCTTCTCCGACTCTGCGGCCTCTCTTTCGCTCTGCGGCCTCCGTGGTTCTCCCCCTTCTTCGTCTGATCGTCTCGGCCGGGGCCGCCGCGGCCGTCCGCGCGCGACAAGCTCTCCCCCCGCGGTCCCGGGTGGGACTAGACTGCCGGCTGCCATGTCGATGAAACGTTCACACGCCAAGTCGAAGACCCCGCGCCGGCCGGGCGAGGAGGCGCGTTCGCCCTTCGGCCAGAAGCTCCCGGCCGCCCCGCCCGAGAAGAGCTGGGACGAGTGGGTGAAGGACCAGCCCGAGGCGGCCTTCGTGCCCTACTCGCTGCAGCGGAAGTTCGAGCCGGGCACGCTCGTGTCGCACACGAAGTTCGGCAAAGGCGCGGTCGTGGCCGTCCACGGCGCCACGATCGACGTCCTGTTCGCCGAGGGCCCGAAGCGCCTCGGCCACACGCCCTGAGTGGGGAGCGCGGGGCGCGCGGCGGGCGCGCTCGCCGGCCGCACCTCGGCTCCCCGCAGCGCGC
>JACRDA010000202.1 GCA_016212965.1 Myxococcales bacterium
ACCGCCGACGCGGGGCGCGGCGGCGTGACCGCCTCGGAGCGCGGGGTCACGGCGGCGCTCGCGGCCGCGGCGAACTGGCTCGCCGCGCGCGCCGCCGCTTGGGCGGCGGCATCGGCAGGCGGCGGTGCGGACGCGGCTCCGGGTGGCGGCGGCGCCGATGGCGGCGGCTCGTCCGAGAAGAGCGAGGAGGCGGCCGCTCCTGGCTGGGGAGCCGCGCCGGGCTCGGCAGCGGGGGGCGGGGCCGATGCGCCGGCGTCGAGCTCGATGCGGAGATCGGCCGCCGCGCGCGCCAGCATGAGCGAGCGCATGTCGGCCCCCTCCTCGGACGCGGTCTCGGCGGCTCGGCGCAGCCACTTCAGCGCTTCGGCCTGATCGCCCCGCATCCACATCGCGTGGGCGGTCTCGAGCGCCCATCGGACGTCGTCGGAGTCGGTCGCGTCGGCCGCCGGCAGCACCCCCGCGGAGCTGGTCATGCGAAATCCATAATGTCTTCCGAGCCCGCCGGTCAACGCTGCTCGACCCTCGCGGTGAAGGAACCGCGCGGCCAGGCCCGGTGGACGGCGGCCCGCGGGCGCCCGCACGCAGGCATGCGTGCGAAATCGCACGCGTTCCCGGCGCAAGTGGCGCGGCATGGCGCTTGAAACCCGCGCGAGCGGCGACCCATAATGGCGCCCATGCCGGTCGGCACCGCGCCTCCGCACCGCGTGGTGCCCAACCCGGTCGGAGCCCCCGCGGCCGCCGCGCGGGCGCTCGGGTGGCATGCGGTCCTGCTGGTGACGCTCGTGGCGAGCTGCGGGCGCGGGGGCCTGTCCTGGGGCGACCCCGACGGCACCGGCGCGGGCCCCGGCACCACGACGACCACGAGCTCCACCGGCGGCGGCGGCACCACCACCACGACCACGAGCTCCACCGGCGGCGGCGGCACCACCACCACGAGCACGAGCTCTACCGGCGGCGGCGGCACCACCACCACGAGCACGAGCACGGGCTCGGGCGGCAGCGCCCCGACGTGCCTCGCCCCGCCGACCACCTGCCTGCACTGCATCGCCACGGAGTGCCCGGTCACCTGGTGCGGTTGTGCGAACGAGAGCGAGTGCCTCGCGCTCTTCCAGTGCTGGCTGGGATGCGGCGGCGACCCGGCCTGCCACGAAGCCTGCCTCGCCGCGCACGCCGCCGGGATCTCGGCGGCGTACCTGGTCGGCGACTGCGCTGCGACGAGCTGCGACGCGAGCTGCCCCTGGGGCCAGCCGCTCGAGCCGTGCGGCGCGTGCGCCTTCGAGCTGTGCGCCGCCGAGGCCAACGCGTGCCTCGGGACGCCCGCGTGTCTCGCGCTCCGGCAGTGTCTGAGCGCCTGCGCACCCCAGGATGCCGCCTGCAAGGGAACCTGCCTGCTCGACCACGGCGACGGCTACCCGACGCTCCAAACCCTGCATCAATGCACCCAACAAAAATGCCCATCCGAGTGCGCGCCCTAGGGACGAGTGAGACACCGCCGAGGCGGGTCGCGAGGTGGCTCGCCCGCGCGACCGCGCTCGCCGGCGTCGCGTGGAGCGCGGTCGCCAGCGCGCAGCCGGCCCCGACGGCCTCCACGGAGCAGCCGAGCCCCGCGCCCGAGGCGGTGCCCGAGGACGCCGCCGAGAACGAGCCGTCCGGTGCCGAGCCCGCGCCGGGCACGCCCGCCGGCGAGGCCGTGGAGCACGTGGTCGCGCGCGACGGCGACGACGCGTCGACCGAGGAGGAGGGGACCGACGACGAGGACGAGGTCCCGACGCTCGAGCTCAAGTACGGCGCGAAGGTCCAGACGGACATCCGCTTCCGGATGGAGGAGATGCAGACCGGCGGTTACTACAACCGCCTCGTCCTCAAGAAGGGCGTCGAGCGCAACCTGAACCTGGTCGGCGGCAAGCTCGAGGTGAAGTACGGCAAGGTGTCGGCCGTCGTCGACATGGACCTCGCGCTCGCCGGCTACCGCATGGAGCTCGAGAGCTTCCGCGACCTCGGCGACCAGGCCAAGGTCGATCCGTTCTGGTTCGACGTGCGCCAGGCCTACCTGCAGGTGAGCGATCTGTTCGTCAAGGGGCTCGACCTCCGGGTGGGTCAGCAGATCATCGCCTGGGGCGTGGGCGACCAGTTCAACCCGACGAACAACCTCAACTCGCCGAACATCGAGGACCCGCTGCTCTTCGGGCGCCAGCTCGGCAACGTGATGGTGCGGCTCGACTACTGGTTCACGCCGGAGTGGTCGCACTCGCTCGTGGTCGTGCCGCTCTTCAAGCCGGCCATCCTGCCGAGCTCGGCCTACCTCGGGCTCACGGCCGTGGACCGGCTGCCCTTCGAGGACGCGGCGCTGCGCTGGCGGGTCGGCGCCGAGCAGGCCGCGGCCGCGGGCAAGGTCCTCGGCCATCCGACCATCGTGGGCTCGGCCACGCCTGTCGCGCCCGAGCCGGCCTTCGACAACATCCAGGTCGGCTACCGCCTCGCCGGCACGGTCCTCGGTCAAGACGTGGCGCTCAGCTACTACTACGGGCGCAGCCCCGTGCCGCTGCCGTACGCGAACCATACGCACCAGGACCCGACCCCGACCTGCAACCCCGACGACCCGACCCAGTGCACCCAGGGTCTGCTCGTCACCGACGTCTCGCTCACCTACCCGCGCATGCACGTCTACGGGCTCAACGTCGCCGGCGAGATCCCGCTCGGCGACGAGGCCAAGGCGCTCGGCTACCGCTTCGAGGGCGCGCTCGTGGTGCCCCAGCGCTCCACCCTCAAGATCACCCAGGACGCGCTCCCGCTCGCCCTGCCCCAGCCTGCGGGCGAGTACGACTACGACGACGACGGCCGGCCCGGCGGCCCCGAGCCGGTGGTCGTCGACAGCACGCCGTTCCTGAAGTGGACGCTCGGCCTCGACTACGGCATCGGCGACCACCTGTTCATCAACCTGCAGTGGGTCCACGGCTTCGTCGACGAGTTCGGCGCCGGCGACGCCCTCGGCATGAGCGACAAGGAGGCGGTGCGCGAGAGCGGCGTCCTCAGCGACGCCGTCACGACCCTGTTCGACTGCGCGTTGAACCGCGACGGCACGCACTGCGCGCGCGAGGTGCTCCGGCCGCGCATCGCCGACTACCTCGTGCTCGGCGTCGACGTGCACATGTTCCAGCAGCACGGCCTCTTGCGGCTGTTCACGATCTGGGACCTCGACGGCTACACCGAGGAGTTCTGGAACCCGCTCGCCAGCGGCGGCGCGGGCGAGCGCGTCCGCGTCCACCACTCGCTCTTCAGCAAGGAAGGCTTCAGCGCCGTCCTGTTCCCGCAGTTCAGCTACAACTTCGGCAACGGGCTCGAGCTCGCGGCGGGCGCGCTCCTGCAGCTCGGCGGCAGCACCTGCCACGCGACGGACGAGGAGATCGCCGCCAACGACGACGAGTGCCCCGCCGTGCTGCGCACCGCGAATTACACGAAGTTCGGCGACCCCGCGACCGGCGGCTCGGTGTTCTTCACGCGCGGCTCGTTCAACTTCTGAGCGCCGCGGCGACCGCGCGCACGACCGCCGCGTCGTCGAAGGGCCGCTCGACGCCGGCGCGCGTCTCGCTCTGCTCGTGGCCCTTGCCGCACACGACGACGACATCCTCCGGGCGGGCGAGCGCCAGGGCGCGGGTGATGGCGGCCCGCCGGTCGAGCTCGGTCTCGACGTGCGGGTGACCCTCGAGGCCGGCGCGCACGGCCGCCGCGATGGCGCCGGGCTCCTCGCCGCGTGGGTTGTCGCTGGTCACGATGACGACGTCGGCACGCGCCGCCTCGCGTCCCATGGGCGCACGCTTGTCCCTGTCCCGGTCCCCACCGGCGCCGACCACGGCGAGGACGCGCGCGCGGCACAGCAGCCGCGCGGTCGCAAGCGTGCGGCCGAGCGCGTCGGGCGTGTGGGCGTAGTCGACCACGACGGCCGGCTCGCGCCACACGCGCTCGAAGCGCCCCGCCGGCGCAGGCGTGCCGGCGAGGACGCGGACCGCGGCGGCCGGTGCGACCCCCGCCTCGGTGGCGGCGAGGAGCGCGCCGAGGGCGTTCTCGAGGAAGTGCTGGCCCGGCGCCGGGACGGCGAGCGCGTCCGGCAGCGGCTCGCCCGGCGCGCGCTGCTGCCATGCGGCCGCGAGCGCCGGCCCGAGCTCGAGCCGCGCGCGCGAGCCCTCCCACGACACGGCGACGTCGCGCGCCACGAGATCGGCCGCGAGCCCGGCCGCGCCCTCCGCGACGCCGTAGCGCCACACGCGCACGCCCCGCGGGAGCACCTCCGCGAGCAGCGCGCTCGCCGGGTCGCCCGCCGGCAGGACCGCGACGCCGCCCAGCGGCAGGTGGACGAACAGCTGTGCCTTGCTCGCGAGGTAGTGCTCGGCGCTCCGGTGCAGATCGAGGTGGTCCTCCGAGAGGTTGGTGAACAGCGCCACGCGGCAGGGCCACGCCTTGGCGAAACCGAGCGCCAGGGCGGCGCTCGTCACCTCGAGCGCCGCGTGCCGGGCTCCCGCGGCGCGCGCCCGCGCGAGCAGCGCGAGCAGCGCGTCGTGATCGGCGGGCACGGGCAGCGCCTCCGCACCGATGGCCGCGCCGAGCGTGCTCACGCGCACGACGTGCGGGTCGAGCGAGCGGAGCGCCGCCGCGACCCAGTGCACGGCCGAGCTCTTGCCGTTCGTTCCCGTGACCGCGACGGTGGCGAGCGAGTGCGCCCACGCGGGCGGCGCCGGGTAGCGGCTCGGGGTCACGGGCGTGCGCCGCCGCGCCTCACGGGCGAATGGCGTAGTAGCAGCCGTCGAGCGTGCACGACTCCGCCATGCACGCGATGAGCGCCTCGCGGCGCTCGGGCTTGACGGCGCCGATGGCGGAGCGGCAACTGCTCATGGAGAGCTGCGGCGGCTGGGACCACTGCGCGCACTGGGTCACGATGGGACCGCAGCGCGACGCGGCGGTGGGCTCGCTCCCGCCGTAGCGCAGCGCGCTCGCGAAGCAGTTGGTCGCCGCGGAAAAATCGCAGATCTGCGCCTTGCCGCTCTTCTGCGCCAGGCACTCGACGGCCTTCTCGGCCACGCGCGTCTCGAGCGCCTGCTCGAAGCCCTCGCACTCGAGCTTCGTGTCCTCGAAGCTCTCGCACACCGGGCCCGGCCCCGGCTTGAGCCCACGACAGGTCGCAGCCAGCGCCGACGTCCGCTCGGGCGCGTAGGCGGGCGTCTCCGGCGGCGTCTGGGGCTCGCCGCTGCGCGGCTCGAGCGAGGGCGAGTAGGTGTCCGCCGGCGGCGCCACGTGGACGACGAGCGGGTCGCCGGCCGCGCTGGCGTCGAGCTCCGTCGGCTGCTTCGCGGGCTCGCCCGGCGCGCAGCCGGTGGCCAGCGCGGCGGTGAGCGCCAGGAAACGGCTGCGATCGACCTGCATGGCGTCACCTCGAGTGGACTCGCCGCCCAGCGCCACGGCGGCGCCGGGCCCTGCCCGCGCCGGCCGAGCGCGCTACTCCTGCAGCGTGCGCTTGGAGAACAGATCGTCGGGCAGCGACGGGTTGATCTTGTAGCTCTTGAGCACGAGCTTCGACCAGTGGTCGCCCTTGGTGTGGTCGACCATCTTCTGCTCGCCCGGCGTGCAGATGTCGCCCTCGCACTTGTAGTCCGAGCGCGTCTCGGTCTTCGTGTGGGTGCCGCCCGCGTTGAAGTAGTCGTACTTCAGCGGCAGCCCCTTGGCCTTGTCGACCACCATCACGATCTTGGCGTAGGGCGGGCTCGCGTCCGCCTTGGGCGTGAGCGTGATCGTCCAGGTGCTGGCGTCGTCCGACGTGAGGTCGGCCCCGTAGACCTCGCCGTAGCGCATGAGCGCCATGTCCGACTGCGAGAAGGTCGTGCCGAGGAAGCCCTGGTCCTTCACGTGGCTCGCGACGCGCCGCACCTTGCCGAAGGCCGGCAGGTACACGTACATCTGGCTGGCGCTCAGGATGAGCACCTTGGTGCCCTTCACGTCGGCCGGCCCGAGGAGCTCGGTGAGCTGCTTGCCACCCGCCTTCACGCGCGCGAGGATCTCGAGCTTGTTCTGCTCCTTGCCCGGCTCCTGGTTCAGCATGTCGTAGCGGAGCTGCAGGGTCTTGTAGCGGTTGATCGCGCTGTCGACCTTCGCGAGGACGTCCTCGCCCGCCTGGTCGGCAACCGCCGCACCCGCCGCCAGCCACGCAGCCGCGGCCATGCCGACCGCCACGAGCCGCCGCGAGAGACCGCCCTTGCTCACCTGGGCCGCTTGGCCCTTCGCACGCACCATACGTCCTCCTGCCGAGTCCGTGCCCACCCGCGCCCTCGCACTGCGGCGAGGGGTCGCGTGGCCGGGTACGGTTCGGGCGTGTTGTCGCTCATCGAAGCGCCTGCGCGCAAGCACCACCTGCGGCCCGAAGCACCACCTCGGGGCAGGGGCCAACCCATGACAGCGACGGAGAGACGGCTCGCGCCGCGCGCCTATTCAACGAAAGCACGGGGATGGGCGCGGGCGCGCGGCCGGGGCGCCGCAGCGCGCAAGCCCCCGTAAAAAGCAGCATTCCGGCGAGCGCGCGCCCGGCTCCGCGCCGCCTCGCGCCCCAAAGCGTGCGATTCCGCACGCGCGATTCGGCTCGCCTCCGCCCTGGGCAAGCGCGCCGGTCGAGGGTCGAAGGTCGCGAGCGGGCTCGGGTCCGCGGGGCGACGCCCCGGCCGCGACCACCCCGGGGCGCCGTTCCGCGCCCGGCTCGCGACGCCGGACGTTCGACCTTCGGTTGACGGCGCGGCGCCGGGCTCCGAGACTCGACGACGCATGCCGGTGCTAGATGGGCGCTTCGCGCTCGGCGAGATCGCCGGCGAGGGAGGGATGGGCGAGGTCTACCGGGCCCGCGACCTCGCGACCGGCACCGCCTGCGCCGTGAAGCTCCTCGCCACCGACAGCCGCAAGGGCGTGGAGCGCTTCCTGCGCGAGGCAGAGGTGCTGACGCAGCTCCGGCACCCGCACGTGGTGCGCATCTTCGCGCACGGTGTCACGAGCGACGGCCGGCGCTACATCGCGATGGAGTGGCTCGAGGGCGTGTCCCTGGAGGAGCGCCTCCGACGCGGCGCCCTGCCCGTGCCCGAGGTGCTGGTGCTCGGGCGCCTGGCGGCCGAGGCGCTCGGCCGCGCGCACGCGCTCGGCATCGTGCACCGCGACGTCAAGCCCTCGAACCTCTACCTCGTGGGCGGCGCGGTCGGCGGTGTGAAGGTGCTCGACTTCGGCGTCGCCCGGCTCGCGGGCGCCTCGCGGCTCACCGAGGCCGGACACGTGGTCGGCACACCGTTCTACATGGCGCCCGAGCAGGCCCGGGCGGCGCACCAGGCGGACGCGCGCAGCGACGTGTTCTCGCTCGGCTGCGTGCTGTTCCACGCCCTGACCGGGCGTCGCACCTTCGTCGCGCCGGACATCACCGCGCTGCTCTGCAAGGTGCTCTTCGAGGAGGCGCCGCGCGCCTCGAGCCTGTGCGCGGTCCCGGAGGCGCTCGACGGCCTGCTCGCGCGCATGCTCGCCCGCGACCCGGCGGCCCGGCCGCGCGACGGGCTCGAAGCGGCGGCCCTGCTCGGGGCGGTGTCGCTGCGCACCGGGGCGGGCGTCCCGAGCGAGCGCGCGGGCCTCGGGGACGCCGAGCAGCGCGTCGTCACGGTGCTCGCGGCGGTCGGCCGGCTGCGCGGGGGCGCGAGCCGGAGCGCGCTGCGCCAGGTGGCAGGCGCGCACGGCGGGCGCTTCGAGCGGCTCGCGGACGGCACGCTCGTCACGGTCTTCGCCACGCGCGAGAGCGCTGCACGCCTCGGGGCCAGAGCGGCGCGCGCGGCGCTCCAGATGCGCTCCCTGCTCGAGAACGCCCGCATGGTGCTCGCCACCGGCCTCGCCGTGGTCCACGAGGGCGTGCCCCTCGGCAACGCCATCGAGCGCGCGCTCGGGCTGCTCGGCGGCGCGCCCGTGGGCGCCGTGTGCCTCGACCACGCGACCGCGGGCCTGCTCGACGCGCACTTCGCGCTCGCGCGCGACGGCGTCGGCATCCGCCTCACCGGCGAGCGCGCCGCGGTCGCGCTGACGAGCAGCTTCGTGTCGCCCTTCGTGGGGCGCGCCGCCGAGCTCGCCGAGCTCGAGGCCGAGCTCGGGCGCGTGTGCGACGGCGGGCGCGCGCGGGCGCTGTTCGTGGGCGGCGAGGCCGGCCGGGGCAAGAGCCGGCTCGGCTTCGAGCTGCTCGGACGACCGCGGCGCCGCGCCCTCGAGGTGTGGATCGCCCGCGGGGATCCGGCGCTGCAGCGCAGCCCCTTCGGTGTCATCGGCGCGATGCTGCGCCGGCAGGCCGGGGTGACGGGCCGGCAGACGCTCGCCGAGCAGCGCCGTCACGTCGCGGCGCGGCTCGGACGCGCGGGCCTCGCGGGCGACGCCGACTGCCTGCGCTTCGTGACCGAGCTCGCCCGCATCCGGGTGCCCGACGCGGACGACGAGGCGCTCGGCGCGGCGCGGGCCGACCCTGCGCTCATGTGGCAGCGCGTCGAGCGCGCGTTCTCGACGCTCGCCGCCGCCGCGTGTGGCGCCACGCCAGCTGCCGCGCCGACCGGTGCCTCGGCGGCGCTGTGCGTGCTCGCCGACGGTCTCGAGGCCTTCGACGAGCCGAGCCTGCGGCTGCTCGGGGCGCTCGGCGCGCGCCTCGCGGACCGACCGCTGTTGCTGCTCGGGCTCGGGCGCCCGGAGGCGGCAGCGCGCGTCGCGCGCAGCTGGCCGGGGTGCCGCGCCGTGACGCTCGGGCCGCTCACGGAGAGCGAGGCCGGGGCGCTCGTCGCCGAGATGCTGGGCGAGGGCACGCGCCCCGAGGTCGTGCGCTCCATCGTGAAGCGCGCCGCCGGCAACGCCTACTTCCTCGAGGAGCTGGTGCGCGCGCACCGCGAGGGCCGCGGCCAGGGCCTGCCGGAGGGCGTGCTCGGCATGGTGCAGGCGCGGCTCGACGCGCTCGGCCCGGCGAGCCGCCGCGTGCTGCGCGCGGCCAGCGTCTTCGGCCGCAGCTTCCGCCGCGACGCGCTCGACGCGCTCCTGCCCCCCGAGGAGCGCGGTGCCGAGCTCGGGCAGCGCCTGGCGGAGCTCGAGGCCGCGGGCCTCGTCGCGAGCTCGGCCGAAGGCGACCCCGACGGCGACCTCGAGTTCACGCAGGCGGTCGTGCACGAGGCCGCGCACGCGAGCCTGACCGACGAGGACCGGCGCCTCGGCCACCGGCTCGCGGCGGGCTACCTGCTCGGCACGACGGCGCCCGACGAGGCGCTGCTCGCCCGGCACTTCGAGCTCGGCGGCGAGCCGACGACCGCCGCCGAGTGGTACCTGCGCGCCGCGCATCAGGCCCTGCGCACGGACGACGAGGCCGGCGCGGCGGCCCACGCCGAGCGCGGCCTCGGGTGCGCGGAGGGCGGCCGCCAGCGCGGCAGTCTGCTCGCGCTCGCGGCCCGGGCGCGCTTCCGCCGCGGCGAGCTCGGACCTTGTCTCGAGCTCGCGCACCAGGCGGTGGCGGCACTGCCACCCGCGAGCGCATTCTGGTTCCACGCCGCAAGCCTGGCCGTGCGCGCCGACGCCGAGCTCGGGCACTCGGAGCGCGTGGCGAGCTGGACGGCTCTGCTGCGCGACGCCCAGCCGGGCGACGGCGCCGCGCTCGTGGCGCAGCTCGAGGCCCTGTGCTGGGTCGCCCCGCTCGAGCTCGGCGCGGGCCGCACCGAGAGCGCGGACGACGTGCTGCGCCGCGCCGCGCTCCTCGCCGAGCGTTGCGGCGAGCTCGACGCCCCGCACCGCGCACGGCTGGAGCACGCCCGTGCCGTGCGCGCCCTGTACGCCGGCAACTACGCCTACGGTGTGAGGGCCTTCTCCGCCGGGGCGGAGAGCCACGCCCGCGCGGGCCATCGCTACCGCGTGGCCGCCGCCACCGGCTGCCTCGGGCTCGCGCTGTGCGAGCTCGGGCGTCACGCCGACGCGGTCCGCGCCCTCGAGGCCGCCCTGCCCGCCGCCGACGAGCTCGGCGGCGGTCAGCTCGGCGCTTCGCTGCGCGTCACGCTCGCGACCGCCCAGGCGGGGCTCGGCGCGCTCGACGGGGCGCGTCGCTCGGCGGTCGAGGCACTCGGCGTGGCCGAGCGGCTCGGCCACCGCATGCTCGAGGTCGGGGCGCGCCTGACCCTCGCGGGCGTGCTCGGCGCCGCCGGCCTCGGGTCGCAAGCGCGCATCCAGGCGGCGAGCGCCGTCGCGGCCTCCCCGCCCTTCCCGGGCCTGCACGCGCGGGCGCTCGGCGTGCTCGCGCGCGCGGAGTTCGGCCTCGGTCACGGCGCGCAGGCCGCGGCCACCGCGGGCCGCGGCCTGGCGCTGCTCCGGATCGGCACGGACATGGTGGAGGGCGAGGCGAGTCTCCGCCTCGTCCACGTCGACGCCCTCCTCGCGAACGGCGCGCGGGACGCGGCCGTCGCGGCGCTCGCCGACGCCCGAGCGCGGCTGCTCGGCCGGGCCGAGCGCATCGACGACCCGTCCCTGCGGCGGAGCTTCCTCGAGGCAAGCGCCGACCACGCCCGGACCCTGCACCTCGCCCGCGAGCTCGGAGCCGCGCCGTGTGGCGGCGGCGGCTGACGGGGGCGAGCCCTTGGCGGTGGGTCGTGCCTGGACTCGAGACGCGGCGCGCCCGCCGCCCGGCAGGCCCACCCCGGGGTGCCCTGGCCACGAGGACGAGGCCCGAGGCAGTTGACAGAGGGGGCCGGGGCAGCTAGATAGAGCGGCCCTTCGCCCCGGCTTCCCCGCGCTCCTGCGGCCGCCGGCGTGCTCTAGGACGCGAAACACCGCGTTTTTTGGCCATGAATCCGCATCGCAAGACCTACGTCGCCAATCCCGCCGACGCGCAGTCCAAGCGCGGCTGGTGGGTCGTCGACGCCAGCGCCAAGCCCCTCGGTCGCCTCGCTTCGATCATCGCGACGAAGCTCCGCGGCAAGGACAAGACCACGTTCACGCCGCACGTCGACACCGGCGATTTCGTCGTCGTCGTGAACGCGAGCAAGGTCGAGCTCACCGGCAACAAGGCCGATGCCGTGCGGTTCTACCGCCACTCGGGCTTCCTCGGCGGCATCAAGGAGCGCACGCTCGTCCAGACGGTGGCGCGCCACCCGGAGCTGCCGATCACGAAGGCCGTCTGGGGCATGCTCCCGAAGGGCCCGCTCGGGCGCAAGCTCATCAAGAAGCTCAAGGTGTACGCCGGCCCCGACCATCCGCACGCGGCTCAGGAGCCGAAGGCTCTGGAGGTCTGATCCCCATGGCTGACACACGCCTCTACGCTACCGGCAAGCGCAAGACCGCCATCGCTCGCGTCTGGCTGAAGCCCGGCACGGGTGAGATCACGATCAACTCGCGCAAGAGCGACGACTACTTCGTGCGCGAGACCTCGCGCATGGTCATGCGTCAGTCGCTCGAGCTGCTCGAGCTCGGCGACAAGTACGACGTGTGGGCCACCGTCGAAGGCGGCGGCCACAGCGCTCAGGCCGAGGCCGTGCGCCACGGCCTGGCGCGCGCGCTCGCCGGCGAGGATCCCGAGAAGCGCACGGCGCTCAAGCGCGCCGGCTTCCTCACGCGCGACGCGCGGAAGAAGGAGCGCAAGAAGTACGGTCAGCCGGGCGCCCGCAAGCGCTTCCAGTACAGCAAGCGCTGACCGAACGCCGCTCATCGGCACCCGCCATCGCGCCTCCGCGCTCGTCGCCGAGGCGCGATGCGCATTTTGTGGCCCGCGGTGCGACCGTCGCTGTGTGCTCGAGTGAGCAGCGCTGTCGACTCGAGGCGCCGGCCGGCGGCCCGTCGCGCCGGCAGCGCGTCCTCAAGTAGCCGGAACGATTGTGGCTCCGTGGACGACGCCGGCTTGCGGGCGCGTGGCACGGCGCGTGGATTGGTGGTGGCCGAGCCCGACACCAAGGAGAACGCCATGAACGCCAGCCTGAAGATCGCCGCCCTCGGAACCCTGCTCCTCGCCAGCACGAGCTTCGCCGCCTGCCATCGCCTCGACGGAGACGACGCCGCAGCGTCGGCCGCGCAGGCGGCGCAGGACGGCTGCGGGTCCGACGGCTGCGTGTGCGATCCCTCGGACGCGAGCTGCCCGCCGCCCCCCTGCGACCCCTCGGACTCGAACTGCCCGCCGCCCCCCTGCGACCCCTCGGACTCGAACTGCCCGGTGAGCTGCGCGGCCGACGAGGCCAAGGGCGACGGCGCGTGCGACGCCGTGCTCGGCTACGCGTGGCAGGGCTGCGCGTGCGTGCCGGTGAGCGGGTGCGCCTGTGTGGGCCCGAGCTGCGACGTCCTGGCGCCGAGCCTCGAGAAGTGCGAGCTGGCCCACGCGAACTGCGACTGCGCGCCACCGGCAAGCGCCTGCGAGGCGCTCGCGTCCGAGCTCGACGCCCTGCTCGCGGCGATCCGGAGCTGCAACCCGGCGAGCATGCAGCCCGTCGAGGTGTGCAACACCGTCGTCCCCACGGTCTGGCACTGCGACCAGCCGGCGAACGGCAGCGCGCCCGAGCTCGCGCTCTACCTCGAGCTCTTCGGCAAGTACGCCGCCGACTGCTACCTCCCCGACCCCCCGTGCCCGGTCGTCGACCCGCTGGCCCTGGTCTGCGCCGAGGCGGCCGACGGAACCGGGGGGCAGTGCGTGTTCAAGTGACGCGGGCGAAGGCGCTCTGGAGCGACGGGCCGCGAGAAGGTAGAGTGTACGTTCCGTGCCCATGAGCCCACCGTCCACTCCCTCGCCCCGTCGCCCCGAGCGCCACCTGTGGCTCGGTCGCATCTCGCTCGCCCTGCTCGCCACGTGCGGCGCGGCGGGCATCGCCCTCGCAGCCAGCGCCGCCGGCTGCAAGTCCGACGACACGACGGCGGGCACCGGGGGCGCGGGCGGCGGCGGCAGCACGACGTTCGGCACGTACACGCCCCAGGGCTGTGGCCATGCGGTCACGCTGCCGACCGGCATCGAGGCTACGCTCGGCGACGACGTCGGCAGCGGCGCACCGGCCCACGTGCACGTGAGCTACGCGGGGCCGTCCGACTCGAGCTTCGCCGTCAACTGGCAGACCGATCAGGCGACGACGGCGACGACGATCCTGTACGGCACCGACCAAGCGGCCGTGACCGCGGCGACCGCCGCGACGGGCTCGGTGCTCGCGCAGCGCGGCCACACCGCGGTCTACACCGGCCTGCTCGGCGGCCCGACGCGGGTGCACGAGGCGCACGTGTGCGGCCTCGCGGCGGGCACGAGCTACTACTACAAGGTCGGCGGCACCGGCGCCTGGAGCCCCGTCTACAGCGTGGCCACGGGCCCGACCATCGGCTCGACGGCGAGCTACCGCATCGCCGTGCTCGGCGACTCGCGCGACGATCCGGGGGTGTTCGCGTCCCTCGAGGAGCTGCTCTACGCCGAGGGCGCCGAGCTCGTGATGTTCACCGGCGACGCCGTGCAGACCGGCGTCGACCAGAACCTGTGGAGCGCGTTCTTCGAGGCGCCGGGCGCCAACGGCAGCATCGCGTCGATCCTCGCGGGCGTGCCGCTCATGGTATCGAACGGCAACCACGAGGCGCTCGCCGTCAATTTCCTCATGCAGTTCGCGATGCCGCAGGCGAGCGGCAACGGCTCGGCCGGCAAGGAGTGGTACAGCTTCGACTACGCGAACGCCCACTTCGTGGTGCTGAACGACACGACCGCGAACCCGGCGACCCTCGACCAGCAGGCGACCTTCCTCGCGGCCGATCTCGCGGCGGTCGATCGCCAGAAGACGCCCTGGGTGTTCGCCATGCATCACCGCGGGCTCTACTCGTGCTCGAACCACGGCTCGAACCTGACGCTGCGCGAGAAGTGGCAGCCCATCTACGACCAGTACGCGGTCGACGCCGTCTTCAACGGCCACGACCACAACTACGAGCGCAGCCTCCCCATCCGCGGCTTCGACCCGGGCACGACCGACGGCACCGTGGCGGCCTCCGGCGCGAACGGTGCGCCGGTCGCCTCGAGCGGCACGGTGTACGTGGTGGCCGGTGGCGCCGGCGCACCGCTCTACGGCTCGGGCACCTGCTACCACACGCAGGTGAGCGAGTCGGTGCGCAACTACGTGCTGCTCGAGATCGCCGGTACGACGCTGTCCTGGAGGGCCTACCGCCTCGATGGGACCTTGCTCGACTCGTTCGACTACACGAAGTAGCCGCGGCCGCGCGGCCCTCGCCGCCACGGCTTGCCTGCTGGCGTGGGCGCCCTCGGCTCACGCCCAGCCGGGCGACGCCGGCTCCGCGACGCCGAGCGCGAGCCTCGCCACGAGCCCGACCGCGCCCACGAGCACGAACGTCGAGGCCGAGGCCGACGCCGCGCTGCGCCGCGGGCAGGAGGCCGACGCAGCGGCCGATCCCGCAGCGGCGGTCGGCCACTACCGGCGCGTCCTCGAGCTCGCGCCGGGCTCGCGTCTCGCGCGGCGGGCCGAGCGGCGCCTCGAGTGGCTCGAGGCGCGCGGCGACGACGGTTACCGCCCGCTCGCGGCGCTCATGCGCACGCGAGCCGACCCGGCGCTCGACGCCGACAAGCTGGCGCGCTTCGAGCAGGAGCTGCTCGGCTTCGCGCCGGGCGCCGTGCGCCGCGAGGCGCGCGCCTTCGTTGCCCAGGCCTACGTACGCCTCGGCGCGCGCGCGGCAGCCGTCACGGCCTACGAGCGCTGGCTCGCGGAGCACGGCCTAGACCCGAGCGAGGCCGAGCGGGCGCTGCGCGGCCACGCGCTCGAGCTCGACGCGCTCGGCCGCGTCGGCCTCGCGGCGCTCACCGCGGCCGATCTCGCGGGGAGCCCCGAGGGCCGCTTCCTGCGCGCCCGGGCGCTGCTCCGCGGCGGGCGCATCTTCGCCGTGGCGGCCGGCGTCGCGTTCGCGGCAGCGGTGGTCCTCTTCCAGCTGTGGCGGGGGGTGAGCCGCGCCGCGCTCCGCGCGCTCCTGCGGCCCGAGCGCCTGGCGCTCGCCTGTCTCGTGCTCGTGCCGCCGGTCCTCGTGGTGCGCGCCTACGAGCGCGCGTACGGGCGCGCGGCCGTGGCGCTCGCGCTCGCCGGGCTCGTCGGGCTCGTGACGGCGGCGCTCGCCGGGGCGGCGCCCGCGGTGCGGAGCGCCTCGCGCGCGCGCCGCGGCACCCTCGCCTGCGTCGTGCTCGCGGCGCAGCTCGGGCTCGGCTTCGCGGCGCTCGACACGACCGGCCTCGCGCCCGAGCTCGTGGCGCCCTGGTTCGCGCGCTAGTCGCGGGTCGAGGCTCGACGGTCCTCGGGGTCGAACGACGCGATCACGAGCCACCGAGATCGGCTACGCTGGCCCCCGTGACCATCCCCGAGGTGAAGCGGCGCTCGGGCGGCGGCGGCAACGTCGACGTCGTGCTCTTGCTGGCGCTGGCAGCGAGCGGCGTGGCGAGCGCGCTCGCGTTCCTCGGGGCGCGGACCTTCGAGGCCGTGCGGCGGCACGGCGCGGCACGGCGCCGCGAGACCGACCTGCGCGCAGCGGCCGAGGAGCGCGGCACGACGAAGCCGGAGGCGGCGCGTGACGACCGCTGACCCGCCCGAGGGCGAGCACCCGCGCCACGCGCGGCTGCGCCTCGACCTCGCCTGGGGCGCACTCGGCTTCGGCGTGGGGGCGCCGAGCAGCTACATGTTCGTCCGCCTCTGGGAGCGGTGGCGCGACGGCGAGGGAGATCCCGGCCTCGTCCTGCGCACCGCGCACACGGGCTTCGTCTGGCGGTCGATCATCGCCCTCTGGGGCGGCCTGCTCGTCGGCGCGCTCGCGCACACGCTGTCGCATCGCGCCGCGCTCCGCGTCGGGAGCGCGCCCGAGGTGACGAGCACCCGCGCGCTCCGCGGCGAGCATCGGACGGCCGTGCTCCTCGCGCTGGTGCTCGGGGCGGTCGCGGCGCTCGCGGCGTTCTTCCCATGAATGGCACCGCGTGGCTCGAGTCCATGCACGGCCACCTCGGCGTGCTCGCCTGCGCCGCCCTCGCGCACCCGGCGATCCGCATGCGCAAGGGCGCCCCCCTGTCCTCGGGCGCGCGCTGGAGCATCGGCCTGACGACGCTCGGGGTCGTCGGGGCCTTCGCGACCGGGCTCGTCATCTACGCCCGCTACGTCGCCGAGGTCCGGCCCTTCGTGTTCCGCGCGAGCGCGCAGGCGGGCCTGCTCTTCGAGACCAAGGAGCACCTCGCCTTCCTCGTCGTCGGCACCTCGCTCGGTGCGTGCGCCTGCGCGCTGCTCGCGCCGCGCGAGGCGCGCTCGCTGCGCCGGCTCGCCTCGCTCCTCTACGCGCTCGGCGCGCTCGCGTGCCTCGGGACGGTGCTGCTCGGCACGCACGTCGCGTCGGTCGCCACCTTCGCGCGCTGAAGAGCTACTTGCCGACCTCGGGCCGGATCTTGTTCCGGTCCCGGTGCAGCACGCGCGTCGCGTCGCTGCCGTCGACGGCACCCGGCCCGAGCAGGGTGCCGCACATGGTCTTGCACTTCGTGTCGCTCGGCTTGCAGGTGCACTCGCCCCGCGCCTTGAGGTCGAGCTTCTCCTTCATCTGGTCGACCGTGAAGCCCGCGAGCCGCTCGATCGCCGACCACTTGGGCCCCTCGGCGAGCTGCTTCTTCGTGCGCGGCTCGTTCGGCGCGCCGTCGGGGGCCGCGCAGCAGCGGAACGAGAGGAAGTAGTAATAGAAGTCCTCGGCGTGCGTATAGACCTTGGGGCGGCACTGGTTGCGCACGCCGCTGTACCAGGGGCCGCCGGTGTTCACGGCCGCGTACTTCGCGTGCGGCGACTCGCCGGCGCACACCTCGTCGGCGTTGCCGGGCATGTCGGCGACCCCGAAGTCGCTCACGCAGTCGGGCTGGCTGCCACTCGGCACACCGCGCCACAGGCGCGCGAGCTCGTGGGCGTCGCGCGCGCCGACCTTCGTCATGTTGGGCCCGTCCCAGCGGTGGTCGCCGTTGCACTTCTTCGGGTCGCGCGTGAAGCCGTAGGGGAAGGGCTTCATGTCCGGGCCCTCGCAGGCGAAGCTCCACTCGGTCTCGGTGCACATGCGCCGGCCGAGCGCGGCGCACTTCACCTGCGCCTGGTAGAAGGTGTTCATGACCTCGGGGCGCACGCCCTTCTGGTTCGGGTACTCGTAGCGGTCGATGCAATAGCGCTTGGGCACGCGCGCCCCGACGCACTTGGCCGTGGGCTCGAACTGCTCGCACACGCGCTTCTTGTTCTGCGGCGCCCACCACTCGACGAGGCAGTGGTGCTCGACCTCGGTGCAGTACTCCCCCTCGACGAGCACCATGTCCGGGGGGCACGCCCCGCTCGGCGCCGGCTCGACGGCGCCGGCGGGCACGGGCGTCGGGGGCACGAGCGCCGCAACCTCGGTCGGGGCGAGCGCGGGAGCGGGCGGCGGCGGGGGCGGCGCCACGGGTGTGGCGACGGGCGGTGGCCCCTCGAGCGGGGCCGGCGGCGAGGCCGCGCAAGCGCTTGCCAGCAGGGCGACGACGAGCAGCAGAGGCGGGCGCATGCCCCCTGCTTAGCAGACCCGGCAGCCGTTGAACCGCTGGTGTTCTTGGCGTCTGCTAGGTGACTCGGCGCGAACGGTTCCGGTTGACCCGGGAAACGCCGGCGCAGCGCTCTCTTGCGCGCCTTGCGCGCCCCCTGCTCATCTTGGCGCTCTTGGCGCCTTGGCGGTTGTCCTCTGCGTGCGCCAGGCAGAGCTACCGGCCGGACGAACCCGGGCTCGCCCGGCCCCCTACTTGGCGGTTGGCCTCTTCGACCGGCGGTCAGGCATCGCGCGGGGCCGGGACGTTCGGGGTGCACGCGGCCCGGCGGCGTGCCTATGATCGGGAACGAGGGAGATGGCGAAAGAGCTGGCCGTTCTGCGCGGGGGCGGGGAGCTCGGCACCGGGATCGGGCATGCGCTCGCGGCGCTCGGGCTGCGCGTGCTGGTCGTCGAGCGCCCGCTGCCCGGCGCGCTGCGCCTGCGCGTCGCCTTCGCCGCCGCGGCCGTCGAAGGCGCGATCACGGTCGCCGGCGTGACGGCCGTGCGCTGCCGCGGCGCAGAGGACGTGATCCGAGCCTGGGGCCGGCACGAGGTCGCGCTGTGGACGGCCCCCGCGGCCCCGCCCTTCGTGCCGGACGTGCTCGTCGACGCGCGCATGCGCAGCCTCTCCGCGCCCATGACCCGGCTCGACGAGGCGCCGCTCGTGATCGGCGTGGGGCCGGGCTTCGTGTGCGGTCGGGACGCGCACTACGTGCTCGAGTCGAATCGCGGCCCGAGCCTCGGGCGCGTGCTGTCGCAGGGCAGCGCCGAGACGCACACGGGCGTCCCGGGCGAGGTCGCCGGCCACCGCGAGGACCGCCTGCTGCGCGCACCGTGCGCCGGCGTCTTCGCGCGCATCCGCGAGCTCGGCGACTTCGTGGAGCCCGGGGACACCGTGGGCACGGTCGCGGGTCGAGCCGTGGTCGCACGCCTCGCGGGCATGCTCCGCGGGCTCAAGCTGTCGGGCGTGGAGGTCGGAGCCGGCCACAAGGTCGGCGACGTCGATCCGCGCCGGGACCGCGCCCTGCTCGGCCTCATGACCGACAAGGCGCTGGCCGTGGGGCGCGGCGCCGTGGATGCGCTACGCCTCGCGGGTCTCGTGCCCGCCGAGCATCCGAAGGAAGACAGAGCCGCATGTACCTAGCCCTCCAACGCTACAGCCGACCGAGCACCGTCCACGAGTGCCTCGAGCTGCTGCACGCCCAGGGAGGGCGCGCGGCTCTCCTGTCGGGCGGCACCGATCTCAATGCGCGCGAGCACGAAGCGCTCACGCACGTCATCGATCTTCAGGCCCTGCCGCTCGCCGAGGTGCGGGCGAGCGCCGACAGCCTGCGGCTCGGGGCGCGGGTCACGCTCGCACGCCTCCGCCGCGAGCCCGCGCTCGCGCGGCCCGAGCTCGCCGCGCTCCGCGAGGCGGCGGGCGCCTACGCCGTCGTCGCGCTCCAGAACCGCGCGACCCTCGGCGGGCGCATCATGGTCGATCGCGGCACCGAGGACCTGCCGACCGCCCTCGTCGCGCTCGGCGCCGAGCTCGAGCTCGCGCGGCGCGTCGACGGCCAGATCGTGACCGAGCGCGAGCCCTACCCCGTCGGGCAGCGGGCGCGCGCCGCGCTCGAGGGCGCGCTCGTGTGCGCCGTGGTGCTGCCGCTCGGCACGGGAAGGAGCGCGCTCCGGCGCTTCGGGCGGACGGCCGTGGATCAGCCGCTCGCGAGCGTGGCAGCCGCCTCGCGCGCGGGCGCGATCCACCTCGCCGCGAACGTCCAGGGCCCGGGCGCCGCCGACCTCCGGACGCTCCCGCGCTCCGAGGCGCTCGCCTCGGCGTGGCTCGCGGGTCGGCCCGCCGACTGGCGCGCGCAGGCGCGCGTGGCCCTCCTGGGCGAGCTCGCCGCCTGCGAGGACCCCTGGGCGAGCGGCGACTACCGCCGCGACCTGTCCGCCACGCTCGGCGTGCGCGCGCTCGCCGCCGTCTTCGGCGAGCCCGAGATCGTGTAAGCGGAGGATTCGGTGAAGATCGAGCTCAAGGTCAACGGCAAGGACGTCGCGTGGGACTGTGCGCCCCACGAGTTTCTGACCGAGGCGCTGCGCCGCCACGGCCTCCTCGGCACGAAGCGCGGCTGCGAATCGGGCGACTGCGGCGCCTGCTCGGTCTTGCTCGACGGCGAGGAGGTCCCGAGCTGCCTCGTGCTCGCGGCGCAGGCCGCCGGCCACGAGGTGACGACGAGCGAGGGCCTCGGCGACTTCGCCGCCCCGCACCCGCTCCAGCAAGCCTTCGTCGACCACACGGCCATCCAGTGCGGGTTCTGCACGCCCGGGATGGTGATCGCGGCCAAGGCCCTGCTCGACGTCGAGCCGCGACCGAGCGAGCACGCCGTGCGCGAGTGCCTGGCCGGGCACCCCTGCCGCTGCACCGGCTACGTGAAGCCCATCCAGGCCGTGCTCGCGGTGGCGGCGACGAACGCCGGAGGCGAGGCGCGATGAACAAGCCCATCGCAGGCGCGCCCGACGGCGAGGCGTGGGACACGGGCGCGGGCTCGCTCGGCGAGGTCGACCGCTACACGGCCGTCGGCAAGAGCCCCGAGCGCGTCGACGCCATGAAGCTCGCGCTCGGCAAGGGCACCTACGCCGACGACGTGGCGCTCGAGGGCATGCTCCACCTGAAGCTGCTCTGGAGCCCGCACGCCCACGCACGCATCGTGTCCATCGACACGCGCGAGGCCGAAAAGGAGCCCGGCGTGCGCTGCATCCTGCACCACGGCAACGTGGCGCGCATCCCGTACACGACGGCCGGCCAGGGGCACCCCGAGCCCTCGCCCTACGACACCTTCATCTTCGACCGGAAGGTGCGCTTCGTCGGCGACCGGGTCGCGTGCGTGGCCGCCGACAGCCCCGAGGCGGCGGCGCGCGCCGTCGCGAAGATCAAGGTCGCCTACGAGGTCCTGCCCGCCGTCCTCGATCCGCGCCAGGCCCTCTTGCCCGGTGCGCCCGTCATCCACGACGAGCCCGAGGCGACGGGGCTGCCCGGCTTCGACAAGGCGCGCAACATCGCCGCGGCGATGGAGGTCGATCACGGCGACGTGGACGCCGCCTTCGCGCGCGCCGATCTCGTGCTCGAGCGCGCGTACTCGGTGCCCTACCAGGCGCACTGCGCGCTCGAGCCGCACTCGGCCGTCACCTGGCTCGACGAGGACGACCGGCTCGTCGTGCGCGTCGCGACGCAGGTGCCCTTCCACAGCCGGCGCATCCTGGCGCGCATCCTCGAGGTGCCCGTGCAGCGCATCCGCGTCGTCAAGCCGCGCATCGGCGGCGGCTTCGGCGGCAAGCAGGAGATCTTGCTCGAGGACCTGCCCGCGCTCGTCACCCTGCGCACGCGCCGGCCCGCTCGGCTCGTGCTCACGCGCGCCGAGGAGATCGTGTCCTCGCGCCTGCGCCACCCGCAGCTCCTGCGCTGGAAGAGCGGCGTGATGAAGGACGGCCGCCTCGTCGCCCAGGAGCTCGAGGTGCTGGCGAACACCGGCGCCTACGGGGCGCACGCGCTCACCGTCCAGACCTGCACGGCCGGCAAGACGCTGCCCCTCTACCGCGCCGAGGCCTACCGCTTCCTCATGAAGACCGTGTACACGAACCTCCCGGTCGCGGGCGCCTTCCGCGGCTACGGCGGGCCCCAGGGCTTCGTGGCGCTCGAGTCGCACATGGACGAGCTCGCGGGCATGCTCGGCATGGACCCGGTCGAGTTCCGCCGCCGCAACGTCGTCGGGCCAGGCGACGAGAACGCGCTCGCGCAGGCGCTCGGCGAAGGCAAGGAAGGCCCGCCGCAGCGCTTCCGCTCGTGCGCGATGCAGGAGTGCATCGATCGCGGCATGGCGGCGATCGACTGGGCGCGGCGCCCGACGCTGCCGCGGACGGGCACCGTGCGCCGCGGCATGGGCATGAGCTGCCTCATGCACGGCTCGGGCATTCCGGGCGTCGACATGGGCTCGGCGCGCGTGAAGCTGAACGAGGACGGCTCCTTCAACCTGCACGTCGGCGCGACCGACATCGGCACGGGCTCGGACACGATCCTGTCGCAGATCGCCGCCGAGACGCTCGCCGTGCCCGTCGGCAAGATCGTCATCTACTCGTCCGACACGGACCACACGCCCTTCGACACGGGCGCCTACGCCTCGAGCACCACCTACATCACGGGCGTGTCCGTGAAGAAGGCGTGCGAGGGCGTGCGGCGGCAGCTCGAGGACGCCGCGGCCGAGATGTGGCGCCACGGCGGCGACCCCTGCGACCGCGCCGCGCTCGTCGTGAAGGACGGCGCCGTCTGCCGCCCCGACGGCCAGCGCCTGTCCTACGCCGACATCTGCCTGTCGACCTTCTACACCCACGATCAGCACCAGATCATGGACCACGGCTCGCACATGAGCTTCGAGTGCCCGCCGCCCTTCGCGGCGCACTTCGCCGAGGTCGAGGTCGACACCGAGACCGGGGGCGTGAAGGTCCTCAAGTACGTCGCGGCGACGGACTGCGGGGTCGCCATCCACCCGAAGAGCTGCGAGGGCCAGACCGAGGGCGGCTGCGTGCAGGCGATGGGCTACGCGCTCTCCGAAGACCTCACCTTCGACGCCGCCGGCCGGACGCTGACGGACGGCTTCCGCCACTACAAGCAGTTCTCGTCGCTCGATCTGCCGGAGTTCCAGACCATCCTCGTGCCCTCCTTCGAGCCGAGCGGACCCTACGGCGCGAAGTCCGTGTCGGAGATCCCGGCCGACGGCCCGGGCCCGACGCTCCTCAACGCCATCGCGGACGCCATCGGCATCCGCATCCGCGAGCTGCCGATTACCCCGGAGAAGGTGCGCCGTGCCTGGCTCGCGAAGCAGGCCGAGGAGGCCCGCTCGTGATCGGCTTTGCCCGGGCGCGCCTGCTCCTGCCGCTCTCGGATCGCGGCGGGCGCGGCGCGCGCATCGAGGACGGCTATGCCGTGTGGCGCGACGGCGAGCTGCTCGAGGTCGGCGCCTACACGCAGGCGACGGGCGCGCGCCTGCTCGCCGCGCACGGCGCGCTCGCCGTCCTCGGGGGGAGCGCGAGCGCGCGCACGGCGGACGAGCTCGTGTGCCACGACGCCGTCATGCTGCCCGGCTTCGTGAAGGCGCACGGCCACGACCACGAGCCGCCCATCATCGGGATGGTGAAGGACGTGCCGCTCACGGCCTGGCTCGACGGCGCCGTCAACGTGTTCACGCGCTACGTCGAGGAGCACAAGGCCGCGCTGACGGCCGAGCTCGGCGCCTCCCCGCAGTACCTCACGTACCTGAAGGCCAAGGCCGACGACATCTACTACGGCATCACGTCGGCCATGACCCACCACTGCAACTACGCCAAGTACTGCGTGGACGAGCTCGTCGAGGCTTGCCGCGTCGCCGGCACGCGCATCCTCGTCGCCGTCGGCGGCCAGGACCGGAACTACTACGAGGGCGTGCTCGACAAGACGCCCGCCGTGGCGCTCGAGCGGCTCGACCGCGGCGTCCGGAAGCACGGCGCGACCGCGCGCGTCGGCATCCTGCCCGGCCCGGACCAGTTCTTCTCGAACGGGCCCGAGATGCTGAAGGCCCTGAAGGCCTGGGCCCGCGAGCACGGCACGCTGTTCCATTGCCATTCCTCCGAGGAGTACGGCACGACCGAGTGGTTCAAGCGCGAATATGGCAAGACCGAGGTCCGCTACGCGCTCGAGCTCGGCATCCTCGACGAGCACACCGTGCTCGCGCACCAGGTCCAGACGACGCCCGACGATCTCGCCATCCTGCGCGACACCGGCACGCGCATCGTCCACAACCCGCTCGCGAACACCATTCTCGGCTCCGGCATGCCCCCCGTGATGGACATGCTCGCCGCCGGCATTCCCGTCGCCATCTCGACCGACGGCTCGGGCTCGGCCGACAACCAGAACATCCTCGCCGCCGCGCGCCTCGCCTCGCAGTACCAGAAGGCGCTGCACCGCCGCGCCGAGAACCTCCCGGCCCAGCAGGTGCTCGAGATGATCACGGTCGAGGCGGCGCGCATCCTCGGCCTCCCCGTCGGCCAGCTCGACGCCGGCCGCCCGGCCGATCTCGTGCTCGTCGATCTCACGCGCCCCAATCTCGTCCCGACGCGGAAATCGAACGTCGTCGAGAACCTCATCTGGGCGAGCGACGGCAGCGAGGTGCGCTTCGTGGTCGCGAACGGCCGCGTCCTCAAGGACGACTACCGCATCACGACCCTCGACGTCGCGGACGTCGGCGCGAAGATCGCGCGGCTCGCCGAGGGCCTCGAGCGGTACAAGGCCGACGTGGGGGAGCTCAAGGGCACCGGGGCGAATCGGTAGCGGTCGCCCTCGGGCAGGGGGGCGCGCGCCGCGACCCGGCCTGGGCCCCGCCCCAACTCGCACTGCGGCGCGGGCACTCGGTTGCACTTCGCGTGGGGGCTCCTTCGCCCGCGTCCTCGCGCTCGACATCGGGGCCCTCCCCGGCCGGGTCGCGCCCCGCGCCCCCCTGCCCTCGGACT